>JALSJE010000125.1 GCA_026989495.1 Gammaproteobacteria bacterium | reverse complement strand
TATCGTGCTGGTCGCGCTCACGCGCGATCCGCTGCCATTCAATTGGAAACTCTGACCAATCCGCTGCGCGGATCGATCAGCGCGATAGTGCTTCGCGGTCCCTTTCGATTTTTCGCGTGTCGTCATGCACTTCCCTGTGCATGGGCCGTCCCGCGGCCGTCCATGGCCGCGGGGAGCCCTGAAAAACCGGATTTTTCAGAGCTTCCATCAGAGTTTCCCGGTGATGTCCGCCACCCACAGCCGGTTCGGGGCCTCGGCCGCAAAAGTCCCGCTCCACCGGGGCCGGCACCGCCCGGGCCGCCTCGCCGCGGCAGGTGGTGCGACAGCCCCGGCGGCGGCTGACACCCTTCAGACCCCTGGCCTTCATCAGCCGCGCCACCCGCTTGCGCCCGACACGCTCGCCCTCGGCATGCAGCTCGGCGCGAATCCGGGGCGCCCCATGGGTCCTGCGGGAGCGGGCATGGATGGCCTCGATCTTCTCCGCCAGCTCCGCATCCCGCCGCGCCCGGGCCGATATCGGGCGCTTCAGCCACGCATGGAACCCGCTCGGGGAGAATGCGCGCAGCCGGCACATCGTGGGCACAAGGTAACGGGCCCGGTTCACCCTCTACGGCCTCGAAGACTTCGGCGGCACCGAGTCGGTCTCCCGGGCGATACCTCAGCCGCGGCTTTTGCCAGGATCTCGCGCCCGATCTTGAGCCGGCGGTTCTCCCTCCGCAGCCGCCGCAGCTCATCGCGCTCCGGGCTCGTCAGGCCGTCGCCACGACGCCCCTCGTCACGATCGGCCTGCCGGACCCGGTTGCGGGTGCTCTCGGCCGCCGGCTCGAACTCCCGGGCAAGCGAATCCGGGCTCCGGCCGGCCCGCTACCGGCTCCACCATCTGCCGCCGGAACTCCGGCGGATACGGTTTTCTCGTCTTCGCCATCGTAGACACCTCCTTCTCCATCCCAAAGCATCAGGTGTCCACGAAAGCGTGGCGACTCCAGACCATCCGACGACGTCTGGCGCGGAGGGCTGAGGGACGCCGGCTGGACTTGCCCTCGGCTTGGTGGCCGCCCGCCGTCCACGAGGTGCGGCTCAGCGCCTGGCCTGTATCCAGACCCATGCCTTGTCGGTATCGACCGAGAAGCTGTCGGCGTCATAGCCGGCATACTTGACTCCCAGCGTGATATGACGCCCGAAACGGTAGAGGGCAAGGAGGTCGATCTCGTCGCCGTAGCTGCGGTCTCCGCGGTCGGCGGAGAAGTCGTGGTAGACGGCCCGCAGGGCGATTCCCGCCACTTTGCCGCCCACGGACAGGAAGCGGTCCACGAGCCCGTCTGCAGGCGTGGTCAGGAAGCGGTCGGCCCAACCGTTCATGGCGTGCAGAGTCGCGAGCGGTGTCTGGAATGCGGTGCCGCCGTCGCCGCCGAGCCGCTCCTCGCCGATCCTGAAGGTCAGGCCGCGCAGGCCCAGACCGAGCTCCAGCCGGTGGTAGGCATGGTCGAGGCCGGAGCTGTCGGCATAGGAGTCCTGCTGCGCGTACTCGATCAGATAGCCCAGCCTGAGGTCGCCGGCGGGAAGCTCGCCTGCGAGACGGGCCCCGACCGTACGGCTGTCCGTGCCCGCCCCCGCCTCGAAATCGAGCAGATAGGCGTAGGCGGTGAGACGGCCAAGGGGGAGCTTGCCGTATGAGACGTTGAGCACGTGGGAGCCCATGCGCCGGTCGGTTCCGATAACCGTGTTTGCATTGGTGAAGTAGCCGTAGAGGATGCTCAGGCCGTCGACGGCGGTGTTGCGCAGGGTGAGGGCGTCGTAGGTCTGCTCGTTCTGCCTCCAGCCGACGTTGCCGATGAACCGATGGTTGTCGAGAGTCACGCGCTGGCGGCCGTAGCGGATGCGTGTGGTGTAAGGTCCTGTGAGCTCCAGCCAGGCCTGGTTCAGCTCGGTGAACAGCGGGTCGGCCACGATCGGGCGACCTGGGGTGCGGGGGCCATAGGGCGAGGCGCCGGGGACTCGGTAGCCCTCGGAGCCGACTGCCGAAGTGTTCTCCATCTCGACGAAGGCTTGCAGGCCGCGATAGGTGCCTGTGCGGTAACCGATACGGGTCCGTACCGTCGAGGCCCGTGCGTTGTCCGCCGCACCATCCTGCCTGACCCATTCGTAGCGGAGACGGATGTCGAGGCTCGCCTCGCCTCCCCTCAGGGCCTCCTCGAGGCTATCCGCCAGTGCGCTGGAGACGCCGGCAGTGAAGAGTCCGGTCGCCAGCAGTGCGCTGAGCAGTGAGGTCTGGTGCTCGATGCGGTGGCTTGTGGTCTTCATGGCTTCCCCCCGAGTGTGGATCGGATCTGCTGCGGCCTTTCCCGTCCCCTGGGTGGGGCAGGGTTCGTCCGGCTTCGCATGTCTTTGCGTTATGGGGCCCCGACGGCTGCGCACGCTCTCCCTGCATCGGAAGCGAACATAGTGGTGGCTGCCGCCGACGGCGCTGACGGAAATCAACCTTGATGGAAGTCAAGCGCGTCGAGGCGCCTCAGGCCGGCTCGGGGAGGGTCTTTCCGGGATTGAGGATGCCGTCGGGGTCGAACTGGGCCTTGAGGGCGTGCATGAGGGCAAGGGCGGCGGGGTCGAGCTCGCGTGCGGCCAGCTCGCGCTTGACCAGCCCTACGCCGTGCTCGCCCGAGAGGGTGCCACCGAGCTCGAGCACGAGGCCGAAGACCGCGTCCAGGCAGCGCTCGGCGCGTGCAAGCGTGTCCGCATCGGCCGGGTCGTAGAGCAGGTTCACGTGCAGGTTGCCGTTGCCGGCATGGCCGAAGTTGACGATGAGGGTGCGGTGCGTCTCGGCCAGCCGCTCCAGGCCCCGCACCAGATCGGCCAGCCGTGAGACCGGTACCACCACGTCCTCGTTGATCTTGCCGGGGGCTGCGTTGCGCAGCGCGGGCGACAGCGCCTTGCGCGCCCGCCACAGCTCGGCGCGCGCCTGCTCGTCCGCGGCCTCGTCCAGCTCGAGCAGGCCCTCGACGGTGGCGGCGCGGCGCGTGGCCGCCACGATCTCGCCGATGCAGCCCGCCGGCCCGTCGGCCTCGATCATGAGCAGGGCCCCGGCGCCTTCGGGCAAGGCCACGGCCTGGTGGCCGCGCACCAGTTCCAGGGCGCGGCGGTCCATGAACTCCAGGGCGCAGGGCCCGGCGGGCAGGGCCATGAGACGGGTCACCGCGCGCGCGGCGGCGGCGACGTCGGCGTAGACCGCGCGCAGGGTGCGGCGCGCCTCGGGCAGGGGCGTGAGCCGCAGCGTGGCCTCGGTGATGACGGCGAGCGTGCCCTCGGAGCCGATGATGAGCCGCGTGAGGTCGTAGCCCACCACGCCCTTGGTGGTGCGCACGCCGGTGCGGAAGCGCACGCCGGTGCCGGCCACCGCCTCCAGGCCCAGGGTGCAGTCGCGCGGGGTGCCGTACTTGACCGCGCGGGGACCGGCGGCGTTGCAGGCGAGGTTGCCGCCCACGGTGCACACCTCGGCGCTGGTGGGGTCCGGGGGCCAGAAGAAGCCGTGCGCGGCGGCGGCCCGCTGCACGGCGGCGTTGGTCACGCCCGGCTGGACCACCATGAGGCGGTCGTCCGGGTCGAGCTCGAGGATGGCGTCCATGCGCTCGAGGCTCAGCACCACGCCGCCGGCGGCGGGCACGGCGGCACCCGCGGTGCCCGTGCCGCGCCCGCGCGCCACCAGCGGCGCGCGGTGCGCGCGGCAGACGCGCACCACCTCCGCCACCTGCGCGGCCTCCTCGGCCAGCACCACGGCCGCGGGCATGGCGTGGCGGCGGCTGTTGTCGTAGCCGTAGGTCCAGCGTTCGGCGGGCTCGGCCAGCACGGCCGCCGCGCCCGCCGCGCGCTCGAGGTCGGCGACGAGGGAACCGCTCACGTACGCTCCGCGCCTGCGCCGCGCGGCGCAGGCCTCAGCCGATGTACTCGAAGACCTTGACCACGCGCTGCACGCCCTTCACCCGCCGCACCTGCTCCACCACGGCCGCGGCCTCCTGCCGCGTGACGAGACCCATGAGGTAGACCGTGCCGTTCGAGGTGACGACCTTCACGCGCGTGGGATCGAAGTCCTCGAGCTTCACCTTGAACAGGCTGGTCTTTACCTTGGCGGTGATGAGGGCGTCGCTCGAGCGCGCCGACAGCGAGCTGGGCGCGGCGATGCGGATCTCGTTGTGCACCCGTCGCACCTTGGGCAGGCCGCGCGCGATGGCCTCGGCGCGGGCGCGCAGGTCCTCCGTGGGGGCCTCGCCCGTGAGCAGCAGGACACCGTTGTAGCTCGTCGCGCTGATGTGGGACTGCTTCTTGAGGGTCTCATCCTTGTGGTACTCGTGGATCCAGCGCAGCTCGACGAGCTGGTCGTCGATGACGGTGCCGGGGGTGCGCCGGTCGTGCACCACGGCCGCGCCGGCCACGGCGCCGCCCACCACCGCCTCGGCGCAGCCGCCGAGCAGGGCGGGCGTGGCCGCCGCCAGCAGCGCCAATGCCAGGGTGCGCGCAGATGCCTCGGTGTTCTTCATGCCTCGTCCTCCTTCGCTTCGGGCAGGTCATGGTCCAGCAGGTCGCAGATGCAGTGCAGCGCCAGGATGTGCACCTCCTGGATGCGGGCCGTGGAGCGGGCCGGTACCCGGATCTCCACGTCGCCCTCCCGGAGCAGCCCTGCCAGCTCTCCCCCGTCCCTGCCCGTCAGGGCCACCACCCGCAGCCCGCACGCGTGCGCCGCGCGCACGGCCTCGTTCACGTTGGGCGAGTGCCCGCTGGTGCTGATGGCGACGAGGACGTCGCCCGCCCGGCCCAGGCCGCGCACCTGCTTGGCGAAGACCTGGCCGAAGTCGTAGTCGTTGGCGATGGAGGTGAGCGTGGAGCTGTCGGTCGTGAGCGCCACGGCCGCCAGCGGGGCTCGCTCCCGCTCGAAGCGGTTGAGGAGCTCGGCCGCAAAGTGCTGCGCGTCGGCCGCTGAGCCGCCGTTGCCGCACGCGAGCACCTTGCCGCCGGACCGCAGGGCCCCGGCCACGAGGGCCGCCGCCTGGGCGATGGCCGGCGCCAGCGCGGGTCCGGCCTCGGCCTTGAGGCGCGCGCTCTCGACGAAGAGCGCGCGCACGCGCGCGGCCTCATCCACCGGAACCGTCCTCTCCGCTTCCATACTCTGCAACCCTGCACTCACCAGGCGTCCGGGCGGAAGGCGTCGCGCAGCCAGCGCAGGCGCCCGTCCGCCTCCACGGTCACCACGTCGAAGCGCAGCGGCCGCGACCAGCTCCGGAGCTCGCGGGCCACGTAGGCCCGGGCCGCCCGCACGAGCCGCGCGCGCTTGCGCCGGTCCACGCTCTCGGCCGCGGCCACCTGCGCTCCCGCGCCGCGCAGCCGCACCTCCACGAAGACCACGGCGGGCCCGTCGGCCATCACCAGGTCGAGCTCGCCGCCGCGGCAGCGCCAGTTGCAGGCGAGGGTGCGGAGCCCGGCCCGCTCCAGGTGCCGGCGGGCGCGGGCCTCCGCCGCCTGCCCGCGTCGCATCCTCCATGGCAGCCCCATCGCGCGGCCTCCCTGCCGGTTCGTCCGCGGGCATCATACCGGAGGGCCGCGAGCGGGGCACCCCGCCGGGGGGAAACGTCAGTGAGGGGCGGGATGCGGTCGGTCCGGCTCGGCCATGGCCTCGTCCGCGGGCACCGGCCGGCCGCGGCGGAAGCGCGCCCAGCGCAGGCGCCGGCTGAGCGTTCGCCCCGCGGTGAGGGTGAGGTCGCCCGTCGCCGCCGGGATGGGCCCCAGCCCGGCCTCCAGGTCGGGGAGGTAGGGCGCGATGCGGAAGGCGTCAACCCCGAGGGCGAACAGGCGCGGGTAGCGGGCCGCGCGCTCGGGCCACAGGGCCCCGATGCGCGCGCGCAGTGGATGGCGCGCGCCGGGGTCCAGCAGCCAGGGCAGGTCGCAGAAGAGAATGCCGTCGAGGTCCCGGTCGCGCTCCGGGTCGGGCGTGCCGGCGTAGACATGGGAGGTGGCGAGCACCGGCACGCCCGAGGCGCGGTGGAAGTCGAGCTGCGGCTTGAGCAGGCGCGCCGCGCGCGGGAAGGCGGCCATGAAGATCGCCTGCACGTCGCGCCGGCGCCGCGGCTCGAAGGCGAGGCGGCGGCCCAGGATGCGGGCCAGCCGCGCGCGCCGCGCGGCGCTCTCGTCGAGGTTGAGCAGGGGGCGCAGCACCGGCGCGAAGTCCGCGCCCTGCCGGGGATAGGCCGCCGCTTCCAGCACGGTGCCGCCGAGCTCGGTGAGGCGCCGGGCGAAGGCGGCCGCGACCCGCTCGCCCCACGGCCCCTCCGGCACCAGCACCAGCGCCCGCTCCCAGCCTTCGACGATGGCACGCTCGGCGGCCTGTGCGGCCTCGTCCTCGGGGGCGAGGCCGAACTGGTAGAGCCGCTCCGGCGGGGAGGGCCGAGCCTCACCCTGCGTGTCCGGCGCCGGGGCGGGGGCCGCCTGGCCCGCCGCCGGCTTCGTCGCCGGCCCCGGCCCGGCCTCCGGGCTCCGCGCCGGGGCGGCGGTGGCGGCGGGGGGCGCGCGGTTGAGGGCCAGCACGGGCACCTCCAGCGAGCCGGCGCGCGCGAGCTCGGCCACGGCCTCCTTGCGCAGCGGCCCCACCACCAGCGTTGCGCCGCCTTCGACCGCCTGCCGGTACAGTGGCCACACGGCCTCGGGACGGCCGCCCGTGTCCAGCACGCGCACGGGCGGGCGCTCGTCCGGGGAGAGATCCGCGTACCAGGCGGCGAGGAAGCCATCACGCACGGCGCGCCCGGCCTCGGCGTAGGGGCCGGACAGGGGCAGCAGCAAGGCGATGCGGCGCGGCACGCCTCGGGGCGCGCCCAGCTGCTCGCGCAGGGCCTGCGCGCGGGCGGCGGCCTCGTGGCCCGGGTGCCGCTCCAGCCATGCGGCGAGCGCCGCCTCGGCTGCCGGGCCCGGTGGATGGGTGCGCGCCGCGGCGGCGAGCTCGAGCCAGCCGCGCAGGCGCGGTTCGGCGGTGGTCTCGGCGAGGAAGCGCAGGTAGGGGCCCGGCAATCGTTGCAGCGCCTCCCAGGCGGCGTCCAGCGCCGCCGTCCGCCCGTCCGGGCCGGGGGCGAGGTCCGCCTCGGCGAGCCGCTCCCGCGCCGCCTCCAGCGGATTGCCCGCCGCGAGGTAGGCCTCGGCGCGGACCTGGTGCGCCGCGCGGCGCAGCTCCCGGGACCATTCCGGCCGCACGTCCGGCAGCGCCGCGAGGGCCTCGCGCGGGTTCCCGGCCTCGAGCCAGGCCCGTGCGGCCGCGAGCAGGAGCCGGGGCCGGGCCGCGGCCGGCGCCGTGCGCGCGGCCTCCAGGTAGCGGCGGGCCGCGCCGGTGGCGTCGCCGGCGGCGCGCAGCGCCGCTGCCTCGCGCTCGGCGGCCCCCACCGCCTGCGTCTCTGGGGCGGGGCGCGGCGGCGCCGGCGCGCAGGCGGCCACGAGGAGCGCGGCCGCGAGCAG
Source organism: Gammaproteobacteria bacterium (assembly GCA_026989495.1). Classification (GTDB taxonomy): domain Bacteria; phylum Pseudomonadota; class Gammaproteobacteria; order S144-34; family S144-34; genus S144-34. The sequence continues at coordinate 38,268 of JALSJE010000125.1, read as the reverse complement.
GGGCAGGGCGCCACGGACACGGGGCCGGCGCTCGGCTGAGGCCAGCCGCGGGGAGCGGCGCAGCGCCCGCAGGCGGGGCGGCCCGCCTCCGGCACCGGTTCCGGGCCCGACCTGCGGGCGGGCGGCCCCGGCAATGCGGGCGGCACGCGCTTGCCCCCGCGGCGGGCGGGGCCGCAGCATAGGCGGCCGTGGCCCCGGCCGGCGGGCCCCGACGGACAGGCTGGCGGATGGGGTGCGCAAGGTGGAGCGAGTATCGGAAGGCGCCCCGGAGGTGTCAATCGAGCCCGGCACGCTCTACGTGGTCGCCACGCCCATCGGCAACCTCGGCGACCTGAGCCCGCGGGCGCGGGCCGTTCTGGCGGGCGTGGGGCGCGTGGTGGCCGAGGACACGCGCGTCACGGGCGCGCTGCTCAGGCGCCTGGGGCTGGCCACGCCGCTGGTCTCGCTGCACGCCCACAACGAGGCCCGCCGCGTGCCCGAGCTGCTCGCGGCCCTGCGCGCGGGCGAGGCCCTGGCCCTGGTGAGCGACGCCGGCACACCGCTCGTGAGCGACCCGGGCCGGCGCCTGGTGGCCGCGGCGGGGGAGGCGGGGCTGGAGGTGGTGGCCGTGCCCGGCCCGAGCGCGGTGACCGCGGCCCTGTCGGTCGCGGGGCTGCCGGCCGAGCGCTTCGTGTTCGAGGGCTTCCTGCCGGCGAAGGCGGCCGGCAGGCGCGCGCGGCTCGGCACGCTGCGCGGCGAGAGGCGCACCCTGGTCTTTTTCGAGGCCCCCCACCGGTTGGCCGAGAGCCTGGCGGACATGGCCGGGACGCTGGGACGGGAGCGCCGGGCGGTGGTGGCGCGCGAGCTCACCAAGCGGCACGAGACGGTCCTGCGCGGCACGCTGGAGGCGCTCGCCGCGCGCGTGGCCGCCGAGGCCGATCAGCGGCGCGGGGAGGCCGTGGTGGTGGTGTCGGGGGCCGAGGCGCCGCCCGCCCCGGACGAGGCCGAGGCGCGGCGGGTGCTAGCCGTCCTCCTCCAGCGGCTGCCGCCCCGGGAGGCGGCGCGCGCGGCGGCGGAGATCACGGGCCTGCCACGGAACCGGCTCTACCGCTGGGCGGTCGAAAAGGATGGCCGCTGAGCGGCCTTGCGCCCGCCGGGGCGCGGGCCTAGAGTGGCCCGGGCGAGCCGGCCGGGCAGCCGCTCCGCGCCTCGCGCGCGGGGAGGAAAGTCCGGGCTCCGCAGGGCAGGGTGCCAGGTAACGCCTGGGGGGCGCGAGCCCACGGAAAGTGCCACAGAGAACAGACCGCCGATGGCCCCTCCGGGGCACAGGCAAGGGTGAAACGGTGCGGTAAGAGCGCACCGCGCGGGTGGCGACATCCGCGGCACGGCAAACCCCACCCGGAGCAAGACCGAATAGGGGAGCGATCGTGTGGCCCGCACGGCTCCCGGGTAGGTCGCTAGAGGCGTGCGGCGACGCACGTCCCAGATGAATGGCTGCCGCCCCGCCCCCGCGGCGGGGAACAGAACCCGGCTTACAGGCCGGCTCGCGCCGAACCCGGCCCGGAGGCCCCGGCCTCCGGGCCTTTTCTCATGGATTGACCTTGTTTCTCAGCTTGCTTTCGCAACCGGCTGATTCCTGCGCTTTTTGTCACGCTTCCGAGACCCGGCGGAGCGCGTAAGCTCCTGTCCGCCAAGCAACTTTCGGCGCGGTCGTCCTTGACAGCCGCGAGAGCGGGTACCTATAGTGTCACAAAGTGGGAAAAAGTGGGACGTAATGGGAGCCCGGGCCACCAGAGGGGGCAGGCTTGTTCCGGGGGGTCAATCATCTGACGCTGGACGCCAAGGGGCGGATGGCCATGCCCAGCCGCTACCGCGACCGGCTGGTCCAGCGCTGCGACGGGCAGATGGTGGTCACGGTGGACCCGGACCACTGCCTGCTGCTCTACCCCCTGCCGGAATGGGAGGAGATCGAGCGCAAGCTCGTGCGCCTGCCCAGCCTCAACCCGGCCGCGCGGCGCCTGCAGCGCCTCCTCATCGGCCATGCCACCGAGTGCGAGCTCGACAGCCACGGCCGCATCCTGGTCCCGCCGCCGCTGCGGGAGTTCGCGGGGCTGGACCGGCGGGTGGTGCTGATCGGGCAAGGCAACAAGTTCGAGCTGTGGGACGAGGCGACCTGGTCGGAGCGTCGCGAGGCATGGCTCGAGGAGGCGGAGGGCGAGGCCATCGAGGCGCTGGCGCCGGAGCTCGCCTCGCTGTCCCTGTAGGTCCCATGGCGGAGGCGCCGGGCCACCGGCCGGTGCTGCTGGAGGAGGTGCTGGAGGCCTTGGACGTGCGGGCGGCAGGGCGCTACGTGGACGCCACCTACGGGCGCGGCGGCCACGCGGCCGCAGTGCTCGCGTGCCTCGGCCCGGCCGGAAGGCTGCTCGTGCTCGACCGCGATCCGGAGGCCGTGGCCCACGCCCGCGCGCACCTGGGCGGCGACCCCCGGGTGCGCGTGGCCCAGGGCTCCTTCGCGGCGCTCGCGGGGCTGGTGGCCGCGCAGGGCTGGGCCGGGCGCGTGGACGGCATCCTCATGGACCTCGGCGTCTCTTCGCCCCAGCTCGACGATCCCGGGCGCGGCTTCAGCTTCCTGCGCGACGGCCCCCTGGACATGCGGATGGACCCCGCGGCGGGCGAGAGCGCGGCCGACTGGCTCAACCGCGCCCCGGAGCGCGAGATCGCCCGCGTCATCGCCGAGTACGGCGAGGAGCGCCACGCCCGGCGCATCGCCCGCGCCATCGTGCGTGCCCGCCCCTTGCGGCGCACCGCGGAGCTGGCCGAGGTGGTGGCGCGCGCGGTGCCGGGGCGCGAGCCGGGCAAGCACCCGGCGACGCGCACCTTCCAGGCCATCCGTATCCACGTCAACCGCGAGCTGGAGGCCCTGCGGGCGGGGCTGGCTCAGGCCGTGGAGGCGCTCGCGCCGGGCGGGCGGCTCGTGGTGATCAGCTTCCATTCGCTCGAGGACCGCATCGTCAAGCGCTTCCTGCGCGGCGAGGCGCGGCCGGCGCCCCCGGCGCCGGGTCTCCCGCCGCCCAGGGCCCCGCGGCTGCGGCTGCTCGGCGGGCCGGTGCGCCCCGGGGCGGCGGAGGTGGCGGCCAACCCGCGCGCGCGCAGCGCGGTCCTGCGGGCGGCGGAGAGGCTGGCGGCATGAGCGGGGCGCGCCTCCTGGCGGCCGGGCTGGCGCTGGCGGTGATCGCCTCGGCCCTGGGGGTGGTCTACACCAGCCACCTCAGCCGGCGCCTCTACGCCGAGCTCGCGCGCCTGGAGCAGGCGCGCGACGCGCTCGAGGTGGAGTGGGGGCGGCTGCAGCTCGAGCAGAGCACCTGGGCCGCCCACTCGCGTATCGAGCGCCTCGCGCGCGAGCGGCTGCGGATGCGCCTGCCGCGGCCGGACGAGGTGGTGGTGGTGAGGCCATGAGGTGGCAGCGGCACGAAAGCGCAGGGGGGCGGGCCGATCCGGCGCTCGCGCGCCGGCGTGTGGTGCTCGCCTGCTTCGCGCTGGCGGGGCTCGCGCTGGCCGGACGCGCGGTCTTCCTGCAGGTGCTCAACACCGACTTCCTGCGCCGCCAGGGCGAGGCGCGCCACCTGCGGGTGGTAAGCGTGCCCGCGCACCGCGGCATGATCATGGACCGCAACGGCGAGCCGCTCGCCATCAGCACGCCGGTGGACTCCGTGTGGGCCGACCCTGGAGCGCTGCCCGCCGACCGCCGTGCCCTGGCGCGGCTCGCCCAGGCGCTGGGCATGCCGGCCGAGCGGCTCGTGCGCCGCATCGCCGCCCGGCGCGAGCGCGAGTTCGTGTACCTGCGCCGCCATGTGGATCCGGCCACCGCCGCGCGGGTGATGGCGCTGGGGCTGCCCGGCGTGCACCTGCAGCGCGAGTACCGCCGCTACTACCCCATGGGCGAGGTGGCCGCGCACGTGGTGGGCTTCACCAACATCGACGACGTGGGCCAGGAGGGCGTGGAGCTCGGCTGGGACCGCTGGCTGCGAGGCGAGCCCGGGGCCAAGCGCGTGCTCAAGGACCGGCTCGGGCGCGTGGTGCGCGACGTGGCCCTGTTGCGGCCCGCGCGCCCCGGCCGCGACCTGCGCCTCGCCCTCGACCGGCGCCTGCAGTACCTCGCCTACCGCGAGCTCAAGGCCGCGGTGCTGCGCCACCGCGCCCGCGGCGGCTCGATCGTGGTGCTGGACGCGCGCACGGGCGAGGTGCTGGCCATGGCCAACCAGCCCGCCTACAACCCCAACCGCCGTGACCGCGGCCCGCGCACGGCACGCCGCAACCGCGCCGTCACCGACGTCTTCGAGCCGGGCTCCACCATGAAGCCCTTCACGGTGGCAGCGGCGCTGGAAAGCGGGCGCTTCCGCCCGGACACCCCCGTGGACACCCGCCCGGGGCTGCTGCGCGTGGCCGACGCCACCGTGCGCGACATCCGCAACTTCGGCCTGCTGGACGTCACCGAGGTCGTCCGCCGCTCCAGCAACGTGGGCGCGGCCAAGATCGCGCTGGCGCTCCCGGCGCGGCGTCTGTGGTCGGTCTACGCGCGCCTCGGCTTCGGCCGCGCCACGGCCAGCGGCTTCCCGGGCGAGGCCGACGGCGTGCTGCTCGACCACCGCCGCTGGCACGTGGTCGAGCAGGCCACGGCAGCCTTCGGCTACGGGCTCTCGGTCACGGCCCTGCAGCTCGCGCGCGCCTACGCGGCGCTGGCCGCCGACGGGCGGCTGCCGCAGGTGAGCTTCCCGCGGCGCGCCGGAAACGCCGGGAGCGAGCGGGTGCTGCCCGCGCGCGTGGCGCGCCAGGTGCGCGCCATGCTGGAGGGCGTGGTGGGCCCGGGCGGCACGGGGCGGCGCGCCGCCGTGCCCGGCTACCGGGTGGCGGGCAAGACCGGCACCGTGCGCAAGGCCGGTCCCGGGGGCTACAGCGACACGCGCTACGTGGCCCTCTTCGCCGGCATGGCCCCGGCGAGCCGCCCGCGCCTGGTGGCCGTCGTGGTGATCGACGAGCCGCGCGCCGGCGCCTACTACGGCGGTGAGGTGGCCGCGCCCGTGTTCGCGCGCGTGATGGCGGGGGCGCTGCGGCTGCTGGACGTGCCCCCGGATGCGCCGCGTGGCCCCATGCACGTGGCCCTGGGCGCGGAGGCGGCCACATGATGGCGGCACACGGGGCCAGGCTGCCGGGGCGGCGGCTGGGCGAGCTGCTCGCGGGGCTCGCCGACGCCGGACCGGCGGCCGACGTGATGGTCACGGGGCTCGCGGCCGACAGCCGCAAGGTGCGGCCGGGCGATCTCTTCCTGGCCCGGGCCGGCCGGCGCACCCACGGCCTCGCCTACCTGGACCGGGCCATCGCCGCCGGGGCCGCGGCCGTGGCCTGGGAGCCTCCCTTCCCCGGCACGGGCGCGGCCGAGGTGGCGGGCATCCCGCTGGTTCCGGTCGAGCGCCTGGGCGAGCGCGCCGGCGTCATCGCCGACCGCTTCTACCTGCACCCCTCCCGCGACCTGCGGGTGGTGGGTGTCACCGGCACCGACGGCAAGACTTCCTGCGCCCATCTCGTCGCCCGCGCCCTGGACCGCCCCGCCGCCCGCTGCGGCCTCATGGGCACGCTCGGCCACGGGCTGCCCGGCGCCCTGGACAGCGACGGGCACACCACGCCGGACGCGGTCGAGGTGCATGCGCGCCTCGAGTCCCTGCGGCGCGCCGGCGCGCGCTGGGCGGTGATGGAGGTTTCCTCCCATGCCCTCGACCAGGGGCGCGTGGCCGGGGTGGCCTTCGAGGCGGCCGTGCTCACCAACCTCACCCGGGACCACCTCGACTACCACGGCGACGCCGAGGCCTATGCCCGCGCCAAGCGCCGCCTGTTCGAGGGGCGCGAGCTCGGCTGGGCCGTGCTGAACGCGGACGACCCCATGGGCGCGCGCTGGCTCGCCGAGCCGCCGGGGCCGGCGCGCCTGCTCGCTTACGGGACGAAGGCCGAGGTGCCCGCGGGGGCGGCCTGGGTGCTCGCCCGGGACCTGCGCGCCGACGCCGAGGGCATCCGCATGGCGGTGGAGACGAGCTGGGGCGGGTGCGAGCTCGCGGCCCCGCTCCTCGGCCGCTTCAACGCCTGGAACCTGCTCGCGGCGCTGGCGGTGCTGCTGGCGCTGGAGACGCCCATCGAGGAGGCCTGCGCGCGGCTGGCGCGGGTGGGCCCCGTGCCCGGGCGCATGGAGCGCTTCGGCGGCGGGCCGGACCAGCCCCTGGTGGTGGTGGACTACGCCCACACCCCGCACGCCCTGGCCCAGGCGCTCGCGGCGCTGCGCTCCCTGTGCGCGGGCGCGCTGTGGTGCGTGTTCGGCTGCGGAGGCGAGCGTGACCGCGGCAAGCGCCCGGAGATGGGCCGTGTGGCCGAGGCCGGCGCCGACCACGTGGTGATCACCGACGACAACCCCCGCGGCGAGGACGCCGCGCGGATCGTGGCGGAGATCCTCGCCGGGATGCGCGACCCGGACCGCGCCTATGTGATCCGCGACCGCGAGGCCGCCATCCGCCACGCGGTCGGGCGCGCGCGCCCGGGCGACGTGGTGCTGGTGGCGGGCAAGGGGCACGAGACGGTGCAGATCGTGGGCGACGAATACCGCCCTTTCAGCGACCGCGCCGTCGTGCTGGCCACCCTGGCCGAGCGTGGGGGAGGCGGCGGATGAGCGGCGTGCGTCTGAGCGAGGTTGCGGCGGCGGTGGGCGGACGCCTGCTGGGGCCGGACGTGACGCTCGCGGGGGTGAGCACGGACTCGCGCACGGTGGCTCCCGGAGAGCTCTTCGTCGCCCTGCGCGGCCCGCGCTTCGACGGCCATGACTTCGTGGGGCATGCGGCCGGGCGCGGCGCGGCGGCCGTGCTGGTGGCCGAGGACCCGGGCGGGCCGCTCGCGCGCGTCCTCGTGGACGACACCCTGGAGGCCCTCGGCCGGCTCGGGCGCTGGTGGCGCGGCCGCTGCGCCGGGCCCGTGGTGGCCGTCACGGGCAGCAGCGGCAAGACCACGGTCAAGGAGCTCGCCGCCGCCATCCTCGCCCGCACCGGCCCGGGGCTCGCCACCGTGGGCAACCTCAACAACGCCATCGGCGTGCCGCTCACGCTCTGCCGCATCACGCCTGCTCACCGCTGGGCCGTGGTCGAGCTCGGGGCGAGCGCCGCGGGCGATATCGCCCGCCTCGCGGGCATGGCGGAGCCCGACGTGGGCGTGGTGCTCAACGCGGGGCCCGCGCACCTGGAGGGCTTCGGCACGGTCGCGGGCGTGGCGCGCGGCAAGGGGGAGCTGCTCGAGGCCGTGGCCGCCCGCGGCGGCGTGGCCGTCTACAACGCCGACGACGCCCACGCGGGCCTGTGGCGCGAACTCGCCGCCGGCGCCCGTGCCGTGGTGCGCTTCGGCCTGGCGGCCGAGGCCGAGTGGACCGCCGAGTGGCGCACCGAGCCCGAGGGCACGCGCCTGCACCTGCGCGGCCCGGCGGGCCCGCTCGCCGAGTGCCGCCTGCCCCTGCTCGGCCGCCACAACATCCTCAACGCGCTGGCGGCGGCCGCGGCGGCGAGCGCCGCCGGCGCCGACGAGGCGGCCATCCTCGCCGGCCTGGAGGCCGCCGAGCCCGTGCCGGGGCGGCTGCGCCCGCTGCGACTGCCCTGCGGCGCGCTGCTCCTCGACGACACCTACAACGCCAACCCCCAGTCGCTCGAGGCCGCCCTCGAGGTGCTCGCCGCGCTGCCGGGCGAGCGCGTGCTGGTCCTCGGCGACATGGCGGAGCTCGGGCCGGAGTCGGCCGCCTGGCACGAGGCCGCCGGCCGCCGGGCGCTGGCCGCCGGCGTGGCGGCGCTCTACGGCCTGGGCGGGGAGGCCGCGCGCGCCGCGCGCGCCTTCGGCGCGGCCGGCCGCGCCTGCACGGACGTGGAGGAGCTCGTGGCCGCGCTCGCGCCGCGGCTCGGTCCGGAGGTGACGGTGCTGGTCAAGGGCTCGCGCCGCATGCGCATGGAGCGGGTCGTGCAGCGCCTCCTGGCGGCGCCCGCGGCGCCGGCCGCGAACGGGGAGGGCTGAGCGCGATGCTCTACCTGCTCGCCCAGAAGCTCACCGCCCTCCACAGCGGCTTCAACGTCTTCCAGTACCTCACCTTCCGCGCCATCCTCGGGGTGCTGACGGCGCTGGCGATCTCCTTCGTGGTGGGGCCTGCCATGATCCGGCGGCTCGACCGCTACCGCATCGGCCAGACCGTGCGCGCCGACGGCCCCGAGAGCCACCTCGCCAAGGCGGGCACGCCCACCATGGGCGGCACCCTGATCCTGGTGGCCATCGCCGCGGCCACGGTTCTGTGGGCGGACCCCTTCAACCGCTACGTGTGGGTGGTGCTGGCGGTCACGCTCGCCTTCGGCGCCATCGGCTTCGTGGACGACTACCGCAAGCTGGTGCTGCGCGACCCGCGGGGGCTTCCGGCGCGCTGGAAGTACCTGCTGCAGTCCGTCGCGGGCCTCGGCACCGCGCTCTATCTCTACCTCACCGCCCAGGTGCCGGCCGAGACGGAGCTCATCGTGCCCTTCTTCAAGGACGTGTCCATCGCGCTGGGCTGGCTCTACGTCCCGCTCGCCTACTTCGTCATCGTGGGCACGAGCAACGCCGTCAACCTCACCGACGGGCTCGACGGGCTGGCGATCCTGCCCACGGTGATGGTGGGCGGGGCGCTGGGCGTCTTCGCCTACGTGGCGGGGCATGCGCGCTTCGCCGCCTACCTGGGCTTCCCCTACATCCCGGGCGTGGGCGAGCTCGTGGTCTTCACCGGTGCCCTGGTGGGCGCCGGGCTCGGCTTCCTCTGGTTCAACGCCTATCCCGCCCAGGTCTTCATGGGCGACGTGGGGGCGCTCGCGCTCGGGGCCGCGCTCGGCGTGGTGGCGGTGCTCGCGCGCCAGGAGCTGGTGCTGTTCGTCATGGGCGGCGTGTTCGTGATGGAGACGGTTTCGGTCATCCTGCAGGTCGCGAGCTACAAGCTCACGGGGCGGCGCATCTTCCGCATGGCCCCCCTGCACCACCACTTCGAGCTCAAGGGCTGGCCGGAGCCGCGGGTCATCGTGCGCTTCTGGATCGTCACGGTGATCCTGGTGCTGGTGGGCCTTGCGACGCTCAAGATCCGGTGAGGGCGCGCATGGACGGGCAGGGCGAGCAGGCGGAGGAGCGGGCGGCGGTGCAGGGCCGGCGCACGCTGGTGGTGGGGCTCGGGCGCACCGGGCTCGCGGTGGCCCGCTTTCTCGCGCGCCGCGGCGAGTCCGTGGCCGTGACCGACACCCATCCGGCGCCGCCGGGGCTCGAGGCCCTGCAGCGCGAGCTGCCGGAGGTGGCGGTCTTCGTCGGCGGCCTCGCGGAGGAGGCCTTCGCCCACGCCGAGCGCATCGTGGTAAGCCCGGGCGTGCCGCTCGGCACCCCGGAGATCGCCGCCGCGCGCGCAGCCGGCGTGCCGGTGCTGGGCGACATCGAGCTCTTCGCGCGCACGGCCACGGCGCCGGTGGTGGCCATCACCGGCTCCAACGGCAAGAGCACGGTCACGAGCCTGGTGGCGGCCATGGCCCTGCGCGCCGGCTGGGAGGCGCGCGCCGGCGGCAACCTGGGCACCCCCGCGCTGGAGCTGCTGGGCGAGGCCGAGCCGGACCTCTACGTGCTGGAGCTCTCCAGCTTCCAGCTCGAGACCGTGGAGAGCCTGGCGCCGGCGGCGGCCGTGGTGCTCAACGTCTCGCCGGACCACCTGGACCGCTACCCGGACCTCGCCGCCTATGCCGCGGCCAAGGGGCGCATCTACCGCCGCGCCCGGGTGCAGGTGATCAACCGCGACGACGCCTGCGCCCGCGCGCTCGCCACCGGTCCCGGCCGGCGGGTGGCCTTCGGCCTCGGCCGCCCGGACGCGTCGGGCTGGGGGGTGCTGCGCCGCGGCGGCGAGGCCTGGCTCGCCCGCGGCGGCGACCCCCTGCTGCCCGCGGGCGCGCTGCGCCTTCAGGGGACGCACAACGTCGCCAACGTGCTCGCCGCCCTCGCCCTGGGCGAGGCCGTGGGCCTGCCCCTGGAGGCGATGCTGGCGGCCGCGCGCGACTTCCCGGGCCTGCCGCACCGCATGAGCCTGGTGCGGGAGGCGGGCGGGGTGCGCTGGATCGACGACTCCAAGGCCACCAACGTGGGCGCCGCGGTGGCGGCGGTGACCAGCCTGGGCCGCCCCGTGGTGCTGATCGCGGGCGGGCAGGGCAAGGGGCAGGATTTCGCCCCGCTCGCCGCCGCCCTGCGCGGGCGCGCGCGCGGCGTGGTCCTCATCGGCGAAGACGCTTCGAGGCTGGAGGCGGCGCTCGCCGGCGCGGTGCCGGCCCTGCGGCGCGCGCGCACCATGGAGGAGGCGGTGCGGCTCGCGGGCGAGCTGGCCCGGCCGGGTGACGCGGTGCTGCTCGCGCCGGCCTGCGCGAGCTTCGACATGTTCACGGGCTTCGAGCACCGTGGCCGTGCCTTCGCGGAGGCGGTGCACGCGTTGCACGGAGGGAGGCGATGAGCGCGGTGGCGGACGCGCGCTGGCGCCGGCAGGATGCGGGCAGATCGCGCCGTGCGGCCGCGCGGATGCCCCGCGCGGGCGACCCGTGGCTGCTGGGGGCGGCGGCGGCGCTGGCGGCGCTGGGGCTGGTCATGGTCGCCTCGGCCTCCGTGGCCGCCGCCGAGCGTGCCACCGGCTTCGGGCTCCACTACGCCCTGCGCCATGCGGTGGCGCTCGCCCTGGGCGCCGGCGCGGGCTGGCTCGCCTGGCGGGTGCCGCTCGCGGCCTGGCAGCGCCTGGGCCCGGCCCTGCTGGCGGCGGCGCTGCTCCTGCTGGCGGCGGTGCTCCTGCCGGGCCTGGGCCACGAGGTCAACGGCAGCCAGCGCTGGATCCGGCTGGGGCCCCTCAGCCTGCAGCCATCGGAGCCCGCGCGCCTGCTGCTCATCGTCTTTCTGGCGGACCATCTCGCGCGCCGGGCCGAGGCGGTGCGCGCGAGCCTGCGCGGCTTTCTCGTCCCGGTGGCCGTGATCGGCATCGCATGCGCGCTGCTGCTCGCCGAGCCCGACTTCGGCGCGGCCGCCGTGCTCGGCGCCACCCTGCTGGTGATGCTGTTCCTGGCGGGCGTGCCGCTCGGGCGCTTCGCGGCGCTGGCGGCGGCGGTGGCGCTCGCCGCGGCGGCCGCGGCGGTGGCCTCGCCCTACCGCTTCGCGCGCCTGACCACCTTCCTCAACCCATGGGCCGACCCCTTCGACAGCGGCTTCCAGCTCACCCAGTCGCTCATCGCCTTCGGGCGCGGGGAATGGCTCGGGGTGGGCCTGGGCGAGAGCGTGCAGAAGCTCTTCTACCTGCCGGAGGCCCACACGGATTTCCTGCCCGCGGTCATCGGCGAGGAGCTGGGGCTCGCGGGGACGCTGGCCGTGATCGGCCTCTACGCGTTGCTCCTGTGGCGGGTCTTCGCCGTGGCCGGCCGCGCCTGGCAGGGCGGGCTCGGCTTCGCCGGCCATCTGGCGGCCGGCGTCGGCACCTGGATCGGGCTCCAGGCCTTCGTGAACCTGGGCGTGAGCATGGGGCTGCTCCCCACCAAGGGGCTGACCCTGCCCCTCATGAGCTACGGCGGCACCAGCCTGGTGGTGACCTGCGTGGCCCTGGCGCTGGTGCTGCGGGTGGACCACGAGGCGCGCGCCTGGGGCGGCGACGCCCTGGCGCGCATCGGGACCGCCTCGCGCGGGGGGCGGCGGCACGGAGGCCGGAGGCGGTGAGCCGGAGGCGTCGGGGGTGCGCGTGGTGATCATGGCAGGCGGAACGGGCGGCCACGTCTTCCCGGCCCTGGCGGTGGCGCAGGCGCTCGGCGCGCGCGGGGCGGCCGTGGCCTGGCTCGGCACCGAGCGCGGCCTGGAGGCGCGCCTGGTGCCCGCCGCGGGCCTGCCCCTGCACACGCTCCCGGTGGCGGGCCTGCGCGGGCGCGGGGTCGGCGCCTGGCTCGCCGCTCCCTTCCGCATCGCCCGCGCGGTGGCGGCCGCCGCGCGGCTGCTGCGGAGCCTCAGCCCGGACGTGGTGCTGGGCATGGGCGGCTACGCCGCCGGCCCCGGCGGGGTGGCCGCGTGGCTGCTGCGGCGCCCCCTCGTGATCCACGAGCAGAACGCCATCCCGGGGCTCACCAACCGGCTGCTCGCCCCGCTCGCCCGCCGCGTGCTGGCCGCCTTCCCCGGCGCCTTTCCGGAGGGCCCGAAGGTCACGGTGACGGGCAACCCCGTGCGGGCCGAGATCGCCGCGCTCCCCGCGCCGGCGGCGCGCTGGGCCGGACGCACGGGGCCCACGCGGCTGCTGGTCCTCGGCGGCAGCCAGGGCGCGCGCGCCCTGAACGAGGCCCTGCCCGCAGCGCTGGCGCGGCTCCCGGCCGCGGCGCGGCCCGCGGTGCGGCACCAGGCGGGCCCGGCCCACGCCGAGGCCGTACGCGCGGCCTATGCGCGCGTGGGCGTGGCGGCCGAGGTGCTGCCCTTCATCGAGGACATGGCCGCGGCCTACGCCTGGGCCGACCTGGTGGTGGCCCGCGCGGGCGCGCTCACGGTGGCGGAGCTCGCGGCCGCGGGGGTGGGGGCGCTGCTCGTGCCCTACCCCCACGCGGTGGACGACCACCAGCGCGCCAACGCCCGCTGGCTCGAGCGTGCCGGCGCGGCGGAGATCGTGACCGAGCCCCTGGAGCCGGCGGCGCTCGCAGCCCGTCTCGCGGCGCTGCTCGCCGGCCGCGAGGCCCTGCTGCGGCGCGCCGAGGCGGCACGGCGGGCGGCCCTGCCGGACGCCGCCGAGCGGGTGGCGGCGGTCTGTCTGGAGGTGGCCGGATGAGGCCGGCCGCGAGCCTCGACGGTGCGCGCGCGCCCTGGGCCGCGGAGGGCATGGGGCGTGTGCGGCGCGTGCACTTCGTCGGCATCGGCGGATCGGGCATGGGCGGCATCGCCGAGGTGCTCATCAACCTGGGCTATGTGGTGACCGGCTCGGACCTGCGGCCCAACGCCGTCACGCGCCGGCTCGAGGGGCTGGGCGCGCGCGTGCGCGTCGGCCACGATCCCGGGCACGTGGCCGGCGCCGACGTGGTGGTGGTCTCGAGCGCGGTGGCGCCCGACAACCCCGAGGTGGCCGAGGCACGGCGGCGGCGCATCCCGGTGGTGCCGCGCGCCGAGATGCTCGCCGAGCTCATGCGCTTCCGCTACGGCATCGCCGTGGCCGGCACCCACGGCAAGACCACCACCACCAGCCTGGTTGCGAGCCTGCTCGCCGAGGGCGGCCTCGATCCCACCTTCGTCGTCGGCGGGCGCCTCAACAGCGTGGGCGCCAACGCGCGCCTCGGGGCGGGCCGCTACCTGGTGGCCGAGGCCGACGAGTCCGACGCCTCCTTCCTCTACCTGCAGCCGGTGATCGCCGTGGTCACCAACATCGACGCCGACCACCTCGGCACCTACGGCGGGGAGCTCGCGCGGCTGCGGGCGAGCTTCGTGGAGTTCCTGCACCACCTGCCCTTCTACGGGCTGGCGGTCGTGTGCGTGGACGATGCGGGCGTGCGCGCGGTGCTGCCCGAGATCACGCGCCCGGTGCTCACCTACGGCCTCGGCCCCGAGGCCGAGCTGCGCGCGGTGGACATCGCGCAGGCGGGCCTGCGCACCCGCTTCACCGTGGTGGGCGGGGATGCCCCGCCGCTGGCGGTGGAGCTGAGCCTGCCCGGGCTGCACAACGTGCGCAACGCGCTCGCCGCGGTCGCGGTGGCGCGCGAGCTCGGGGTGGAGGAGGCCGCCATCGCGCGCGGCCTCGCGCGCTTCGCGGGCATCGGCCGGCGCTTCCAGCTCCATGGCGAGGTGCCGCTGGGCGGCGCGCGCGTGATCCTGGTGGACGACTACGGCCATCACCCGCGCGAGATCGAGGCCACTTTGGCAGCGGCGCGCGCCGTGTGGCCGGGGCGACGGGTGGTGGTGGTCTTCCAGCCCCACCGCTACAGCCGCACGCGCGACCTGTTCGAGGACTTCGTGCGCGTGCTCTCGCGCGCCGATGCCCTGCTGCTGACCGAGGTCTATCCCGCGGGCGAGGTTCCCATCGCCGGGGCGGACGGGCGCAGCCTCTCGCGCGCCATCCGCGCCCGCGGCGAGGTGGATCCGGTCTTCGCCGAGGACGTGGCCGAGGCCGGACGGCTCCTGCCGGGCCTGGCGCGCGAGGGCGACGTGGTGCTGGTGATGGGCGCGGGCGACATCGGGACGCTCGCGCGCCGGCTCGCGGAGGAGGGGGCGGGATGATGGTGCCGAGCCCTCGGGAGGCCGCGGGGCTGCGCGGGCGGCTCGAGCGCGACGTGCCCATGGCGCGCCACACGAGCTGGCGTGTGGGCGGGCGCGCCGAGCGGGTCTACCGCCCCGCCGACCTGGACGACCTCGCCGCCTTCCTGCGCACGCTCCCGCCGGACGAGCCCCTGCACTGGGTCGGCCTCGGCAGCAACCTGCTGGTGCGCGACGGCGGGCTGCGCGGCACGGTCATCCTCCTGCACGGCGGCCTCGACCGCATCGAGCGCCTGGACGCCCGGACCGTGCGCGCCGAGGCGGGCGCGGCCTGCGCCAAGCTCGCGCGCGCCACCGCGCGCATGGGCCTTGCGGGGCTGGAGTTCATGGCGGGCATCCCGGGCACGGTGGGCGGGGCGCTCGCCATGAACGCCGGTGCCTTCGGCGGCGAGACCTGGGCCCGGGTGCGGCAGGTCTGGACCATCGACCGCGCCGGGCGGGTGCGCGCACGCGCCCCGGCGGACTACACGGTGGGTTACCGCAGCGTGCGCGGGCCTGCGGGGGAGTGGTTCGTGGCCGCCGCGCTTGCGCTCGCGCCGGGCGACGGGCGCGGCCTCGAGCGCATCCGCGCGCTGCTCGCCCGCCGCGCGGCCACCCAGCCCATGGGCCGGCCCTCGTGCGGCTCGGTCTTCCGCAACCCGCCCGGCGACCACGCCGGGCGCCTGATCGAGGCCGCCGGCCTCAAGGGCGTGCGCCGCGGCGGGGCCATGGTCTCGGAGCGGCACGCCAACTTCATCGTCAACACCGGCGGCGCCACCGCCGCCGACATCGAGGCCCTCATCCGCCACGTGCAGGAGACGGTCGAGCGGGTGCACGGCGTGCGGCTGGAGCCCGAGGTGCGGATCGTGGGCGAGCCTGAGGAGGGCAGGGAGGCATGAGGATGGCACGGCAGCAGGCAGGGCAGGTGGCGAATCCGTCGGCGGGGGGCGGCGCGGACACGGGCGCGCGGAGCGCGCAGCCGCGGGGCGCTTCGCACCGCCCGCAGGCGGGGCGGTCCGTCCACGGCGCACGCCCGGATTCCCGGTCGGCAGCGCCTGGCCCCGGCACGGCGGGCGGCGTCTTCCGGGCCGAGGAGGCGCCCGCCCTGCCGCGCCTGGACGATCCGCGCGGCTTCGGGCGCGTGGCCGTTCTCGCCGGCGGGAGCTCGGCCGAGCGCGAGATCTCGCTGCGCACGGGGCGCGCCGCGCTCGAGGCGCTGCGTGCGCGCGGCGTGGCGTCCGAGCCGGTGGACCCCGCCATCGACGGGCTCGACGCCGTGCTCGGGCGCGGCTGGGACCGCGCCTTCGTGGCGCTGCACGGGCGCGGCGGCGAGGACGGCGTCATCCAGGGCGCGCTGGAGGCGGCCGGCATCCCCTACACCGGCAGCGGCGTGCT
Organism: Gammaproteobacteria bacterium; assembly: GCA_026989495.1. Taxonomy (GTDB): domain Bacteria; phylum Pseudomonadota; class Gammaproteobacteria; order S144-34; family S144-34; genus S144-34. Next base: position 22,560 of record JALSJE010000125.1, on the reverse strand, counting down.
GGGGTCGGCGCTGGCCATGGACAAGGTGCGCGCCAAGCGCGTGTGGCAGGGCGAGGCCCTGCCCACGCCCCAGTTCCGCGTGGTGACGGATGCGGCGGGCGTGGAGCGGGTGCTGCGCGAGCTCGAGCCGCCCTTCATGGTCAAGCCCGCGCGCGAGGGCTCCAGCATCGGCATGGCCCGGGTGGAGGACCCGGACGCGCTCGCGGCCGCCTGCGAGGCGGCGCGCGCGCACGACCGCGAGGTGATCGTCGAGCGCTGGGTCGAGGGCGAGGAGTACACGGCGGCCATCCTCGGCAACGAGGTGCTGCCGCTCATCCGCCTCGAGACCCCGCGCGCCTTCTACGACTACGAGGCCAAGTACGCGGAGGGCGCGGGCACCCGCTACCACTGCCCCTGCGGGCTCGACCGCCCGCGCGAGCGCGCGCTGCAGCAGCTCGCCTGGCGCGCCTTCCGCGCCCTGGGGTGCGAGGGCTGGGGGCGGGTGGACCTGATGGTGGACCGCGACGGCCTGCCCTGGCTGCTGGAGGTGAACACGGTGCCGGGGCTCACGGATCACAGCCTGGTGCCCATGGCCGCGCGCGCCGTGGGCATGGACCTGGAGGCGCTGGTGTGGCGCATCCTCGAGAGCAGCCTCGCGCGCGAGCGCGGACGGCGGGAGGCGGCAGGTTGAGCGCGCGCCGTCGCCCACGCGGGGCGGTCCCGAAGGCGGCGCGGCGCGGGCCGCGCCTGCCGTGGCGGCGGCTGGCGGGCGGCGCGGCCTTGGCGGCGGGGCTGGCCGGCGCGCTGGGGGGCGCCGCCGCGGCGCTCGCCTGGCTGCGCGACCCGGCCACGCTCCCCGTGCGCCACGTGCGTATCGAAGGCGAGCTGCGCCATCTGGACCCCGCCGCGCTCCAGGCGGCGGCCGCGCCCTACGCGCGCGGCAGCTTCCTCACCGTGGACGTGACGGCGCTGGCAAGGGCGGTGGCGGCCTTGCCCTGGGTGGACCGGGTCTCGGTGCGGCGGCGCTGGCCGGACACCCTCGTGGTGCGGGTGCGCGAGCACCGCGTGGTGGCCGCCTGGGCCGCGGGCGGCGCCGTCAACGGCCGCGGCGAGCGCGTCGCGGTCCCGGCGGACTCGCTGCCGCCGGGGCTGCCCGTGCTGGGCGGGCCCGCGGGCAGCGCCGCGCGCGTGGCCGCGGCCTGGCGGCGCTGGCAGGCGCGGCTCGCGCCGCTCGGGCTGCGCATCGAGCGGCTGGAGATGAGCGCGCGCGAGGCCTGGCGCATGCGGCTCGCCGGCGGCATCGAGGTGCTGCTGGGCCGCGGCGAGCCCGAGGCGCGTCTCGAGCGTCTCGTGCGCGCCTGGCCCGTGGCGCTCGCCGCGCAGGCGGCGCGCATCGCGCACGTCGACCTGCGCTACACCAACGGCTTCGCCGTACGCTGGCGCGACGGCGGCGCGGGGGCATCGTCGGCCGGGGGTGATGCCCGGATGCGGGGGATCGGCTGAGGCAATGGCGAAGAAGACCGAGCAGAACATGATCGTCGGGCTGGACATCGGCACGTCCAAGGTCGTCGCCATCGTGGGGGAGGTGCGCGACGACGGCACCGTGGAGGTGGTGGGGCTCGGCAGCCACCGCTCGCGCGGGCTGCGCCGGGGCGTGGTGGTCAACATCGAGTCCACGGTGCAGTCCATCCAGCGCGCGGTGGAGGAGGCCGAGCTCATGGCCGGCTGCCAGATCCACTCGGTCTACGCCGGCATCGCGGGCAGCCACATCAAGAGCCTCAACTCCCACGGCATCGTCGCCATCCGCGACCGCGAGGTCACGCCGGGCGACGTCGAGCGCGTCATCGACGCCGCGCGCGCGGTGGCGATCCCGGCCGACCAGAAGATCCTCCACGTGCTGCCGCAGGAGTTCATCATCGACAGCCAGGACGGCATCCGCGAGCCGGTGGGCATGTCGGGCGTGCGCCTGGAGGCGCGCGTGCATCTGGTCACGGGCGCGGTCAGCGCCGCCCAGAACATCGTCAAGTGCGTGCGCCGCTGCGGGCTGGAGGTGGACGACATCATCCTCGAGCAGCTCGCCTCCAGCTACGCCGTGCTCACCGAGGACGAGAAGGAGCTCGGCGTGTGCCTGGTGGACATCGGCGGCGGCACCACGGACATCGCCGTCTTCGTCGATGGCGCCATCCGCCACACTGCGGTCATTCCCATCGCGGGCGACCAGGTCACCAACGACATCGCCGTCGCCCTGCGCACGCCCACCCAGCACGCCGAGGAGATCAAGATCAAGTACGGCTGCGCCCTTACCCAGCTCGCCAGCGCCGACGAGACCATCGAGGTGCCGAGCGTGGGCGACCGCCCGGCGCGGCGGCTGGGGCGCCAGACGCTGGCCGAGGTCATCGAGCCCCGCTACGAGGAGCTGCTCTCGCTGGTGCAGGCGGAGCTGCGCCGCAGCGGCTTCGAGGAGCTGGTGGCGGCGGGCATCGTGCTCACGGGCGGCAGCGCGCGGATGGAAGGCGTGGTGGAGCTGGCCGAGGAGCTGTTCCACATGCCGGTGCGGCTCGGCGTGCCGCAGAACGTGAACGGGCTGGTGGACGTGGTGCGCAACCCCATCTACGCCACCGGCGTGGGGCTGCTGCTGTTCGGCCATCGGCACCGCGACAGCCGGCTGGCCGAGCGCCCCGTCTCCGGGGTGCGGGGCATCTGGGAGCGCATGCGCCGCTGGTTCCAGCGCACGCTGTGAGCCGGCGGGACGGGGGAGCAAGGAGAGGTTCGGGTTTCGTCGACTGGTGGTTCGCCGAGGCATCGGCGCGAGGAGGTGGAGCATGTTCGAGCTGATGGACACGTACCCGCAGAACGCCGTGATCAAGGTGATCGGGATCGGGGGCGGCGGCGGCAACGCCGTCAGGCACATGGTCGAGGCCGGGATCGAGGGGGTGGACTTCATCTGCGCCAACACCGACGCCCAGGCCCTCAAGAGCACCCGTGCCAAGACCGTCCTCCAGATCGGGGCCAACATCACCAAGGGGCTCGGCGCCGGGGCCAACCCCGACGTGGGACGCCAGGCCGCGCTCGAGGACCGCGACCGCATCCAGGAGGTGATCGCCGGTGCCGACATGCTCTTCATCACCGCCGGCATGGGCGGCGGCACCGGGACGGGGGCCGCGCCGGTGGTGGCGCAGGTGGCCAAGGAGCTCGGCATCCTCACGGTGGCGGTGGTCACCAAGCCCTTCCCCTTCGAAGGCGGCAAGCGCATGCAGGTGGCCCAGTCCGGCATCCGCGAGCTCTCCCAGAACGTGGACTCGCTCATCACCATCCCCAACGAGAAGCTGCTCACGGTGCTGGGCAAGAACGTGGGCCTGCTCGAGGCCTTCGCCGCCGCCAACGACGTGCTGCTGGGGGCCGTGCAGGGCATCGCCGAGCTCATCACGCGCCCCGGCCTCATCAACGTGGACTTCGCCGACGTGCGCACGGTGATGGCCGAGATGGGCATGGCCATGATGGGCTCGGCCACGGCGCGCGGGGAGGACCGGGCCCGCGAGGCCGCCGAGGGCGCGCTGGCGAGCCCCCTGCTCGAGGACGTCAACATCGCCGGCGCGCGCGGCATCCTGGTCAACGTCACCGCCGGCATGGACCTCACCATCGGCGAGTTCGAGGAGGTGGGCAACACGGTCAAGGAGTTCGCCTCCGAGGACGCCACCGTGGTGGTGGGCACGGTCATCGACCCGGAGATGGCCGACGAGCTGCGGGTGACGGTGGTCGCCACCGGGCTCGGCGCCGGCGAGGCGGTCCGCCCCAAGCCGGTGGAGACGCCGGCCGTGCGGCGCAAGGCGAGTGGCGAGATCGACTACGCGGCCCTCGAGCGCCCCGCCGTCGAGCGCCGCGAGCGCGCCGTGGCCGCGGGTGGCGGCTACGCGGCCGAGGCCGCCCCCCCGCCGCCGGCCTACGACGAGAAGGACCTGGAGTACCTCGACATCCCCGCCTTCCTGCGCCGCCAGGCCGACTGAGGCCCCGCCCCGGGGCGGGGAGACGCGTTCCCTGCACCGCGGGGCCGCCTACCGTGGGGCCGGCTTCCGGCCGGCCCGCGGGGCGCCTTCGTCCACGCGAGGGGAAGCCCCTCCCACGGGGGGCCAGGTCCCGATTCGGCTCTGGAGAGCGGGTGGAGGGGCCAGGCTTCCCGCTCGGCCGATTTCCGGCCCGAGGCCGGGATGCCGCGGCCGGACGGGGAGGCGGCCCGGCGAGGTGCGCCAAAGGCGCGCCGGATCAGCCGCTTGGCGCCGCCATGGCATGCGCCTTCCCTTGGCAGGGTCGGGGAGGGGTGCTAGTATCGGCACCGTTTTTGCGCCAAAGGCCCCGGGAGCGGGCGACGGAGGGGGCATCACAACCAAAATGATAAGGCAGCGCACGCTGAAGAACGTCATCCGGGCCACCGGGGTCGGGCTCCACACGGGCGAGAAGGTCTATCTCACGCTGCGGCCGGCGGCGCCGGACACCGGCATCGTCTTCCGGCGCATCGACCTCGACCCCCCCGTCGAGATCCAGGCCAGCCCCGAGAACGTGGGCGACACCCAGCTCTCCACCACCCTGGTGCGTGACGGGGTGCGCATCTCCACGGTCGAGCATCTGCTCTCGGCCATGGCAGGGCTCGGCATCGACAACGCCTACGTGGACCTCAGCGCGCCCGAGGTGCCGATCATGGACGGGAGCGCCGGCCCCTTCGTGTTCCTGATCCAGTCGGCCGGCATCGAGGAGCAGAACGCGCCCAAGCGCTTCATCCGCATCCGCAAGCGCGTGGAGGTGCGCGACGGGGACAAGTGGGCGCGCTTCGAGCCCTTCGACGGCTTCAAGGTCGCCTTCAGCATCGACTTCGACCATCCGGTCTTCCAGCGCCACACCCAGCGCGCCGAGGTGGACTTCTCCATGACCTCCTTCGTCAAGGAGGTGAGCCGCGCGCGCACCTTCGGCTTCATGCGCGACATCGAACGCCTGCGCGCGCACAACCTCGCCCTGGGTGGCAGCCTGGACAATGCCGTGGTGGTCGACGACTACCGCATCCTCAACGAGGAGGGGCTGCGCTACGAGGACGAGTTCGTCAAGCACAAGATCCTCGACGCCATCGGCGACCTCTATCTCCTCGGGCGCAGCCTGGTGGGGGCCTTCAGCGGGCACAAGTCCGGCCATGCCCTCAACAACCGGCTGCTGCGCGAGCTGCTCGCCCGGCGGGATGCCTGGGAGGAGATCACCTTCGAGGACGAGGCGGCGGCCCCGGCCTCCTACCTGCAGCTCGTGCGGGCGGCCACCGCGGGCGGCCCTGCCGCCTGAGCCTGGCCGCGGCGCGCGGGTGCGCGCGCCCGTCGCCGCTCAGGCGCCGCTCGCGCCGTTTTTTGAACCCCGTCGCGCCAGCCGCTGGAGCGCGGCCCTAAGATCGGGGTCGGTCACGGTGCGCGCAGCGCGCGCGAGCGCCTCGCGGCCGGCGGGCGGGATGGGCGCCCGCCCCCGAGGGGCGGGCGTGGGCCGTGGGGGCGCGATGCGCACCCGCGTGCGGGCGATGCGCAGCCCGAAGCGGGCGTTGAGGTGGGCGGCGAGCGCCCGGGCCTGGAAGCGCAGGCGCGCGGCCCAGGCGGGTCCGTCGGCGAGCAGGACGAGGACCTCGCCGCTGACGTTGGCCACCCGGGCATGGGCGGCCAGCGGCAGGCCCAGGAAGGCGGCCGCTTCGCGCTGCACGGCCTCGAGCCGCCGGGCGCGGCGCACGAGGGCGGCGAGGCCACCGGCGCCCGCGCCCAGGAGGGTGCCGGGACGGCGGAAGGGAAGGTCGGCGCGATCGCGGCCCATGGGAGATGCTCCGGGAAGACCGCAGGCAGCATAGATGAACCTGATCCTGCTGACAAAGCGGCACGGGCCGCGCGCATGCCTGGACCTCACCCAGCCCCGGGTGTGGGCGGCCGCGCTCGCCGTGGTGGCGGCGCTCGCCGGCGGCCTGCTCTACGCGGGCTACCGGCTGGGGTTGGCCCGCTCGGGCACCCTGCCGGCCGCCGTGGCCGAGCGCTGGGCCCAGCGCCTCGCCGAGCAGGACCGCGCGCTCCAGGCCCTGCGGGCGCGCACGCGCGCCGAGCTGGATGCGCTGGCCCTGCGGCTCGGCCAGATGCAGGCCCACGTCATGCGGCTCGACGCCCTCGGGCGGCGCCTGACCGAGATGGCCGAGCTCGACCGCGGCGAGTTCGACTTCAGCCAGCCCCCCGCCCAGGGCGGCCCTGGGGCGGGCCCGGCCGCCGAGGAGGGCCAGGCCGCCCCGGAGCTGCTGGCCGCCCTCGACAGGCTGGAGCGCCAGATCGAGGACCGTACCCGCCAGCTCGCCGTGCTGGAGGACCTCCTGCTCGAGCGGCGCCTGCGGCGCGAATCGGCGCCGGCGGGGCGGCCCGTGCGCTGGGGCTGGATCTCCTCCTACTTCGGGCGCCGCACCGATCCCTTCACGGGCAAGCGCGAGTACCACCACGGCGTGGATTTCGCCGGCAAGCTCGGCTCGCCCGTGGTGGCGGTGGCGAGCGGGATCGTCACCTGGTCGGGCGAGCGCTACGGCTACGGACTCATGGTGGAGATCGACCACGGCGACGGCTACGTCACCCGTTACGCCCACAACCTGCGCAACCTGGTGCGGGTGGGCGAGCGCGTCAAGAAGGGCCAGACCGTGGCCCTCATGGGCAGCACGGGCCGCTCCACCGGCCCGCACGTGCACTTCGAGGTTCTCCACCGCGGACGCGTCGTCAACCCGCTGCGCTATATCCGTACCGCCCGGCGCTAGCCCGTCCGGGACCGGCCGCCCGGCACCGGCCACCGCCTCCCGCCCCCGCCGCGCGGCTGCCGGTTGGGCGGGAACTTGCGCTATCATTCCCCATGGAAGGTCTGAAAAATCGCGATTTTTCAGACCTTCCCCACGGCCACGGACGGCCGCGGGACGGCCCATGCACAGGGAAGTGCATGACGACACGCGAAAAATCGAAATGGACCGCGAAAGCACTATCGCGCTGATCGATCCGCGCAGCGGATTGATCAGCGTTTCATAGAGCGGCCAGGGATTTCCATGCTCGGCAAGATCGTCAAGAAGGTGGTGGGCAGCCGCAACGAGCGGCTGCTCAGGCGCTACCGCAAGGTGGTCGAGCGCATCAACGCGCTCGAGGGGGAGATCGGCTCCCTCTCCGACGAGGCCCTGCGGGCCAAGACCGGCGAATTCCGCGAGCGGCTGGACAAGGGCGAGAGCCTCGACCAGCTCCTGCCGGAGGCCTTCGCCGTGGTGCGCGAGGCCGCGCGCCGCACCCTCGGCATGCGCCACTTCGACGTGCAGCTCATCGGCGGCATGGTGCTGCACGACGGCAAGATCGCCGAGATGCGCACCGGCGAGGGCAAGACCCTCGTGGCCACCCTGGCGGCCTACCTCAACGCCCTCACGGGCAAGGGCGTGCACATCGTCACGGTCAACGACTATCTCGCCCGGCGCGACGCCCGCTGGATGGGCCCCGTGTACCACGCCCTCGGCCTGAGCGTGGGGGTGATCAACTCCTCCGGCGGCCTCGGCCCCGACAGCGCCTCCTTCCTCTACGACCCCGAGCACCGCGAGGGCGACGAGAGCTACCGGCAGCTTCGCCCGGCCACGCGCCGCGAGGCCTACGCGGCCGACATCACCTACGGCACCAACAACGAGTTCGGCTTCGACTACCTGCGCGACAACATGGCCTACTCCCTGGAGGAGAAGGTACAGCGCGGGCTGCACTACGCCATCGTCGACGAGGTGGACTCCATCCTCATCGACGAGGCGCGCACGCCGCTCATCATCTCCGGCCCGGCCGAGGACGACCCCGAGCTCTACGTGCGCATCGACAAGCTCATCCCGCACCTCAGGCGCCAGGAGAGCGAGGACGGGCCCGGCGACTACACCGTCGACGAGAAGCTCAAGCAGGTCTACCTCACCGAGGAGGGCCACCAGAAGGTCGAGGCGCTGCTGGTGGAGGCGGGGCTGCTGCCCGAGGGCGAGAGCCTCTACGACCCGCGCCACATCCAGCTCATGCACCACCTCAACGCGGCCCTGCGCGCGCACGCGCTCTACCACCGCGACGTGCACTACATCGTGCGCAACGGCGAGGTGATCATCGTCGACGAGTTCACGGGGCGCACCATGCCCGGACGGCGCTGGTCGGAGGGCCTCCATCAGGCGATCGAGGCCAAGGAGGGCGTGCGCGTCCAGCGCGAGAACCAGACGCTCGCCTCCATCACCTTCCAGAACTACTTCCGCCAGTACGGGAAGCTGGCGGGCATGACCGGCACGGCCGACACCGAGGCCTACGAGTTCCAGCAGATCTACGGGCTGGAGGTGGTGGTCATCCCAACCCACAAGCCCATGATCCGCGAGGACCTGCCGGACCTCGTCTTCCTCACCCAGCGCGAGAAGTACGCCGCCATCATCGAGGACATCAAGGAGCGGCACGCCAGGGGCCAGCCGGTGCTGGTGGGCACCACCTCCATCGAGGCCTCCGAGCACCTCTCCAGGCTCCTCAGGAAGGCCGGCATCCCGCACCAGGTGCTCAACGCCAAGTACCACGAGAAGGAGGCGCAGATCGTGGCCCAGGCCGGGCGGCCGGGCGCGGTCACCATCGCCACCAACATGGCCGGCCGCGGCACCGACATCGTGCTCGGCGGCAATCCCGAGGCGGAGATCGCCGCGCTCGAGGACCCCACGACGGAGGAGATCGAGCGCATCCGCGAGGCGTGGCGCAAGCGCCACGAGCAGGTGGTGAAGCTCGGGGGGCTGCACATCATCGGCACCGAGCGCCACGAGTCGCGCCGCATCGACAACCAGCTGCGCGGGCGTGCCGGCCGCCAGGGGGACCCGGGCTCGAGCCGCTTCTACCTGTCCTTCGAGGACAGCCTGATGCGCATCTTCGCCTCCGACCGGGTGGCGTCGCTGATGCAGAAGCTCGGCATGCAGGAGGGCGAGGCCATCGAGCACCCTTGGGTGACCAAGGCCATCGAGAGCGCGCAGCGCAAGGTCGAGGCCCACAACTTCGACATCCGCAAGCACCTGCTCGAGTACGACGACGTCGCCAACGACCAGCGCAAGGTGGTCTACGCCCAGCGCGACGAGCTGCTCGCCGCCGACGATATCTCCGAGACCATCCGCGAGATCCGGCGCGACGTGGTGGGCGCCGTCATCGACACCTACATCCCGCCGGAGAGCATCGAGGAGCAGTGGGACGTGGCCGGCCTCGAGGAGGCGCTGGAGCGCGAGTTCGGGCTCAGGCTTCCGCTGCGGGAATGGCTGGAGGGCGACGAGGGCCTCGACGGGCAGGGGCTGCGGCGGCGCGTGATCGAGGCCCTGGAGCGTATGCATGCGGAGAAGGAGGCCCGGATCGGCGCCGAGGCCATGCGCCAGCTGGAGAGGGCCGTGATGCTGCAGGTGCTCGACCACCACTGGCGCGAGCACCTCGCCAACATGGACTACCTGCGCCAGGGCATCCACCTGCGCGGCTACGCCCAGCGCGACCCCAAGCAGGAGTTCAAGCGAGAGGCCTTCCAGCTCTTCGCCGACATGCTCGAGCAGGTCAAGCAGGACGTGGTGGGGCTGCTCGCGCGCGTCCAGGTGCAGGCCGAGGAGGACGTGGCCGCGATGGAGCAGCAGCGCCGGCCCGCCGCCCTGGAGTACCAGCACGCCGAGGCATCCGCCACCGCCGCGGCCGAGGCGGCGCCGGCGGCGGCCGCGGCAGGTGGGGTCGCCGCCGTCGGGGGCGGGGCCCCCGAGCCCGCGCCCGGCACACCCTTCGTGCGCCCGGGGCGCAAGATCGGCCGCAACGAGCCCTGCCCCTGCGGCTCCGGAAAGAAGTACAAGCGTTGCTGCGGCCGGCTGGCCTAGAGGGCCGGTCGGCCGGTCCCCGGGTCCGGCCCCGCCCGGGGGCATGGCTGCACGGGGTGCAAGCGCTGTCCCGGGTTCCGTATGCGCGGCTTCCAGCCGTGCCCTGGGGCCGGCTGGAAGCCGGCCCCACAGGGGATTCGGCTGTCCCGGCCGGCTGGAAGCCGGTCCCACAGGTGGTCGGCTGTCCCGGCCGGCGGGAGGAGGCCTACCAGGGCGGGTGCGTCCGCCGCCTTTCGGGTGCGCACGCGGTGCGTGCGCCGCGCCATGTCCCCGCGGGCGTTGCGTCCGGAACCGGCCCAGAGCGGCCGGGCCACGAGCTTCACCGCGGCAGCAGTCACGGTGACCCGGGTTTCCGAAAGGCACAGCAGGGTAGACGCATGGGCAAAGAAGCCAGCTTCCTGCCGGTGGAGGGCGTGCGGCTGGCGGCCACGGCCGCCGGCATCCGTTACGAGGGGCGCAACGACCTTGCGCTCATCGCGCTCCCGCCCGGCAGCCGCACCGCGGCCGTCTTCACCCGCAACGCCTTCCGCGCCGCGCCCGTGCTCGTGGCGGAGCGTCATCTCGCAGCCTGCGGGCACGCCCCGCGCTGGCTGCTCGTCAACGCCGGCAACGCCAACGCCGGCACCGGCGTGCAGGGCATCGCCGACGCCGAGCGCTGCTGCCGGGCGCTGGCCGCGGCCGTGGGCGCCGCGTCCGAGACCGTGCTCCCCTTCTCCACGGGCGTGATCGGCGAGCCGCTGCCGGTGGCGCGCATCGAGGCGGCGCTGCCCACGCTGCTCGTGCGGCTCCATCCGGACGGCTGGGCCGAGGCGGCGCGGGCCATCATGACCACCGACACCGTCCCCAAGCTCGCCTCGCGTCAGGCGGCGCTCTCCGGGGGCATGGCCACGGTGACGGGCATGGCCAAGGGCGCCGGCATGATCCGGCCCGACATGGCCACCATGCTCGCCTTCGTGGCCACCGACGCGGCCGTGCCGCCCGAGGCCCTTCAGGCCGTGTTGCGGCGCGCGGTGGCGGCGAGCTTCAACCGCATCACGGTGGACGGCGACACTTCCACCAACGACGCCTGCACCCTCAGCGCCACGGGCCGTGGGCCGGCCGCCGAGACCGAGGCGGACCTGGCGGCGCTGGAGGTGGCCGTGACCGAAGTCTGCGTGGCGCTGGCGCAGGCCATCGTGCGCGACGGCGAGGGCGCCACGCGGCTGGTCACCGTGGAGGTGACGGGGGGACGCGACGAGGCCGAATGCCTGCGGGTGGCGCGTGTGGTGGCGGAGTCGCCCCTGGTCAAGACGGCCCTGCACGCGGCCGACCCCAACTGGGGCCGCATCCTGGCGGCCGTGGGGCGGGCGGGGCTGGCGGACCTGGACATTGCACGCGTGCGCATCGCCATCGGCGAGGTCACGGTGGCCGAGGGCGGGGCATTGGCGCCGGGCTACGACGAGGCCGCCGCCGCGCGCGCCATGGACCGGCCGGAGGTGACGCTGCGCATCGACCTCGGGCGCGGCACGGCCACGGCGCACGTCTGGACCTGCGACCTCTCCTGCGAGTACGTCCGCATCAACGCCGAGTACCGCACGTGAGCGGCGGTCGCCTGGAAGCCGTGCACGTGGTCGCGGGCGTGATCAGCGACGCCGCCGGGCGCGTGCTGCTCACGCAGCGTCCGGCGGGGGGGCACCTGGCGGGGCTGTGGGAGCTGCCCGGGGGCAAGCTGGAGCCGGGTGAGGGCCGCGCGGCAGGGCTCGCCCGTGAGCTGCGCGAGGAGCTGGGCATCGCCGTGGAGGCGGCCGAGCCCCTCATTCGCGTGCGCCACCGCTATCCCGAGCGCGAGGTGCTGCTGGACGTGTGGGAGGTCCGGCGCTGGTCCGGCACGCCCCGGGGGCTGGAGGGCCAGCCCCTGCGATGGGTGGCGCGCGAGGACCTGGCCGGGACGGACCTGCCGCCGGCGGACCGCCCGGTGGTGCAGGCCCTGCGCCTGCCGGACCTGATGCTGATCACGCCGGAGCCCGGTTCGGACCCGGGCGCCTTCCTCTCGGGCCTGGAGCGGGCGCTGGCGCGGGGCGTGGGGCTGGTGCAGCTGCGGGCCAAGGCCCTGGACGGCCGGTCGCTCGTGGCGCTGGCGCGCGCGGCCCGCGCGCTGTGTCACGGCCACGGGGCAAGGCTGGTGATGAACGCCGACCCGGCGCTCGCCGAAGAGGCGGGTGCGGACGGCGTGCATCTCACCGAGGCGCGCCTGCGCGCCCTGGACGGACGGCCCCTGCCCGAGCCGCACCTCGTGGGCGCCTCCTGCCACGATGCCTCATCGCTCGCGCACGCGGTGGCGATCGGGGCGGACTATGCGGTGCTGTCGCCCGTGCGGCCGACACCCTCGCATCCGCAGGCCGCCCCTCTCGGCTGGGCGCGTTTCGAGGCGCTGGTGGCCGGGCTGCCGCTCCCTGTCTACGCGCTGGGCGGGATCGGGCCCGAGGACCTTGCGGCCGCGCGCGCCGCAGGCGCGCGGGGTGTGGCCGCGATCCGCGCCCTGTGGGGGGGCGCCTGATGCGGGGCCCGCGTCCCGAGGCCGTGGCGGCGCTCGCGGTGGCGGGTGCGGTGGCGCTCGCGGCGGCCGGCGTGGGGCTGCGCCTCTGGCAGATGGAGCGCTCCAGCGCCCGCCAGGACCGGGAGCTCGCGGTGCTGGGCGAATGCCGGCCCTGGAGGGCCCCATGCGAGGCCCGGGCGGGCGGTCTCGGCCTGCGCCTGCGCTTCGAGGGCCCCGCCGCGCCACTGCGCCGGTTCCGGGTGCGGGTGGCCGCCGTCGGCGGTGCGGCACCGGCGGAGGTGACGGTGCGCTTCGAGATGCCGGGCATGGCCATGGGCGAGGTGCCGCTGGCGCTGTCCCCGGACGGGCAGGGTGACTGGCAGGGAGAGGCCGTGCTTCCGGTCTGCGCCACGGGGCGCACGGACTGGGTGGCGGAGGTCCGGGCCGTGCCGGGCGACGGCCTGGGCGGGCGCGTGGCGCGCTTTCCCTTCAAGGTGGACAGTGGACGGCAGAAAGCAGGCGGTAGACGATAGGTGGTGCCCGCTTGCCGTCCACTGTTCACCGTTCACTGTCCACTTGACGGCGCGCGGCCGGGCCGGCCCGATCAGGATGCCGCGTCCCCGTCGCGGCCGCCGGAAGGGGCCGGCTCTTGGCCTGGGATGCGGCGCGTCTCGGCCAGCCACTCGCCGAGGTCGATGAGGCGGCAGCGCTCGCTGCAGAAGGGGCGCCAGCGCGAGGCCTCGATCCAGGGGACGGGCTTCCCGCAGGTGGGGCAGGGGACGGTCCTGGGCGGCTGCCGCTCGGCCATGGCCGGGCGCTCGCTCAGATGGCGCAGCAGGTGAAGTCGAAGGGCACGTCGCGCTTCGTCTGGCGCGGCCGCCCGGCCCGGATGTCTTGCTCGAGGAAGCGCACGGTGACCCGGTGGCGCCCCCCGCTCACCTCCGGGTAGAGGGGCTGGTCGCCGCTCAGGCCGATGCGCACCATCTGGCACAGACGCCCGCCCTCCAGGCTGCGCTGGTAGAAGCCGCCCTCGGCCACCTGCCGTGTGGGCACGGCGCTCTCGCGGATGAGGCGCAGGATGAGCTCGGCGGCGGTCTCCAGCGGCGCGAACACGGCGAGCCAGGCCTCCAGGTCACCGCGACGGAGCTCCGCCGGCTGCTCCAGCCAGAACTGCAGCGCCGGCACGTCGAAGCCGCAGGTGCCGCCGGGAATGGCGGCGCGCTGGCGCACGGCGCTCAGGAACTCGTTCTCCTTGAGCGCCTCGCCGAAGCGCCCGTTGCCGTGGCGGAGCACGTCCACGAGGGCCTCCATCTCGCCGAGCACGTGGGCGAGGCGCTGCGGGTCCACGCGCGGGTCGCTCGCAAGCTCGCCCAGCACGCCGGCCAGCCGCTCGAGCTCCTTGAGGAGCTCGGAGCGCAGATCGCTGCGCCCGGCGATGGCCATGATCTCCAGCAGGCCGTCCAGGGCCATGCGGCTGTCCCAGGGGGTGGGCCGGGCAAGGCTGTGGCGGGTGCGGCGGAAGAGCATCTCCAGGCGCAGCAGGGTGCGCACCCGCTCGTTGAGCGGCTGCTCGTAGACCACCACCCGGGCCCGGGTGCGGATGTCCGAGGCCGGCTCTCGCCGCATGGCCGCCTGCGCCCCTCCCTGCATCGTGCGCTACTCCGTGCCGCCGGTGCGGGCCAGTTCCAGATAACGCGCATGGGCCGCGCGCACGGCCGCCTCCAGCGCGGCCAGGCCGCGGTCGTTCACGATCACGTCGTCCGCGGCCGCGAGCCGCGTGGCGCGGTCCGCCTGCGCCGTGAGCATAGCATCGATCTCCGGGCCGGACAGCCCACGGGTTCGCAGGCGCGTACGCTGCAAGGCTTCGGGGGTGTCGATCACCAGCACGCGATCGGCCAGCTTCTGCCAGCCGACCTCCACCAGCAGGGGGACCACCACCACACAGTAGGGCGCCTCACAGGCGGCTGTCCAGCGTTCCACCTCGGCCCGGATCCTGGGATGGAGGATGGCCTCCAGGCGGCGCCGGGCCGCCGTGTCGGCAAGGATGCGGCGGCGCAGGACCGCGCGGTCGAGCGCACCCTCGCGCGTGAGCACCTCGTGTCCGAAGACCGTCACGATCTCCGCCAGCGCGGGCTGGCCGGGGCGGGTCAGCGCGTGGGCGACGTCGTCCGTGTCGAGCACGGGGACGCCCAGGCTGCGGAACACGTGCGCCGCGGCGCTCTTGCCCGCTCCCGCGCCCCCCGTGAGGGCCACCACCAGCGGACGGCTCCGCTCGGCCATGGGCTCAGACGAGGCCTGTCCAGCGAAGATACGCCGCGGTGAGCGCCTCCCCCCAGAGGAGGGCGATCCAGCCGGCGCCTGCGAGGAAGGGCCCGAAGGGGATGGGCACCTCACGACGCCGGCGGCCGGCGGCGATGAGGCCGCCGCCTACGAGCGCGCCGATGAGCGAGGCGCCGAGCACCACAAGGGGGAGCATCTGCCAGCCGGTCCAGGCGCCGATGGCCGCGAGCAGCTTGAAGTCGCCGTAGCCCATGCCCTCCTTGCCCGTGAGGAGGCGGAAGGCGTGGTACACGCCCCACAGGAAAAGATAGCCGGCGGCGGCGCCGGCGACCGCGTCCGCGAGCGGAACGAAACCCCAGGGGCCCAGATTCCAGAGCAGGCCCGCCCACAGGAGCGGGAGGGTGATCTGGTCCGGGAGGAGCTGGCGCTCCAGGTCGATGGCCGTGAGCGCGAGCAGCGCCCACGCGTAGACCAGCGCCGCGCCGAGCGCGGGCGAGAGGCCGAAGCGCCAGGCCGCGATGCCGGCCAGGGCGGCGCTGGCCAGCTCGATCGCGGGATAGCGCCAGCCGATGAAGCGCCCGCACCCCGGGCAGCGGCCACGCAGCGCCAGGAAGCTCGCGAGCGGGATGTTCTCCACGGCGCGGATGGCCCGCCCGCACCCCGGGCAGCGCGAGCGCGGCACGACCAGGTTCAGCGGCGGCTCCGCGGGCGGCGCCTCGCCGGCGAGCTCCGCGCAGTGGCGGCGCCACTCGCGCTCCATCATGAGGGGGAGCCGATGGGCCACGACGGTGAGGAAGCTCCCCACCACCAGGCCCAGCACCACCGTCCCGGAGACCAGCAGGCCGGGTGATGTCGCGATCGCCTCGAGCAAACCCCTCGCGCCGCCCGGGCCTCAGATCGTGGAGGCCATCTTGAAGACGGGCAGGTACATGGCCACGACGAGGCCGCCCACCAGCACGCCGAGGATGATCATGATGAGCGGCTCGAGGAGGCTGCTCAGGGCGTCGACGGCGTTGTCCACCTGCTCCTCGTAGAAGTCCGCCACCTTGGAGAGCATGTCATCCAGGGCGCCGGACTCCTCGCCGATGGCCACCATCTGCACCACCATGTGCGGGAAGAGCCCCGTCTGGCGCATGGCGAGCTGGAGCTGCTGGCCGGTGGCCACCGCCTCGCGCATCTGGAGGACGGCGTCGGCGTACTCGGCGTTGCCCGTGGCCCCCGCCACGGACTGGAGCGCCTCCACCAGGGGCACGCCCGCGGCGAACATGGTCGAGAGCGTGCGCGCGTAGCGGGCGATGGCGGCCTTGCGCAGGATGGGGCCGACGATGGGCAGGCGCAGCACCACGCGGTCCATCCCGCGCCGGAAGCGGGGCGAGCGCTTGTGGAGCTGGGCCAGCGCCACGACGACGGCGATGGCGCCGCCCAGCACGGCCCACCACCACTCCTGCATGAAGCGCGACATGTCGATGACGAGGCGCGTGAAGGCGGGCAGGTCCGCCCCGAAGTCCTTGAACATGCTCTCGAACTGGGGCACGACGAAGACCAGCAGCAGGATGGTGACGAGGACGGCCACCACCAGCACCGCCGTCGGGTAGAAGAGGGCCTTCTTGATCTTGCCCTTGAGGCTCTCGGTCTTCTCCTTGTAGGTGGCGATCTTGTCGAGCAGGGTGTCGAGCACGCCCGCGTGCTCGCCCGCGCGCACCAGGTTCACGAACAGGTCGTCGAAGTGGAGGGGATGCCTGGCCAGCGCCTCGGCCAGGGAGGAGCCCGCCTCCACGTCGGCCTTGATGGCGAGGACGAGCTCCTGCATCTTGGGGTTCTCGTGCCCCTGGCCGATGATCTCGAAGGCCTGCACCAGCGGCACGCCAGACTCCAGCATGGTGGCGAGCTGGCGGCTGAGGACGGCGATGTCGGCGGGGCGGATCCTCTGGCGCCTCAGGCCCGCGAAGAGCTCCATCTTCTTGCGGACCCGCGTCGGGACGATACCCTGGCGGCGCAGCTCGGCGCGCACCTGGGCCTCGTTGGCGCCGCGGGACTCGCCCTTGACGCGGTTGCCCTTGCGGTCCGTGCCCTCCCAGAGGAAGAGCGCGGCCCGGGTCTGCTCCCTGTCCTTGCGGGCCTTCTTCGTTCTGGCCCTGACGTTGGCGGCGCGTGTGGCCATGGCGGCGCTCCTCAGTCGCGCGTGACGCGGTCGATCTCCTCGAGGCTGGTGATGCCCTCACGGACCTTGCGCAGGCCGGACTCGCGCAGGTCCGCGACGCCCTCCTTGCGGGCCTGCTCGGCCAGATCCATGGCGTTGCCCCCCTCCAGGATGATGCGGCCCATCTCCTCCGAGACCGGCATCACCTGGAAGATGCCCACGCGCCCGCGGTATCCGCCGGTGCACTGATCGCAGCCGCCGGGGCCGTAGATCTTGAGACTGCCGATCTCCTCCTCGCGGAAGCCGGCCTTGAGCAGCACCTCGGGCGGGTAGTCCGCGGGCTTGCGGCAGTGGGGGCAGAGGCGCCGGGCGAGGCGCTGGGCCACGATCAGGGTCACCGCCGAGGCGATGTTGTAGGGCGGCACGCCCATGTTGGCGAGCCGCGTGAGGGTCTGGGGGGCGTCGTTGGTATGCAGGGTCGAGAGCACCATGTGCCCGGTCTGGGCCGCCTTGATGGCGATCTCGGCGGTCTCCAGGTCGCGGATCTCGCCCACCATGATGATGTCCGGATCCTGGCGCAGGAAGGCGCGCAGCGCCTCGGCGAAGGTGAGCCCCGTCTTGGGGTTCATCTGCACCTGGTTGATGCCGGGGACGAAGATCTCCACCGGATCCTCGACGGTGGAAATGTTGCGCTCGGGGGTGTTGAGGATGTTGAGCGCGGTGTAGAGGGTGACGGTCTTGCCGCTGCCCGTGGGGCCTGTCACCAGCACCATGCCCCAGGGCTTGCGGATGGCGTTGAGGAAGGCGGCCTTCTGCTCCTCCTCCATGCCCAGGGAGTCGATCCCCACCTTCGCCTGCGCGGAGTCGAGGATGCGCAGCACCACCTTCTCCCCGTACAGGGTGGGCAGGGTGTTGACGCGGAAATCGATCGCCTGGTTCCGCGACAGCGAGAGCTTGATGCGGCCGTCCTGGGGCACGCGGCGCTCGGCGATGTCGAGCCGGGCCATGACCTTGAGCCGGGCCGTGATGCGGGGCGCGAGCGAGACGGGGGGGCTTGCCACCTCGTGCAGAACCCCGTCCTGGCGGTAGCGCACCCGGTAGGCCTTCTCGTAGGGCTCGAAGTGGATGTCGGAGGCCCCCTTCTTGATGGCGTCCACCAGGATCTTGTTGACGAAGCGCACCACCGGGGCGTCGTCGGCGTCCGCCGAGGTGACCTGGGCGTTGGCCTGCTCCTCCTCGTCGACGCCGGCGACGTCCAGGTTCTCCAGGTCGACGTCGCCGAAGTCCTGGAGGGTGGTGTCGTGGGCCTCGAGCGCCCGGTCGATGGCCTGCTCGAGCTTGTCGTCCTCGACCAGGATGGGCTCGACGGTGAGGTTGGTGTGGAACTTGATCTCGTCGAGGGCGCCGAGGTTGGTGGGGTCGGAGACCGCCACGAACAGGCGGTTGCCGCGCCTGTAGATGGGCAGGGCCCTGTGCTTGCGGATCAGGTCCTCGTCGACCAGCTTGACCGGAGCGGCCTCGAGGTCGATGACGCCGATGTCGAACAGCGGCACCCCGAACTCGCGCGAGGCCGCCGTGGCGATCTCGCGGGGCGGGACCTCCCCCGTCCCGGCCAGCACGCTCACCAGGGAGACGCGCTTCTTCTGGGCCTCCTGCTGGGCGAGACGGGCCGTCTCCTCCGAGAGGAGCCCTTCCTCCACCAGCCGCCGGGCGAGCCCCCCCAGCGGCGGCACGGGCTGGGTGCTTGCCATGGCCTGCCGCTCCTGTCCCGCCTGCCTACCCTATATCGGCCGATGGGCGGGATTTGTGAACGGTTTCGAATATTTGGGATGATAGCGCATGGCGTCCGGAGCGCCTACGCCCGCACCGAATATTAGCATCCGATTGAAGAGGTGCCGCAGGCTGCGCCTGCCTGGCGTAAGTGCGGCCGGGGAGGCCCATGGCCGCCGACACCGGGAGTGCGTGGGAGCCGATGACCTACATGCGCGACAGCGTGGCGACCCTGGCCGGGCTCGGCGCCCGCGCCGGGGCGCAGGCCCTCCTGGTGGTGCTGCTGGCGCGCCGGCTCGGCCCCGAGGCCTACGGGCAGCTCGTCGCGGCGGTGGCGATCGGGGGCTTCCTCGTGCCGCTGGCGAACCTGGGCCTGCCCGGCGCGCTGCTGCGGGATCTCGCTCGCTGCGACGCAGCCGAGGCGCTCCGGCGGACGGGCGAGGCGGTGGGGCTGTGGCTCTGCGCCGGGCTCGTCGCGGCGGCCGTCTCGGCCATTCTGGCATCCACGGCGCTGAGGGGACCGCTGGCCGTGTGGGCCATCGGTGCGCTCGCCTTCGGAGAGACCGTCTCGGCCTCCGGCGCCGAGCTCTACGCCCGCGCCTACCAGGGGCGGCGCCGGCTCGCGCGCTTCGGCCTGGTCATGTTCTCCCTGCCCGGAGCCCGCGCCCTGGCGGTGGGGACCTGCGCGCTCTTGGGTGTCGAGGGCGCGGAGGCCTGGGTCCTCGCCTTCGCCGCGGCGGGTGTGCTCCCCGTCGCCTGGCTCGCCGCGGCCTCGCCGCGCGCGCTGCGCGTGCCGTGGCGGCGCTGGCTCGCCCTCGCCAGCGAGGGCAGGCCCTTCGCCCTGTCGGCGCTGGCCGTGCGCCTGCAGGGCGAGCTCAACAAGCCGCTGCTCGCCCAGCTCAGCTATGCGAGCGCGGGCCACTTCGGCCTCGCCCAGCGCATCGTGGACCTCGCGCTGCTCCCCCTCCTGGCGCTGGTGGAGAGCCTGCTGCCGCGCGTCTACGCCGAGCGGCGCGAGCCGCTCGCGCGCCTGCGGCGCGCCGGCGCCGCGCTGCTCCTCGCCGCGCTCGCGCTCGGCGCGGGCCTCGCCGCGGCCGGCCCGTGGATGCTGCCGCTCTTCGGCCCCGGCTACGCGGAGGCGGCGTGGATGCTCGCCGCCCTCGCCGCCTACCCCGCCCTCCACCTCGCCACCATCCTCGGCAACGTCGCCCTGGTCGCGACGGGCAACGCGGGGCGTCTTCCCCGCGTCGTGCTCGGCGGCGGTGCCGCCGGCACGGCCGCGGCCGTCATCCTGATACCATGGCTCGGCGCCCCGGGCGCCATCCTGGCGCTCTACGCCGGCCGCGTCGCTGCCCTCCTGTTGCAGGCGGCGGCCTTTCTCAAGGCCAGATCAGGGATGGACAAACCCTGATTTGGCGGACATCAGGTGGATGGTTTCGGATGGAAGACGCCGCGCTTAGTGTGGCTTCTTTGTTTTCCGTGTATCGGAAACTCAGATCAATCCGCTGCGCGGATCGATCAGCGCTGAGGTGCTTTGCGGCCATTCGGATTTTCCTGGGGTCGTCATGCACTTCCCTGTGCATGAGCTCTCCCGCGGCCGTCCCTGGCCGCGGGAAAGGTCTGAAAGATCGAATTTTTCAGACCTTTCGATGGTCACGCGGCCATGCCCGCTTTGCCTGGATTCACCAGTCCGGACGAAAGCACGGCTCCCAGCAGCCAGTCGTAGAATCGCGACCTGTAGCGGATGTGCAGGCAGCATACGCCAGCCACGAGGGCGGCTTCCATGGCAGAAGCGCCTGCACGGCGCAAGGGCGAGCGCAGAAAGGTCCAGGCGGCCCAAGGGCCCAACGTGCCCGCTCTCAGGCACACGTGCAGCCACTGGCGCGCGACGACCCGAGCGGCCGCCGGCTCTCGTTCAAAATGAACGGCGAGGCGCCTCAGCCAACTTTCCATTTCTTTTAGCTCTTTTCGGCTTGATATCGATGCGGGATAGCGTATCCGTTCGTGTACCGCCTTCTCGCCATCCGTGGCTGGAGGACCCAGGAGATCTAGTGCCAGCCGACGTGCACGTTTGGCATCGTCCCACTGCTCCCGGGCGTGCGCAATGCTAGCTTGGGACGGATGCTGGCGATAAAGGACGAGCGGGTCGGGGAGGTTTCCCATACGGGCATCGGCCGAGATGCGCACCCAAAGATCATAATCTTCAGCGTACCCTGCTTCCGGCCGGTATGGATGGCGCAACAGCAGCTCGCGACGTGCCATGATTGTGTTTTGTGCAAACGGGCTTTGAAAAAGAAGGTATGCGCGGATTTCCATATCGGTTACGGGGAAGGTGAGGACATAGTTATGCGGCAGGCCGAGCGTCCTGAGCCATGTTCCGCTCAGGGTGAGACCGTGCTCCTCCATGAATCGTAACTGGTGCTCCAGCCGATGTGGTAGCGCCACATCGTCCGCGTCAAGCCGTGCCACATACTCGCCTCTGGCGGCCTTTATAAGCAAGTTGGGTGTGCGTGCGCGGCCAAGGTTTCGCTCGTTCCGGATCAAAATGACACGACTGTCCCGATGGGCCACCCTTTCCAGGATGCGCCAAGTGCCATCGGTCGAGCCATCGTCGGCGACAATCACCTCAATATCTCGATATGACTGGTCCAGGACACTCTGGACCGCCGTCTCTACGTACGGGGCGCAATTGTGGGCCGGGATCAGAACGGAGATGCGAGGCACTGGTCCAGATACGGAGCCGGGTAATACAGGTTCATCGCGTAGCGAAGAGGATCACGTCCGGATGGATGTCACGGCGTCTCATGAAATCGGCGAGCTCGCCTGCGCCGAAGGCCCATCGCGAGCGACGACGCGCTACAGGCAAGCTATATGCCCAGTCGTAGTATCGGCTGAGGGCAAGAAAATGCCCGTAGCCGGACAGGAGTGAGGCGATCAGTCTCTTTTCTGCGTCGCTCAGCACGGACAGGTGCAGCTCAATAAAGAGCGCGGGCAGCCTGCGAAGCGTCTTCTTGGCGCCCGACAAGGCCACAGCTTCCAGCCCTTCGATATCCATCCTGATGGCATGGGGCTGCATGGCGAGCTCCTCGCACACAGCGTCGATCGTCACTGTAGGGACGCGCACAGACGGGAGCTGCTTATGGGAAGGGTCCTTTCTTAGGGAACCCCAGTTGCTTACTTCCGAAGGATAGAAATCTGCATAGCCTTCCTTGTCGCTCGCAGCCGCCTGAATGATCTTCACCTGGGCTTTCATGGAGTTAGCATTGTGCAAGGCAATGCGGTAAAGCTCTGGATCTGGCTCAAGACCGACGATTTGGCCATTTTGGCCAATCCGATCGCTCGCCACGGCCAGGTAGTAGCCGATGTTGGTTCCAACATCGAGGATCGTCATTCCTGGGCGAAGAATGCTCCGTAGTGAGCTGTTGCGGCTGGTTCATGAACGCCATACAGCAACAGTTCCTCGGCTATTCCTTCTCTGCGCCCGGTGGGCAATTTGAGGTCGGCTCCGTAGACCTGCACTGCGTCGCGGTTCAGGCGCCGCCGCCGGATGAGCCTGAAGAGCAGGTGGCGATAGCGGCCCAGCCAGATGATCCTGCGCAAGTAATGGAGCAGCCCCTCGTTTCGGATCGAACTCAGGATCTTGTGGATTCTGTTGTGCAAATTGCGTTGCATGTTCTCCGCGTATGATGATCCGCTGTCCGATGGCATGCAATTATCGAGCCTGCGAAGGCAAATATAAAGAGGGCGATCCTATGTGGTGCTGATCTCGCGTGTGGTCCGGCATTTGAGTGCAAGTATAGGTCAATCGCAGCCTTGATCTGGGCTATCAGCGGGACTGCCTATCGACCAGTGTTTTGATTGCGAGGCGCGAAATGGAGATTTGCTCGTTGTGGTCCAGGTCGGTCTGCGGCGCCGAGGGCGAGTTCGTAGACGGACAGGTAGGCATCTATAACCTGACGAAGCGAGAAGCGCCGTTCGACG
>JALSJE010000124.1 GCA_026989495.1 Gammaproteobacteria bacterium | reverse complement strand
CACGGGGAGGGGATGCGCCGGGGCCGGCCCCCATTCTCCCGTGGGGCCGGCTTCCAGCCGCCCCACGGGTAAGGGCCCGGAGATGCCGCCCCGCCCGCTGGGGAGAGCCGCCCCCCCATCCGCACCCTCCCCCCGCTTGCGGAGGGAGCCCCCGCAAATCCCCCTCCCCCCGCGGGCTCTCTCTTCTCACCCTCCCCCGCGCAGCGGGGGAGGGACGGGGAGGGGGGTCCGTTGCGCGCGCGCAACACCCGTCCGCCTGTCGCGCGGAGCGCAAAAAGCTGTTGCATTCGCGCCAGCCCGTGCTATAAATAGCCCGTCCTCTCTTGGGGATCCCTGGTTTTCTTCGGGAACGTCGAGAACCACAACACGGCGACAATACACAGAAGAGGAGAGGTAAGCAGTGATGAACAAGAAGCTCATCGCGATCGCGATCGGCGCGGCGCTGGGCGCGGGGCCGCTGACCGCCCAGGCCAGATCGGACATCAAGGTCAGCTGGTTCGGCTTCACCCAGATCACCGCCTCCTACGGCGAGCTCGATTTCGGCAACTCCAACGACGGACTGCGCTTCGGCGCCGACCGCATCCGTATCGGGTACAAGATGAAGGTCGGCAACGCCTTCGGCAAGCTGCAGGTCGACTTCAACCGCTCCAACATCGCCAATACGACCCCACTGCCGGAGATCATCAAGGACGCGGAGGTGGGCTACAAGTGGAGCAGCGCCGCCAGGGTCAAGGCCGGCATCTTCAAGACCCCCGTCGGCATGGACTTCAACACCTCCGGCAAGAAGCTCGACATCACCAAGCGCGGCATGGAGAAAGCCCTGGTGCTCGAGCGCGCCGTGGGCGTGATGCTCTCGGGCCGCAAGATCGGCGGCGGCTTCGGCTACGACATCGGCGTCTTCAACCCGACCGTGCGCAGCACCGTCGTCTCCGGTGGCACGACGGGGACCGACAGCGCCTGGGCCGCGCGCTTCATGTACGACATGGGCAAGATGTTCCATGCCGAGGTCTACTACGGCCAGAGCGAGAGTGCCGGCGGTGGCACTACCGCGGACTACGAGGTCTGGGGTCTTGCGGCCAAGTGGCGCAGCGGCCCGCTCACCGCCAAGTTCGAGTACATCAGCGGCTCCGACCTGATGGGCAACGCAGGGCTCGACCAGACGGTCTGGTACGTGCACGGCGGCTGGCGGCTGAACCGGCAGACCGAGCTGGTCATCCGCCACTACCAGGGCGAGCGTGACGGCATCCCCAGCGGGTGGACCGTCTCGGGAGCCAGCTCGGCGGATCTGCGCAACACCTACGTCGGGGTGAACTTCTTCCTCGGGCCGAAGGACCACAACGCCCGCATCCAGCTCAACTACGTCTTCGTCGGCGGCGACGAGGCGACGTGGTACCAGTCCTGGAACTCGAGCAGCACGACGGCCGGTCGCGGCGGCTCCGCCCGCGGCTACACCGAGGACGGCTTCCTGGTGCAGTTCCAGACCTCGTTCTGAGCCGCTTCCGTCCGGAACAACAACGAGAACAGGACGCGCTTGCACGGGGCCTCCGGGCCCCGTTTTCTTTTCTCCGTGCGCGGCCGACCGGCGGGACATCGCCACAGGGGGCTTGCCAGCCGGCCGGCACCCAGGCAGGCTGGCGAGGGGATCGCGGACCGGAACCGCATCATGTCCATGGCGGCGACGAGGCGGCGGAAAGGGATGGGCCTGGCGGCGGCGCTGCTTGCAGGCTGCGCGTCACCGCCGCCGGGCGGCGGCTGGCGCCCGCTCGGCGCCCCGATCTCCGTGCGGGTGGCGATGCCGGCCGCGGCAGTGGCGCCCGGCGACGGCCCCCTTTGCGCCGAGGCGCGCCGCGTCATGGCCGCGGAGCTGCGCGCCGGCCTCGTCCGGCGCGGGTTCGCGCTCGCACCGGCCGGATCCATCGGTGCCGCCCGCCTGGAGGTGACGGCCGAGCGCTGTGAGGTCGTGGCCACGCTGTGGGACGGGCCGGGGCCCGGGGAGGGGGCGGGCGTGACCTGCTACCTTGCCCTCTGGGTGCGCGCGCGGCTGCTGGATGCGGACGGCCGTCTCCTGTGGACGGCCCGCATCCGGACCTATGAGCACCTCGAGGAGGACGACCCGCTGCCCGTCCTTGCCACCGACCTCACCTTCCACGAGCCGGTGGTCCGTCTCCTCGCGCGCTTCCGGCAGGGGGGGGTGGCCTGGGTGCCCGGCCCGCCCTGAGCCGTGGCCGAGCTCTGGGGCCTGTTCGCGGGGTCCTTCCTCGCCGCCACGCTGCTGCCCGGCGGCTCCGAGGCCCTGCTGCTGTGGCTGCAGGCGGCAGGCACGCACGCGCCGTGGACGCTCGCGGCCGTCGCCACCGCCGGCAACACGCTGGGGGGCATGAGCTCGTGGCTGCTGGGCCGGCTCGCCGCCCGCATCGTCCGCCCTTCCGCCCCGGGTGGAGGGAAGGCGCGGGCGTGGGCCGCGGAGTCGGCCCCTGCCTCGTCCCCCTCCCCCGCGCAGCGGGGGAGGGCCGGGGAGGGGGCCTCGGAAACGGTCTCTGCCGCGTCCCCCTCCCCCGCGCAGCGGGGGAGGGCCGGGGAGGGGGCTGGAAGCCCGCCCCCCTGGGCCACCGAGCGCGTGCGGCGCCACGGTGCGGCCGTCCTGCTCCTGTCATGGCTCCCGGTGGCGGGGGATGCGCTGTGCCTGGCGGCGGGCTGGCTCGGCGTGCGCGCCCTGCCGGCGCTCGCCTTCATCGCCGCCGGCAAGGCCGCCCGTTACGCGGCCCTCCTCGCCATCGCGCCATGAGCGGCCGCCCGCGCGTCCTCCCAAGCGCCCGTGTCCGCGCCGACCGCCTTGCCTGGGCTCCCTCTCTCGTTCCTCCCCCCTGCGCGGTCCCGCCCCGGTGCGCGTCATGCGTGCGGGACGGCTATAATCGGCCGGAGGAATGGGACGGGGGCGCCCGGACATGGGATCCACGGTCGAGCGCATCTGCCGGGAGGTCCAGCGGCTGCCGGAGGCGCTGGCGCGCGAGGTGCTGGATTTCATCGGCTACCTCGAGATCAAGCATGGCCTGCGTGACGTCTCCACCGAGGACCTGAAGTCCGCTCAGGCGCCGGCCATGCGCCATGTCTGGGACAATCCCGAGGACGAGGTCTGGAATGACCTGTGAGCCCGGCGCCCTGGTGCTCGTCCCGTTCCCCTATGCCGATCTCGCGACCACCAAGAAACGGCCCGTCCTGGTCCTGACCTCCCCCGACCGGCACGGCGACTTCATCGGCCTGGCCGTCACGTCGGTGCCGACGGTAGATCATGCAGTGCAGGTCGGGGCGGGCGACCTTTCCTCCGGCTCGCTGCCCAGGACGAGCTGGATCCGCGTCGACAAGATCTTCACTCTGGCCGAAGGCGCCGTCATCCGTCGCTTCGGCATGCTGTCCGCGGAGGCCTTTGCGCTGGTGCTCGACCGGCTCTGCCGAACGATCGGGTGCAAGGGCGGGGAAGTCTGACGCGGCCGCGGGCAGGCGTGCGCCGGTTGCCGGCGCTCGCCTTCATCGCCGCCGGCAAGGCCGCCCGTTACGCGGCCCTCCTCGCCATCGCGCTCTGAGCCGGCGCCTTCGGGCGCGGCCCCTCTCCCCCATGGTCTCCCCGCAGGCGCGGCTTCCAGCCGTGCAGCCCCTTCCTCCGCGGGTGCGGCTTCCAGCCGCATGTCCCCTTTCTCCGTAGGCGCGGCTTCCAGCCGCGCCGGGGCCGGCAGGATGCCGGCCCCACGGGGAAGGGGGGTGCGCCGTGGGCCGGCAGGATGCCGGCCCCACAGGCAGGGGCCGTGCCGGGGGGCGGGGGGGTGGTGCGGCCTCCTCACGACGGAAGGACCGCTTTCATCCGCGCATCAGCCGCAGCCGCGGCACCACGGTGGCGAGGTGCTCGAAGTCCCGGTCGTCGTGGAGCAGAGGCACGTCGTGGTGAAGCGCCGTGACCGCCACCAGACAGTCGTTCGGGCTCCGGGGCGTGATCCCGCGCCAGCGGCACCGGGCATAGAGCTCGGCTGCTGCTTCGTGGAGCGTGGATCCACCCTCGGCGCCGAGGAGCGGCAGGAGCGCAAACCTGGCGCGGAGCGTGCGGAAGGCCTGGGGCGAGGAGGCTCCCTGCAGCACCTCCTGCACGATCACAGGCGCCACGGCGGCCTCGCCGGCCTCGAGCAGCCGGCGCAGGCGTCGGACGGCGTGACCTTCCTCCCCGCGGAGGAAACCGATCCAGGCCGTGCTGTCCACGAGCACCACGGGACGGACGCTCAGCCGCGGCGGCGTGCCATCGCCCGCCGCACGGCGCGCACGTCGTAGTCGGGTGCGATCAGGTCGCGGCCGGCAAGCGCCAGCAGCTCGCGCTGGCGACGCCTCGCGACGAACTCGCGCAAGGCGAGGTCCACCGTCTCGCGCTTGGTGGTGGTGCCGGCCAGGCGCATGGCCTCGCGCAGGAGCTTGTCGTCGAGAACGATGTTGGTGCGCATCACGTATACACCTCTTGATGTGTACGCATAGCATAGTCCGGCGTGCGGTGGGCGGGAAAGGTCTGGGCGCCGGCGGCGCGGGCCTGCACAATGGGGGGTCATGGCCGGAGGACCGGAACGGGCGCTGTCCGCCGGGGTGGTGGTGGTGCGCCGCGGCGCCGACGTCTGCCGCTACCTGCTGCTGCGCGTCTGGCGCTACTGGGACTTCCCCAAGGGTCTCGTCGAGCCGGGCGAGCCGCCCCTGGAAGCGGCCCGCCGCGAGGTGGCCGAGGAGACGGGGCTCACGCGGCTGGAGTTCCGCTGGGGCGAGGTCTGGCGCGAGACGCCGCCCTACGGGCGAGGCAAGGTGGCGCGCTACTACGTGGCCGAGGCGCCCGAGGGCGAGGTGCGCCTGCCGGCGAGCCCCGAGCTCGGCCGGCCCGAGCACGACGAGTTCCGCTGGGTCACCTACGACGAGGCGCGCGCGCTCCTCAACGAGCGCGTGCGCGCCATCCTCGACTGGGCCCACACGCTCACGGGCTGCTGAGGGGGGCGCGGCATGGGGGGCGCGGCGGGACGGTTCCCTCGGCTGGCCGGCGCGGCCCTGCTCCTGGCGGCCGCCCTCGCGGCGGCCGGCTGCGGGCGCGGCGCGCCCGAGGCCGCGCTCACGGTGTGGGCGCACGCGGGCCGGGCGGCCGAGCGCGAGGCGCTGCAGGCGCAGGTCGCGCGCTGGAACGCGGCCCATCCCGAGGGGCGCGTCGCGCTCACGCTCCTGCCGGAGGGGGCCTACGGCAGCCAGGTGCAGGCGGCGGCGCTCGCCGGCGAGCTGCCGGACGTGCTCGAGCTCGACGGCCCGTACGTGGCGAGCTACGCCTGGCAGGGCCACCTGCGCCCGCTCGACGGGCTCCTGCCGCCGTCCGTGGTGGACGACCTCGTGCCGAGCGTGCGCGCCCAGGGCACCTGGCGCGGGCGGCTCTACGCCGTGGCACAGTTCGACTCGGGGCTCGCGCTGTGGGCGCGCCGCAGCGCGCTCGCCGCCGTCGGCGCGCGCATCCCGGCGCATCCACGCGAGGCCTGGACGGCCGCGGAGTTCGAGCGTGTGCTGGCCGCGCTGGCCGCACGCGACACCGACGGCGCCGTGCTCGACCTCAAGCTCAACTGGCGGGGCGAGTGGTACACCTATGGCTTCTCGCCCCTGCTGGTCTCGGCCGGTGGCGGCCTGCTCGACCGGCGCCGCCGGCGCGCGGCCGGCGTGCTGGACGGGCCGGCCTCGGTCGCGGCCATGCGCGCCGTGCAGGGCTGGATCCGGGCCGGCTACGTGGACCCCAACCTCGACGACGCGGCCTTCGTGCAGGGGCGGGTGGCGCTGTCCTGGAGCGGGCACTGGGACTGGCCGCGCTACCGGGCGGCCTGGGGCGAGGACCTGGCGCTGGTGCCGCTGCCCGACCTCGGCCGGGGCAGCCGCACGGGCCAGGGCTCCTGGGCCTGGGGCGTCACCACGCGCGCGCGCGATCCGGCGCTCGCGGCCCGCTTCCTCGCCTTCCTGCTGCAGCCGGAGGCGGTGCTCGCCATGACGCGGGCCAACGGCGCGGTGCCGGCCACGCGCGCGGCGCTCGCGCGCTCGGCGGTCCACGCCCCGGGCGGGCCGCTGCATCTCTACGCCGTGCAGCTCACGGGCGGCTGGGCGGTGCCGCGCCCGCCCACGCCCGCCTACCCCGTGATCACCTCCGCCTTCCAGCAGGCCTTCGCCGACATCCGCGACGGCGTGGACCCGCGCGCGGCGCTCGCGCGCGCGGCGCGCCTGATCGACGAGGAGATCGAGGCCAATGCGGGCTACCGCTGAGCGGGAGGAGGCGCGTGCGGCCCGGCTGATGGCCGCGCCCGCGCTCGCGGGGCTCGCGCTGTTCCTGGCGCTGCCCTTCGCGCTCGCGGTGGGGCTGTCCTTCACCGACCTGCGCCTGGGCGCGCCGCGCCCGCCCACCTTCGTGGGGCTGGCGCAGTACGCCGGCGCGCTCGCCGACCCGCGCTTCCAGCGGGCGCTCGTCAACAACCTCGTCTTCGCCGCCGTGGTGGTGCCGGTGCAGACGGCCTGCGCGCTGGGCCTGGCGCTGCTCCTGCACGGGCGGCTGCGCGGGCGCGCCCTCTACCGCGCCGCCTTCTTCCTGCCCGTGGTCTTCCCGATGGCGCTGGTGGCCGTGCTCTGGACCCTGCTCTACGCGCCCGGCCCGGAGGGGCCCGTCAACCGCGCGCTCTCCCTGCTCACCCTCGGGCGCTGGAGCCCGCGCGACTTCCTGCACGACCCCGCCTGGGCGCTGCCGGCCATCATGGCCGTCTCCGTCTGGCAGGGCGTGGGCTTCCAGATGGTGATCCTGCTGGCGGGCCTGCAGGGCATCCCGCGCCGCCTCCACGAGGCCGCGGCCCTCGACGGCGCCGGCCCCCTGCGGCGCTTCCTGCACGTGACGCTGCCCGGGCTGCGCAACCCGCTCGCCTTCACCGCGCTCGTGACCACCGTCCTCGCCTTCCGCCTGTTCGACCAGGTGCGGATCATGACCCGGGGCGGACCCGCCGGCGCCACGACCACCGCCGTGCACGAGATCTTCGAGACCGCCTACGTGCGCGGGCAGCTCGCGCGCGCCTCGGCCATGACCGTGATCTTCTTCCTCGCCGTGCTCGGCATCACGCTGGCGCAGCGCCGGCTCGCGGCGCACCGGAGGTGGGAGGCGTGAGGCGCGGGGGCCGGGCGGCGGGGCTCGTCCGGCACGCGGCGCTCGCCGCGCTGGCCGCCGTATATCTCTATCCGGTCGCGCTCATGGTCGTGGGCAGCCTCAAGCCCGACGCGTCCGTGCTGCCCGAGCTCGCCACCTGGCGCGGCCTCTTCCCGGAACGGGTCTCGCTGCAGAACTACCGCGACGTCCTCGCGCGCGTGGACTTCCTGCGCTACCTCGCCAGCTCGGCCTGGATCGCCGCGGCCACCGTGGCGCTGGGGCTGGCCGTCAACGCCCCGGCCGGCTACGCGCTGGCGCGCCTGCGCTGGCGTGCGCGCCGGCGGGCGCTGGCCTTCGTCCTGGCGCTGCTCGTGATCCCCTTCGAGGCCGTGGCGGTGCCCCTCCTCTACCAGGTGAGCTGGCTCGGCTGGCGCGACACCTACACCGCCCAGATCCTCCCCTTCGCCGCCAGCGCCTTCAGCATCTATCTCTTCTACAGCTTCTTCCTCGACCTGCCGCGCAGCCTGGAGGAGGCGGCGCGCGTGGACGGCGCCGGCCCGCTGCGTGCCTTCCTGCTGGTGGCGCTGCCGAACGCGCGCCCGGCGCTCGCCACCTGCGCCGTGCTCACCTTCCTCGCCCAGTGGGGGAGCTTCCTGTGGCCGCTCATGGTCACGAGCGGCGAGCGCGTGCGGCCGCTCCCGGTGGCGCTCGCCGCCTTCCACACCCTGCCGCCGCTCGCCTGGGGCGACATCCTGGCCTTCGCCGTCATGATGGTCGCGCCGGTGGTGGTGCTGTTCCTGCTGTTCCAGCGCTGGTTCGTGGAGGGCATGGCCTGGACGGGGGCGCGGGGCTGATGGCGGAGCTGCGGCTGGCGGGGCTGGCCAAGCGCTTCCCGGACGGCACCGAGGCGCTCGCGCCGCTCGACCTGGAGGTGCCGGACGGCGCCTTCTACGTGCTGCTCGGCCCCTCGGGCTGCGGCAAGACCACGCTGCTGCGCCTGATCGCCGGGCTCGAGACGCCGACCGCGGGCGAGATCCGGATCGGCGGCCGGCGGGTGGACGGGCTCCCGCCCCAGGCGCGCGACGTGGCGATGGTCTTCCAGGACTACGCCCTCTATCCGCACCTGAGCGTGCGCGACAACATCGCCTTCCCGCTGCGCATGCGCCGGGTGCCGCGCGCCGAGCGCGAGCGGCGGGTGCGGGAGGTGGCGCGCCTGCTCGGCATCGAGGCGCTGCTCGGGCGGCGGCCGCGCGAGCTCTCGGGGGGACAGCGCCAGCGCGTGGCCATGGGGCGCGCCCTGGTGCGCGCGCCCGCGGTCTTCCTGATGGACGAGCCGCTGTCGAACCTCGACGCGAGGCTGCGCATCGGGATGCGCGCCGAGATCGCCGCCCTCCACCGGCGCACCGGCGGCACCTTCCTCTACGTGACCCACGACCAGGCCGAGGCCATGACCCTGGGCGAGCGCATCGCCGTCCTCGACCGCGGCCGCCTGCGCCAGCTCGCCGATCCCGACACGCTCTACGCGCGCCCGGCCGACGTCTTCGTCGCCGGCTTCGTCGGCAGCCCGGGCATGAACCTGGTGCCGGCGCGCGTGCGCGCGGGCCCCGCGGGTCCGGAGGCCGAGGCGGCCGGCGCGCCGGTGGCGGTGCCGGCGGAGCAGGCGGGGGCGCTCGCGCCCTACGCCGGCGCGACCCTCACCCTGGGCGTGCGGCCCGAGGCGCTGCGCGTCGGGCCGGCCGGGGAGGGGGCGGCCTGGCGCGTGGCCGGGCGCTGCGAGGCGCTCGAGCGCCTCGGCCACGAGCAGGTGGCGTGGGTGCGGACGGGCGCGGGCGAGCGCCTCGCCGCCCGCCTGCCCGCGCGGCCGCGCCCCGCCCCGGGCGAGACCCTGCCCTTGTGGGCCCCGCCCGGCGCGCTCTACTGGTTCGGCCCCGACGGGCGGCTGCTCGCCGCCCCGGCGGCGGCTGACGCCGCCCGCGCGGGCCGGTAGGCTTGGCCCCGTGAAGCCCGGCGTCCTCCTGGTCAACCTCGGCACGCCCGAGGCGCCCACGGCGCGCGCCGTGCGGCGGTATCTCGCCGAGTTCCTGGCCGACCCGCGCGTGGTGGACCTGCCGCGCTGGCTGTGGCTGCCCGTGCTGCACGGCGTGGTGCTGCGCGTGCGCCCGCGGCGGGTGGCCGCCCTCTACCGCGCGATCTGGACGCCCGAGGGGGCGCCGCTGCGGGCGCTGACCGGGCGGCTCGCCGCCCGGCTCGGCGAGACGCTCGCCGCGCGCGCGGGCGGGACGGTGCCGGTGGCCGTGGCCATGCGCTACGGCCGGCCCGCCCTCGCCGAGGGGCTGGACGCCCTCGCGGCACAGGGCGCCGGGCGCGTGGTGGTGCTGCCGCTCTATCCGCAGCCGGCCGGCAGCACCACCGGCTCGGCCTGGGACGGGCTGTGCGCGGCGCTCCGCCGCCGGCCCGCCCCGCCGCACCTGGCCTTCGTCGCGGGCTACCACGACCACCCTGCCTACATCGATGCGCTCGCCGCCTCGGTGCGCTCCCACTGGGCCGCGCACGGCCGCGGCGAGCGGCTGCTCGTCTCCTTCCACGGCCTGCCGCTCAGCCAGGTGCGCGCCGGCGACGCCTATCCCGAGCGCTGCGCGCGAACGGCGGCGCTGCTCGCCGCCTCGCTCGGGCTGGGCGGCGGGGAATGGGCGCTCGCCTACCAGTCGCGCTTCGGCCCGGCGCGCTGGCTCGAGCCTGCGACCGACCGCCTGCTCGCCGAGTGGGCACGCGCGGGCGTGCGCACCGTGGACGTGATCTGCCCGGGCTTCGCCGTGGACTGCCTGGAGACGCTGGAGGAGATCGCCGTGCAGGCCGCGCGCGCCTTCCGCGCGGCCGGCGGCGAGGCCCTGCGCTACGTCCCCGCCCTCAACGACGCCCCGGCCCACGCCGGGGCCTTGGCCGCCATCCTCGCGCCCTTCCTCGGGATCCCGGAATGAGGAGGGCGGCGCGGACACGGACCGTAGGCGCGGCTTCCAGCCGCGCCGGGGAGCGCCGCGGGCCGCCGAGTCCCGGAGTTCGGAGCCCCGGCACGGCGCCCGGCGGCGCTGGACAGCCGTGACGAGGCGGCGGCGGGGACACGGCTGCGGCGATATCGGGGCGATGTGACGTCACCCCCCCCCCCCACCCCCCCCC
>JALSJE010000123.1 GCA_026989495.1 Gammaproteobacteria bacterium | reverse complement strand
CCTGGACCGGGCGGTGGCCCTGGGCGTTCTATCGACCCCGGCCATCGCCATCGATGGGGAGCTCGTGTTCACGGCGCTGCCCTCCCCAGGCAGGCTGCGCGCCGAGCTCGAGCGGCGCCTCGCCCCCGGCGGCACGCCGGAGGGGGGCGGGGCATGAGCGGCCTCGCGGTCCAGACGGCGGTCCTCGCAGCCGGCGCCGGCCTGCTGGGCCTGCTCGCCTTCTTCGAGCCCTGCACCATCGCCACGCACACGCTGTTCGCGGTCCGTGCCCATCGCGGTCCGCGACGGGACTGCTGCCGGGGGCTGCTGGCGGTGTGGCTCACGCGCAGCCTGGCGCTGGCGGGGATCCTGGCGGCGGCGGTGGCGCTCCTGCCGCGGCCGGACCGGGGCCCGTGGTTTCCGAGCGTGGCGCTGGCCGTGATGGCCACCGTCTACGTAGTCTCGCGGTATGTCTATCTGCCCGTCCCGCACCTCGAGCTGTGGCGCCTGGTGCCGGGCGGCGGACGGCTCCCGGAGGGCGTGCGGCTCGGGCTGACCCTGCCGGCCTGCACCATCCCGTTGTTCGCGATCGTGCTGGGATGGGCGCTCGCCGTGGATTCGGTGCCCGTCGCGGCGGGCGCCGGCGCGCTGTTCGCCACCGCCTTCGCCGCGCCGATGGCCGTCGCCGCCCTCCGGGGGCTGCATGAGGGCGGGCGTGAGCTGCTGGAGCGTGCGGCGGCGGCGACACCCTGGCTCACCGCCGCGCTCCTCTACGGCGCCGCCCTGTGGCTTGCGGCCCGCGCCCTGGACGTGGGGCCCGACACCCTGCGCGCCGCCTTGGCCGAGCCGGGACCCGCGGGGCCGTGGCTCGCCTTCGTCGCCGGATTCGTCTTCAGCTTCAATCCGGTGGCCTTCGCCTCCATCCCGGTGGCGCTCGCCTACGTCACCCACGCGCGCGAGCCCGGTCGCGCGCGCCGCATGGGGCTCGCCTTCGTCGCGGGCATGCTCGTCACTCACGCGCTGCTCGGAACGGCCGCGGCCTGGGCGGGTGACTCGGTCAGGACGGTCATGGGCCGCTGGTGGGGCGTGGTGCTGGGGCCGGTGCTGATCCTGCTGGGCCTGGTCTGGGGCGGCTGGCTGCGTGTGCGCGCGCCGTGGCCGGGGGTGCGGGCGCGGCGGGTGGACGGCCTGTGGGGCGCCTTCGTGCTGGGCGGGCCCTTCTCGGTCGCGGTCTGCCCGTTCTGCACGCCGGCGCTGCTGGTCACGCTGACCGCGGCGGCCGCCGTCGGCTCGCCGGCCTACGGTCTCGCGCTCGCCACGGCCTTCGCCGCCGGCCGGGCGCTCCCCGTGCTCGCCGGCGTGTGGGGCGTCGCCTGGCTCGAGTCGCTGCGCGTGGTCGCGCGCCACCAGCGCGCGCTGGAGATCGTCGGCGGGCTCACCCTCGTTGCGGTGGGTCTCTACCTGCTGAACGAGTACTTCTTCGTCGTCGGGTACTGAGGAGGTCGCATGCGGGGCGTCGCGGCGGTGGTGGTGCCCGGGCACGGGCCGCCCGGGCCGCTCGCGCGCGTGCTGGCCGACACCCGCGACTGCCTGGTCCACCTGCGCCGGGCGTGCGCGCCTTCATGGACGCGGGCGGCGCCATCGAGGATGTCCGGCAGGTGGACCAGTCCGCCTTCGAGCGCCTCGTCGGCTACGACATGCTGCGCGGGCGCAACGCCCAGCAGATGTACCAGTTCCTGGAATGGGAATGAAGCAGGGGGCTTGCGTCGTGGCGCCCCCATGCCATGCTGAGGCCATGGCCACGCGGCAGACACAGGCGCAGCCGGACCGGCCGCTGCGCATCGGCGAGGCGGCCGCAGCGACCGGCCTCAGCGTGGACACCCTGCGCTACTACGAGCGGCTCGGGCTGCTCGGCAGGGTGCCGCGCACGCCGGGCGGTGCGCGCCTCTACGGTGAGCGCGAGCTCTCGCGGCTGCGCTTCATCCGCCGCGCCCAGCGCATGCGCTTCTCGCTGGAGGAGATCGGCGCGCTGCTCGCCATGCGCGACGATCCCCAGGGCGTCCGCGAGGCCGTGCGCCGGCTCACCGCCGAGAAGCTCGCCGAGGTGGAGGCGGCGCTCGCCGACCTCGAGACGTTGCGACGCGAGCTCACACTGCTGCTGAGCCTCTGCCGGGGCGGTGCGGGCGAGGCCTGCCCCATCCTGGAGCGGCTCGACGGGGAGGCCGGAGACGACGGAGAGGAAGGAGAAGTGAAAGGAGAAGTGCCGTGACGGAGCGAACCATGACCGGACCAAGGGCACGAAAGGGATGGCGGGCGGCCGCCGCGGGGCTGGCCTTCGGCCTCGCCGCCGGGCCGATGACCGCCGGCGAGGCGCCGCCGGTGCCGGAGGGAGTGATCGTCGTGCGCAGCCACCACGACGTCGCGACCACCCTCGACCGGCTCGAGCGCATCCTCGAGGCGAAGGGGATCACGGTGGCGCTGCGCTGGGACCACGCCGCGCGCGCCCGCGGCGCGGGGCTCGCGCTGCGGCCGACGGCGCTGCTCGTCTTCGGCAACCCGCGGCTCGGCACCCGCATCATGCAGGGCGCCCAGACGGCGGGCATCGACATGCCGCTGCGGGCACTCGCCTGGGAGGACGCCGAGGGGCGCGTCTGGCTCGGCGTGACCGACCCCGTCTGGATCGCGCGCCGCCACGGCGCGGGCGAGGTGCCGGTGGCCGCCAGGATGCGCGCCGCCGTGACGGGATTCATCCGCGAGGCGGCGGCACCGGCGGGCAGGCGCTGACGGCCTCCCTCACGCCGCCCGCGGCCGGTCCGCCGGGCGGGGCGGGCGGCCGGCGCGCAGGCCGTTGGCGACGGCGGCGAGCTCGGAGGCCTCGTGCACCAGCACGGCGAGCGCCACGCTGATGCGTCCCAGCACGGCGAGCGGGATCAGCGCCGCCAGCACGGCGAGCGCGAAGGCGATGTTCTGCAGGCTCACGCGCCGGGCCCGGCGGCCGAGCTCGAGCGCCTCGGCGACCTTGAGCAGGTCGTCGGCCATGAGGGCGACGTCGGCCGCCTCGATGGCGGCGTCGGTGCCGGCCGCGCCCATGGCCATCCCGCAGGTGGCGGCCGCGAGCGCCGGGGCGTCGTTGATGCCGTCGCCCACCATGATGACCGCGCCATGGCGGGACTCGAGCGCGCGCACCGCCGCGACCTTTTCCTCCGGACGCAGGCCCGCCCGCACCTCGTCGATGCCCACCGCGGCGGCGACCCGTGCGGCCGCGCGCGGGTTGTCGCCGGTGAGCATCACGGTGCGCACGCCGAGGGCGTGCAGGCGCCGCACCGCCTCGGGGGCCTCGTCGCGCACGTGGTCGGCGAGCGCGAGGAGGGCGGCCGCGCCGCCGCCTTCCCGCGCGAGCACCACCACGGTGTGGCCTGCCTCCTCGAGCGCCGCGCAGCGCCCGGCGGCCTCGCCGGCGAGCCTGAGGCCGCCGGTGCCGGGACGCATCAGCCGCCAGCGGGCCCCGTCGATCTCGCCCTCGACGCCCGCGCCCGGCAGGGCGCGGAAGCCCGCGGCGGGCCGGGGCTCGATGCCGAGGGCGCGTGCATGGCGCACGATGGCGCGCGCGAGGGGATGCTCGGAGCGCGCCTCCAGCGCCGCGGCCAGGGCGAGCGCGCCGGCCTCGTCCAGCCCGGGCGCGAGCGGCTCGACCGCGGCCACCTCGGGGCGGCCGTGGGTGAGCGTGCCGGTCTTGTCGAAGGCCACCACGCGCGCCGTGGCCAGGTGCTCGAGGTGGGCGCCGCCCTTGATCAGGATGCCGCGGCGGCCGGCGGCGCCGATGCCGGCCGAGACGGCGATGGGCAGCGAGATCACCAGCGCGCAGGGGGCGGCGGCGACCAGCAGCACCACCGCGCGGTGGGCCCAGGAGGCCCATTCCCATCCGAAGGGCAGGGGCAGCAGGAGGAACAGGGCGGCCGTGGCGAGCACCGCGGGGCTGTAGCGGCGGCCGAAGCGCTCCATCCAGGCCTGGGCGCGACCCTTGCGCTCCTGGGCCGTCTCGACCAGGTGCACGATGCGGCTGAGGGTGTTGTCCTCGAAGCGGGCGGTGGCCTCGACCACGAGGGCGCCGCCGTGGCAGACGCTGGCGGCGAAGACGCGCGCGCCCGGCCCCTTGTCCACCGGCACCGACTCGCCGGTGACGGCGGACTCGTCCAGCGAGGCCTCGCCTTCGACGATGATCCCGTCGGTGGCGACCGCTTCGCCCGGACGCACCACGAAGCGGTCGCCGGGCCGCAGCTCGGCGGCAGGCACCAGCGTCTCGCGACCGTCGCGCAGGAGGCGGGCCTGCTTCGGGGCGAGGTCCAGCAGGGCGCGGATCGCCCGGCGCGTGCGGGCGAAGGTGAGCTCTTCCACGCCCTCGGCCACGCCGTAGAGCACCACCAGGGCGGCGGCCTCGTCCCACAGGCCCAGCGCGCCGGCCCCGCCCGTGGCCGCGATCATGAGCATTTCGATGCCCACCTCGCGCTCGCGCAGGAGCTTTTCCAGTCCCTCGCGCGCCCAGTGGTGCCCCCCGAGGGCGATGGCGGCGAGATAGGCGGCGAGGGCGCCCGCGTGGGGGATGACGTCCGCCAGCTCGAGCAGGAAGGCGCCGCCGGCGAGCACGCCGGCGAGCGCCGCGTCACGCAGGGGCGGGAAGCCCCACCAGGGGCCCGCGTAGCCGTGCTCGCCGCCGCAGCTCATCGAAATCCCTCGGCTGTCCCCTCTACCGACTTCGGGCGTGTGCCAGCTTGCGGGAGCAGAGGGTAAGACATGAACGTGCCGGTGGTGCACGGACCGAGCATGCCGGCTCTCCGGGGCCGGCACCATGGCAGGGGGGATCCCGGCCGGGGGCGCGTGCCGATGCTCACGGATCGATGGGATGGGCGGCGGCGACCTCGTGGATGTAGATCCAGCCGGCCGGATGCTGGCCGGTGCGGGCGTTGTCGCGGATGAGGCGCACGGCCTCGTCCACGCGCCCGTCCTCGCACACGAGCTCCAGCTTCACCTCGGCCGTCACCCGCTCGCCGAGCTCGGTGGAATAGCGCGCCTCGCGGGGATCGAGTGCGCGCAGCATGCCGAGCACGTCCACCACCGAGAGGTTCGCGAAGCCCGCATCGCGCAGGGCGTGGATCACGTCGGCGATGCGGTTGCGGTGCACGAAGGCCTTGATCTCTTTCATGCCCCTTCCTCCTCGCGCCGCCCGGTGCGCCGGTCCTCGATCCATTCGTAGACCACGGGCAGGATGACGAGCGTGAGCAGTGTGGAGGTGACGAGCCCGCCCACCACCACCGAGGCGAGCGGGCGCTGGGTCTCGGCGCCGACGCCGCTCGAGAGCAGCATGGGGATGAGGCCGAGGATCGCCACCGAGGCCGTCATCAGCACCGGCCGCAGCCTGAGCTCGGCCCCGCGCCGCACCGCCTCCGCCACCGCCAGACCCCGCCCGCGCAGCTCGTTGATGAAGGAGACGAGCACGATGCCGTTGAGCATGGCCACGCCGAAGACGGCGATGAAGCCGATGGCCGAGGGCACCGAGAGATACTGCCCCGACACCCACAGGCTGAACAGCCCGCCGATGGTGGCGAAGGGGACGTTGGCGATGATGAGCGTGGCCCACTTGACCGAGTTGAAGGCGGTGTAGAGCAGCACGAAGATGAAGAATATGGTGACGGGCACGATGATGGACAGCCGCCTGAGCGCCCGCTGCTGGTTCTCGAAGGCGCCGCCCCACTCGATCCAGTAGCCGGGCGGGAGCTTCACCTCGCGCTCGATGAGTGCGCCCGCCTCGCGCACGAAGCCGTCCACGTCACGCCCGCGCACGTCCATCTGGATCACGGCGTAGCGCTGGAGCTGCTCGCGCCGCACGAAGGAGTAGCCCTCGGCCACCGAGACCTCGGCCACGTCGCCGAGGCGCACGATGCCGCCGTCGGGGGTGCGCAGGGGGATGGCGGCGATGGCGGCGGGCGAGCGGCGCGCCTCGTCCGGCAGCCGCACCGTGATGTCGAAGCGCCGCACGCCGTCGATGAGCGTGGAGACGGGCTCGTTGCCGAGGCCCACGCGCACCACGGCGAGCACGTCGTCGGCGTTGAGCCCGTAGCGCGCGAGCCGCTCGCGGTCGACCACCACGCGCACCTGCGGCTTGCCCACGTTGGCCTCCAGCGAGAGGTCGGCCACGCCGGGCACGCGCGCGATGACGGCCTTGATCTCGCGCGCGAGCCGGTCGAGCTCGCCGAGCTCGGGCCCGTAGATCTTGGCCGCCAGCGTGGCCCGCACGCCCGAGATCAGCTCCTCGACGCGCATCTGGATGGGCTGGGTGAAGGCGAAGACCGCCGTCGGGACGATGGCCTCCATGCGCCCGCGCATGGCCTCGGCCAGCTCGCCGATGGGCCGCGTCCATTCCTCCTTGGGGCGCAGGCCGGTGTAGATCTCCATGTAGTTGACGTCGGCGGTCTCGCCCTTCTCGGCGCGGCCGATCATGGCGATGGTGGTGGTGACCTCCGGGAACTCGTTGAGGGCCCGTTCGATGCGCTTGGAGATCTCGATCGACTCGGCGAGCGAGGTCGAGGGGATGGAGGTCACCCGCCACATGATGGAGCCCTCCTGGAGCTGCGGCATGAACTCCTTGCCCAGGAAGGGGAAGAGCGAGAGGCTCGCGGCGAGCAAGGCGAGCGCCGCGCCCACCACGGTGCGCTTGTGGCCGAGCGCCCACTCCAGCGCCGGCAGGTAGAGGCGCTTGATGCCCGCCACGAGCCATGTGTCCTTCTCCTCGCGCGGGCGCAGCACGAGCGCGGCCAGCACCGGGATCAGGGTCAGCGTGAGGATGAGCGAGCCCGCCATGGCGAAGCTGATGTTGAAGGCCATTGGCTTGAAGAGCTTGCCCTCGAGCCCCTCCAGGCTGAACAGGGGCAGGAACACCACGATGATGATGAGGATGGCGAAGGCGATGGGGTTGGCCACCTCGCGCGCGGCGTCCAGCACCGCGCGCGTGCGGTCCACCGGCCCCCGGCCGCGGCGCTCGGCCATGATGCGGAAGGCGTTCTCCACCATCACCACGGCCCCGTCCACCATCATGCCGATGCCGATGGCGAGCCCCGCCAGCGACATGAGGTTTGCCGACAGCCCCCAGCGCTCCATGAAGATGAAGGCGATCAGCATGGCGAGCGGGAGCGCGGCGATCACCACCAGGGCCGAGCGCAGCTCGCCGAGGAACAGGAAGAGCACGATGGCGACCAGGATGGAGCCCTCGACGAGGGCGCGCTCGGCGGTGGCGACGGCCTTCTCCACCAGCTCGGTGCGCTCGTAGACCGGCTCGAGGCGCACGCCCTCGGGCAGGGCCCTGCGGGCGATCTCGAACTTCTCCTTGACGGCGTCCACCACGTCCTTGGCGTTGGTGCCGATGCGCGACAGCGCCATGCCGAGCACCACCTCGCGCCCGTCGCGGGTGATGGCGCCGAAGCGCAGCGCCGGCGCTTCGCGGATCTCGGCCACGTCGCGCAGATAGACGGGCGTGCCCTCGTCGGAGACCTTGACCACGATGCGGCCGATGTCCTCGACGCCGCGCACCAGCCCCAGCCCGCGCACCAGGTACTGCTCGCGGCCGACGTCGATGTACTGCCCGCCCACCTGGCGGTTGTTGGCCTCCACCGCCTCCATGATCTCGCGGAAGGTGAGGCCGTGGCCGATGAGCTTGAGGGGGTCCACGATCACCTGGTACTGGCGCTCCTGGCCGCCCCAGGAGAGGACGTCGTCCACGCCCGGGGCGGTGCGCAGGATGAGACGCACCTGCCAGTCCTGCAGGGTGCGCAGGTCCATGTCGCTGATGCGGCCGCGCAGCCGCTCGTCGGCGCGCTCGACCGTGTACCAGAAGACCTGACCGAGGCCGGAGCTGTTGGGCCCCATCTCGGGCGAGCCGTAGCCCTCGGGGATGCGGTCGCGCACCTCGGCGAGGCGCTCCATCACCAGGCGCCGGGCGAAGTAGATGTCCATGTCGTCCTCGAAGTAGACCGAGACGTAGGACAGCCCGAAGAGCGAGACCGAGCGGATCTGCTGCACCTTGGGCAGGCCGGCCATGGCCGACTCGATGGGGAAGGTGAGGAGCTGTTCCACGTCCTCGGCGGCGAGGCCGGGCGACTCGGTGTAGATGTTGACCTGCACCGGGGTGACGTCCGGGAAGGCGTCGATGGGCACGGTGTTCACCGCGCGCCAGCCGAGGAAGGCCACGGCCGCGAAGGCCACCAGCACGAGGAACTTGTAGCGCAGCGAGAGCTCGACGAGCCGGGTGAGCATGGCGGCGACCTCCTCGCGCTCAGTGGGCGTGGCCCGCGCCGAGCTGGGCCTTGAGCAGCAGGGCCTTGAGGTGGTAGGCGCCGGCCGTCACCACGGTCTCGCCCGCCTTCAGGCCCGCGCGCACCTCCACCCAGCCGCCGGCGCTGCGGCCGGTGCGCACGGGACGCGGCTCGAAGCGCCAGTGGCCCCCGGGCTCGCGCCCGGCGAGCACGAACACGGCCGGGCCGCCCTGCAGCAGCACCACGGCGCGCTCCGGCACCGCCAGCACGGGCGCGCCGCCGCCGAGCGCGAGCTCGGCCTCGACCAGCTCGCCCGGGTGGAGACGGTCGCCCGTGTTGGCCGCGGCGATGCGCACCGCGCGCGTGCGGCTCTGCTCCGAGAGCCGGTGGTGCACCTGCATCACCTCGCCCTCGAGCACGGTGCCGTCGGCGGCGCGCACGCGCGCCTTCTGTCCCGGGCGCACCCGTGCGGCGTCCTCGGGCGAGAGCTGCGCCTCCACCCACACCCGCGACTCGTCGGCGAGCTCGTAGAGCACGCGGCCGGGCTCGACCACCTCGCCGAGGACGAAGTCGTCGTGCACCACCGTGCCGTCCACGGGGGCCACCAGCGCGAAGGAGCCGTCGGCGCGGCGTGCGTCGCCCGCCTTCAGGAGGGCTTCGATCTGGGCACGGGTCATGCCGTAGGCCAGCACCCTGGCGTAGGCGAGCCGGCGCGCCACCTGCGCGGCCACCCACCGCTTCTCGGAGACGACCTTGCGGCCGAGGCGGCGCACGCGGCGCCACTCGCGGTCGGCCTCGATGAGGGCGGCCTGGGCCTCGGCCATGGCGACGCTGGAGAGGCTCACCAGCGGCTGGCCCCGGCGCACGGCATCCCCGAGGCGGGCGTGGCGCGCGACGACCTGGGCCTGGATGCGGGGCGTGACCTGGGCGGCGCGATAGAGGTCGGGGCGCACCTCGGCCGGCGCGCGCAGGACCTTCGCCAGCGGGCGGGGAGCGGCCGCGGCCACCGCGATGCCGGCCGCGGCGCGCGCCCGCTCGTCGAGGGCGAGCGGGCCTTCGGCCTCCTCGTGGGCGGCCTCGCCGCCGTGGCCGTTCTCTTCGCCGTGGCCCTCGCCGGCCTGCGGCACCGCTGCCGGCAGGAGCCAGAGGCCGGCGAGCAGCAAGAGGAACGGGGGTCGCTTCAGGATGCTCATGGTGCACGTCTCCGGGTGCTGTCCTGTTCGTCGATGCCGAGCCAGGCGCGCACGCGGCCCGTGGCCTCGAGCCATTCGAACCAGGCGCGCCACAGCCGGCGCTCGAGCCGCACGGCGGCCGCGCGCGTGTCGAGGGCCTGGCCGAGCTGCACCAGGTACTCGGTGGTGCCGAGCTCGCCCGCCTCCCACTGCCGGTGCAGCAGCGCCACCTGCTCGTCGAGGCTGGGGGCGGCCTCCTCGCGCCAGCTCCGCCAGGTCTCGGCCACGAGCCGGTAGCGCTCGGCCGCCGCCGCGGCGCGCGCGAGGGCCTCGCGCATCGCGCGCGCCAGGGCCGCCTCGGCGGCCATGCGTTCCCGCTCGGCTGCCGTCACCTCGGCGCGGAAGTCGTTGCGCACGAACAGCGGCACCGAGACCGCAAGCCCGAGCAGGGGATCGCTGGCCTCCCGGCCCCCGCGGACCTGGACGGTGGGATCGGGCCGGCGCTCGCGCCGGCGCAGGTTCACCTC
Source organism: Gammaproteobacteria bacterium (assembly GCA_026989495.1). GTDB lineage: Bacteria > Pseudomonadota > Gammaproteobacteria > S144-34 > S144-34 > S144-34. The sequence continues at coordinate 36,226 of JALSJE010000123.1, read as the reverse complement.
GGCGCGCCGGGCGGCCAGCCCGGCCTCCAGGCGGCGCAGCGCCGGGAGGGTGCGGCGCAGCCGGTCCGTCCCGGGCGCTTGTGCCGGCGGCTCGGGGGCCGCGCCCGGCAGGGCCGGCAGCTCCCGGGGGACGGCACCCGTCAGGGCCCGCAGGGCCGCCTGCGCCTCGGCCCGGGCGTCGGCGGCCTCGGCCCGCTGCAGCCGGGCCTCGACGTGGGCGAGGCGGGCGAGGGCGAGGTCCGTCCGCGGCAGGTCGCCGGCCTCGAAACGGCGCCGGGCGATGGCCTCCAGCTCGCCGGTGAGCGCCGCGCGCCGCTCGGCCAGGGCCAGTGCCCGCTCGGCGGCGCGCAGGTCGGCCAGCGCCCGCAGCAGGTCCGCGGCCACCGACTCGGAGGCGCTCTCGAGGGCCGCCTCGGCCGCCAGCCGCTCGTAGGCCGCCACCCGCGCGCGCGCGTCGCGCTTGCCGGCCCAGTCGATGGTCTGGCTCAGGCCGACGGCGCCCGTGTCCGTCTCGGCGCGCTCGAGCTCGAGCTCGAGCTCGGGGTTGTAGAGAGGGCGGCCGGCGGCCGTCTCGCGGGCCCGGGCCGCATCCCGGGCCGCGCGCGCCTCGGCCACGGCCGGGTTGCGCTCGAGCTCGGCCGCCACCCAGCGGGCGAGCCCGGACTGTGCGGGGCCGGCGGCGAAGGCCGGCCAGGCCGCGGCCAGCAGCAGGGTCGTGCGCAGGGTCGTGCGCATGGGGCACTCCGGTTCGGTCGAGGTCGGGAACGCACGGGCCCGGTGGCGGTCGGGCGGGGCCCGTGAGCTTCGCGGCGGCGGTGCCGCCCGGGGGCTTTCAGACGCGCGGGGGGCGCCGCGGCGGTGCGCCCGGCTGGGAGTCGGGGTCGAGGGTGCCGCCGCAGGGCGGCGGGCCGGCGTGGCCGGGCGGCACGGCCGGCAGCGCCGGTGGCACGCTGAAGGCGTGGGCCCCCGCGTGCTCGCAGTGGTGGGCGAGGTGGAGGTCGCCCGCCGGCGGGGTGCCGCACGACGGGACAGCGAATGCCGCGGCGCCGTCACCACCTGGCGGGAGAAGGTCCACGTCCGCGGCCCAGGCCACGCTGGAGACCTGGACGCAGAGGATGAGCACCATGGCCCACAGGCGCCGCATGCCGGCAGGATAGCGGGGCCGTCCCCCGCGCTCAAGGCCCCCGGTCCCACGGCCGATAGCCGGGACAGCGGCCCGGACCGGGGAAGTGGCATGTCACGCGAGTCGGCGCGGGAGCTTGCGCGCCTTTCCGGCTATGAGGCGAGCCTGGACCTGGCGCTGCGCCAGGTGCTGGAGACCCTGCTGCGCCTGCCCTGGCTCGACGCCGACACGGGGGGCATCTTCGTGGCGGACCCGCACGCGCGCTGCCTGCGGCTCGCGGCCCAGGTCAACTTCACCCCCTTCATCGCGGGCACCTGCGCCAGGGTGCCCTTCGGGCGCTGCCTGTGCGGGCGCGTGGCCGAGCGCGGCGAGCTGCTCTTCACCCCCTGCGTGGACGAGCGCCACGAGACCCGCTACGAGGGCATGAAGCCCCACGGCCACTACGTGGTGCCCGTGCTCGGCCGGGAGCGGGAGGTGCTCGGGGTCATCGTGCTCTACGTCGAGCACGGGCACCGGTACTCGGAGGAGGAAGCGCGGGTGCTGGGGCACTTCGCCGAGCTCGCCGCGCTCCTGATCCAGGCCTCGCGCATGCGGCGCGACAAGGCCCTCTCGGACCTGATCCTCGCCCACAGCCCCCATGGCGTGATCATCACCGACGCCGAGCAGCGCATCGAGTGGGTCAACCCGGCCTTCGAGCGCACCACCGGCTACACCCTGGAGGAGGTGCGCGGACGGCGCCCGGGCGAGATGCTGCGCTCAGGCCGTCACGGGCGCGCCTTCTACGAGGCCATGTGGCGGCGCCTCGAGGCCGAGGGGAGCTGGCAGGGCGAGATCTGGAACCGCCGCAAGAACGGCGAGATCCATCCCGAATGGCTCAGCATCGTCGCGCTGCGCAACGAGCACGGCGAGGTGGAGCGCTACGCGGGCATGTTCGTGGATCTCAGCGAGATCCGCGCCGCCGAGGCCCGCATCCGCGAGCTCGCCTATTTCGACCCCGTCACGGGCCTGCCCAACCTGGCGCTCGCGCGCGAGCGGCTGGCGGCCATGCTGGGCGAGGGGGCGCAGCCGGGGCCGGGGGTGCTGGTCCTGCTGGTGGACATCGCCCACTTCCGCGAGATCAACGGCACCCTGGGCCGGCGGGCGGGGGACGCCCTGCTGCGTGAGATGGGACGGCGCCTGCGGGGGGCCTTTCCGGACGCGGAGCTCGCGCGCGTGGGCGCGGCGGAGTTCTGCCTGGCGTGGCGCCTGCGGCGGGATGAGGCGCCGCAGGCCGCAGCCCTGTCCCGGGGCGAGCGCGTGCACGCCGCCCTGCGGCGCCCCTTCCCGGCGGAGGCGGGCGCCCTGCAGATCGACGTGCGCATGGGGGCGGCCTGGGGCGAGGGGCCGGATCCCGACACGCTCCTCGACCATGCCGGGCTCGCGCTCAAGGCGGCCCGTGGCGAGCCGGGACATGCGATCCAGCTCTACACCGAGGCGCTCGCCCGGGAGACGGCGCTGCGGCGCTATGTGGAGTCGCACCTGCGCGCGGCCCTGCGGCGCGGCGAGCTTCGGCTCGTCTACCAGCCCAAGGTGGACGGGCGGGGCCGCTTCCAGGGCGCCGAGGCGCTGCTGCGCTGGGAGACAGGGGAGCATGGTCCGATGCGGCCCGATTTCGTGGTGGGCGTGGCCGAATCCTCGAGCCTGATCCATGAGCTGGGGGCCTGGGTGCTGGATACGGTGCTCGAGCAGGTCCGGATCTGGCGCGCGGCGGGCCTGGATGCGCTCGCGCGGGGCATCGCGCTCAACGTCTCGCCGGCCCAGCTCCTCTCGCCGGGGCTTGCCGGGGAGTTCATCACCGCGTGCGCGCTCAAGGGCGTGCCGCCGTCGGACCTGGAGCTGGAGATCACCGAGAGCGGCGTCGTGGGGGGAACGGAGACCGTGCTCGCCAACCTGCGCGCGCTCGCCCGGGCGGGCTTCCGCATCGCCATCGACGACTTCGGCACGGGCCACTCCTCGCTCGCGCGCCTGCACGGCTTCCCCATCGACACCCTCAAGATCGACCGCAGCTTCGTGCGCGGGCTGGGCGGGGACGGGGCCGGGCAGGACATCGTGCGCATGATCGTCGGGCTCGCGCATGCGCTGCAGGCCCGGGTGGTGGCCGAGGGCGTGGAGACGGCCGCGCAGGCCGCTGCCCTGGAGGCGCTCGGTTGCGACCTTTTCCAGGGCTATCACTTCTCGCGCCCGCTGGACGCCGAGGGCGTGGCCGAATACGCCCGCCGTCTCGCGCCGGCCGGGGCGGCGTAGGGCGCTGGTGACCGCGCCTCAGCCCAGGGGCGGGGGGCGGCGCAGGATGGCCTGCCAGGCCGGATGGGCGGCGATCAGCGCCAGCGCCCGGGCGAGCAGGCTCCTGCCCGGCTCGGTGCGGTGCCAGACCGAGGCGCCCGAGGGATGGGGGAGCGGGATCACGTCCACGGGGCGTCCGCCCAGGCGCAGCCGGTGGCGGCGGCCCACCACCTCGGCGAGAGCGCGGTGGTCGAGGAAGCGGGCGATGGCGAGCCTTCCGGCGGGAATCACGAGCCGTGGGCCGAGCAGCGCGATCTCGGCCTCCAGCCACGGGGCACAGCTCGCGATCTCGGTCTCCGAGGGCACGCGGTCGCCGCCCTTCGGGGCCTTGCCGGGGAAGCAGCGGCAGACGGCGGCCATGTAGACCCGCGCCCGGAAGGCGGCCTCGTCGAGGCCGATGCCCTCGAACCAGCGGAACAGGGTCTTGCCCGCGGTCCAGGCGAAGGGGCGGCGCAGCTCGATCTCGCGTGAGCCCGGGGCCTGTCCCACGAGCAGCACGGGCGAGAGCACGGGCGCGCCCACGACGGGCGGGCCCGTCATGTCCGGGCAGCGGCGGCAGCGGCGCAGCCTCGCCTGGTGCCGGCGCAGGGCGGCGAGCCGCTCGGCGCGGGTGGCCGGGGCGGCCGCGGCGGTGCGGCGGCGGGGCGGGGTCCGTGGCATGGGGCGACGTCTCCTCGGGGCGTCTCAGGTCCCGGCCAGCGCCAGCGGCACGTGCATCTCCTCCGTGCTGAGGCCGCCATGGACGCCGCGCGGCAGCGCGCGATCCTCGCCCGCCACGCGGTCGCGGATGGTCCAGCGCCCGAGCGCGAGCAGCACGCGCTCGCCCACGCGCTCGGCGAGCCGCGGGTGGCTGGCACCGCCCGGCCCGTACCAGCCGCCCTCCACCAGCGCCGCGCCCGGCACGCACAGGGCGCGCCCGGCGAGCCGCTCCGCCGCCCAGGCATCGAACGCTTCCTCGGCGCCCGGGCGCAGATGGCAGGACGCGGCGCGCGGCTCGCCGCTCAGGGGCAGGCGCAGCATGGCGGCCGCCTCCGGCTCGCGCTCCAGCCGTACGGTGTGGTCCTCGTCGGTCGCGACGAGGCCGTGGTCGGCCGTGACCACGAGCAGGGCGCCGGTTCCCGCCAGCGCCTCTTCCAGCCGCGCGAGCGCGCGGTCGAGGGCGGCGGCCGCGGCGCGCACGGGCGGCGCGGCGGGGCCGTGCTCGTGGGCGAGGCGGTCCACCTCGGGCCAGTAGGCGTGCACATAGGCGCGGCCTCGGCGGGCGATGCCCGCCGCCGTCCGCACGAGCGCAGCGAGGTCCTTGCAGCCGCAGCGCCTGGCCGGCCCGGCGAAGGCGCGGGAGAAGGGCGAATCGGCGATGTCGGCCGGCAGCAGGAGATGCGCGGGCACGGGCAGCCGCGCCGCAAGGGGCGTGGGCGCCAGATGCGTCTCCACACGGTGGCCCTGCCGCTCCAGGCCCGCCTCTTCGCCACGCCGCTTCCAGGGCAGCACCGCCACCACCCCGCCGGCCTCGGGCAGGTGCACGAACCAGCCCGTGAGCCCGTGGCGGCGCGGGGCGAGCCCCGTGAGCAGGGTGCCCACCGCGGCGGCCGTGGTGGCGGGGAAGACCGAGGTGAGGCTGCCCACCGTGCGGGCGCAGAGCCAGGGCGTGACCCGGGGGTCGAGCAGGTAGCGCCCGAGCCCGTCGGCCACCACCAGCACCACCGCGCGCGCCGCCGCCACCCGCTCGGGCGGGAGCAGGGGGCAGGGGGGCGCGCATTCTCCCAGGGGCGGCGAGGCGCCCAGGCCCTGGGCCAGGGAGGCCATCAGGTTGAGCAGGGAGCCGCCGGCATAGTCCGGACGCGCGGGGGCGAGCGTGTCGAGCCTCGACGGAAGGGCAGCGGCCTCGGCCATGGGCGCAAGACGATAGCAGAAGGCCGGCCGCGGCGGCGACAGGGGACGCCGCCGCGCCGCGGGCGCATAATCGCGCCATGGCCACGATGGATTCCCGGGCCGGCTCCGCGGCACCGCGGGTCGGGATAGCGCTCGGCAGCGGCTCGGCGCGCGGCTGGGCGCACGTGGGCGTGCTGCGGGCGCTGGAGGCCGCAGGCGTGCACCCGGCGGTCGTGTGCGGCAGCTCCATCGGGGCGCTGGTGGGCGCGGCCTATGCCGCGGGGCACCTCGGCGCGCTGGAGCGCTGGCTGCGGCGGCTCACCTGGCGCACGGTGGTGCGCTTCCTCGACGTGACGCTCGCCGGCGGCGGGTTCATCGAGGGCGAGCGTCTCATGGACTTCTTCACCGCCCATGCCGAGCTTCCGCCCATCGAGGCCCTGCCCGTGCGCTACGGCGCGGTGGCCACCGAGCTCGAGACCGGGCGCGAGGTGTGGTTCACCGAAGGGCCGTTGGCCGAGGCGGTGCGCGCCTCCATCGCGCTGCCGGGGCTGTTCACCCCGGCGCGCCACGGCGGGCGCTGGCTGGTGGACGGCGGGCTCGTCAACCCGGTGCCGGTGTCCCTGTGCCGGGCCCTCGGGGCCGAGGTGGTCATCGCCGTCAACCTCAACGGCGACATCACGCGCAGGCCGCGGGCGCGGACGGCGGGCCGCATGCCCCAGGGGATCGACGGCGCGCTGCTCGCCCGGCTGCGCGAGGAAGTGGCGGGCTACCTCAAGGCGCGCGCGCCCGCGCGGGTGCGCGAGCTGTTCGAGCCGCGCCCGCGCGGCCCCGGCCTGCTGGAGGTGGTCACGGGCGCCATCAACATCATGCAGGACCGTATCACCCGCAGCCGCATGGCAGGCGATCCCCCGGACGTGGTCGTCCTGCCGCGGCTCGCGCATCTCGGCCTGATGGAGTTCCACCGCGCCCCCGAGGCCATGGCGGAGGGGCGGGCAGCGGCGGAGCGGGCCATGCCCGCCCTGCGCGAGCTCCTCGGCGGGGCGCTCAGCGCTCCGTGAGGCGGGGCAGGAGCTCGGCCAGGTTGCAGGGGCGGGTGCGGCGGTCGAGCTGGTGGCGGATGATCTCGTCCCAGGCGGTGCGGCAGGCGCCGGTGGAGCCGGGCAGGCAGAAGACCACGGTGCCGTTGGCCACCCCCGCGAGCGCGCGCGACTGCAGGGTCGAGGTGCCGATCTCCCGGTAGGAGATCCAGCGGAAGAGCTCGCCGAAGCCCTCGATCTCGCGGTCGAGGAGGGGACGGACCGCTTCCGGCGTGACGTCACGGCCGGTCAGGCCCGTCCCGCCCGTGACCAGCACCGCCTGCACCGCGGGATCGGCGATCCACTGCGAGAGCGCGGCGCGGATCCGGTAGCGGTCGTCCGGCACGATGCGGCGGGCCGCCAGCCGGTGCCCCGCCGCCTGCAGACGCTCGACGAGCAGCGCCCCGGAGCGGTCGTCGGCCTCGGTGCGGGTGTCCGAGACCGTCAGCACCGCGATGCCGAGCGGCAGGAAGCCGTCCTCGCGCGTCTCACCCATGGGCCCGGCATGATAGGCCCCCATGCCTTCCCGCGCCACCGGCCGGGCCGTGGCCGTGCGGGCGAGGCGGTAGGCGATGGGCCGGGGCGCCCGGCACGCGTATGCTGAGGAGCATGGCGGAGCGGAGGCCTACGATCGCCGGGGCGCTCGGGAAGCTGCTCGAGCGGTGGCGGCCCGCGCGGATGCTCCTGGTGGGCGAGGACCCGGACGGGGTGGTCACGGCCTGGGCGGCGGCTGCCGCGCACGCGCCCGAGTTGGTGCGCCGTGCGCCCGCGGAGGCGGCGTCCCGCCCCGGCCCGGACGCGGGCCGCTGGGACCTGGCGGTGCTGGGGCCGGACGTGACGGCCACGTTGCCGCGCGCCGAGGCGGAGCGGCTGGTGGCGGCGCTGCGCGACCTGCACGCCCGGCGCCTCGTGCTGGCACTGCCCGAGCCGGCCCCGCAAGGCTGGGATACGCCCGCCTGCGTCGCGCTGGGGCTCACGCCGGAGGCCGAGGCGCGGCTGTGGCGCTTCGACCTCTACGACTACAAGGAGACGCCGGACTGGCTCAACCCGCGCTACTGGGCCCACCCGGAGCTGTGGGACAGGTTCCGCTGGTGAGCCCGGCGGCCGGATGCCGCCTGCCGGCAGGATGCCGGACCCATGGGACCCGTGCCCCGTGGGCGCGGCTCCAGCCGCGCTCGCGGCTCAGCCGCCCGGGCGGCCGTAGCGGCGGCGGACGTAGGCCTCGATGCGGGCCTTGAAGTCCTCGGCGAGCCCCTCGCCCTTGAGGGTCACGGTCTTGGCGCCGTCCTCGTAGACCGGGGCCACCGGCCGCTCGCCGGCGCCGGGCAGGCTGATGCCGATGTCGGCATGGCGGCTTTCGCCGGGACCGTTCACCACGCAGCCCATCACGGCCACCGTGAGGCCTTCGGCGCCCGGATAGCGGCGGCGCCACTCGGGCATGCGCTCGGCGAGGAAGCCCTCCACCTCGCGGGCGAGGCGCTGGAAGAAGTCGCTCACGGTGCGCCCGCAGCCCGGGCAGGCGATGACCGTGGGGGTGAAGCGCCGCAGCCCCATGCTCTGCAGGATCTGCTGCGCCACGCGCACCTCGCGCGCGCGGTCGCCGCCGGGCTCGGGTGTGAGCGAGATGCGGATGGTGTCGCCGATGCCCTCCTGCAGGAGCACCGCGAGCGCAGCGGTGGAGGCGACGATGCCCTTGTCGCCCATGCCGGCCTCGGTCAGCCCCAGGTGCAGGGGCCATTCGCAGCGGGTGGCCAGCGCCCGGTAGACGGCGATGAGGTCCTGCACGCCGCTCATCTTGCACGAGAGCACGATGCGGTCGCGCGGCAGGCCCAGGGCCACCGCACGCTCGGCGCTCTCCAGGGCCGAGGCCACCACGGCCTCGCGCATGACGGCCTCGGGCGGGGCGGGCCGCGGGCGCCGGGCGTTCTCGTCCATGAGGCGGGCCAGCAGCGCCTGGTCGAGGCTGCCCCAGTTGACACCGATGCGCACGGGCCGCTCCATGCGGCAGGCGAGCTCGACGATGCCGGCGAAGTGGACGTCGCGCTTGTCGCCGCGGCCCACGTTGCCCGGGTTGATGCGCCACTTGGCCAGCGCCGCCCCGCACTCGGGCACGGCCGTGAGCAGACGGTGGCCGTTGAAGTGGAAGTCGCCCACGAGCGGCACGTCCACGCCCAGGGCGTCGAGGCGCTCGCGGATGGCGGGCACCGCGCGCGCGGCCGCTTCGGTGTTGACGGTCAGGCGCACGAGCTCCGAGCCCGCGCGCGCGAGCTCGGCCACCTGGGCCACCGTGGCGGCCACGTCGGCGGTGTCGGTGTCGGTCATGGACTGGACCACCACCGGCGCGCCGCCGCCGATGGTCACATGGCCCACCCGCACGGCGAGCGTGCGCCGCCGCGGGGCCGGCGCCGCCTCCGGCACGGCCGCGTCCCCACCCGGGCTATGCTGGGGGCATGGCTCGATCGTCATGGCGCCATTGTAAACCGCCGCGCGGCCGCCCCGGCCCTGACCTTGCGGGCCTGCTGCCGAGCTGCGGCAGGCTGGCTGCGGCCCTCACCGGCCACGCATCGGAGCGCTCAGGCTGCTGCCATGCGGCGCAAGAAGGTACGTGGGCGTGCCGGTCCGTCCCCCCGGGGGCAGGTCCATCAGAATAGGAAACTCTGATCAATCCGCTACGCGGATTGATCAGCGCTGAGGTGCTTCGCGGTCATTCTGATTTTCCTTGAGTCGTCATGCACTTCCCTGTGCATGGGCCGTCCCGCGGCCGCCCCTGGCCGCGGGGAAGCTCTGAAAAATCGGATTTTTCAGAGCTTCCAATATCTTAAAATTGACGCTGGCGTGGGGTATTCTTGGCCGGCCCGGATCGGGGGGATGTCCGTGGCGGAAGAATTTGACTGTTTTGCTCAGGTACCGTAGCCTAATAACCGACCAGCTGACTCGGTTTTAGTGGCCGGCGCGTCCCGGCCGCTCCGCCACGGCGAACAGTGTCCCGCGAGGCCGCGCGGGCGGAGAGGTGACCATGTCCTCCAGCAGCCAGCACAACATCGAGGCCCTGCTCAAGCGCCGCTACGATGCCGGCTTCGTCACCGAGGTCGAGCAGGAGACCGTGCCGCCCGGCCTCAACGAGGACGTCATCCGGCTCATCTCGGCCAAGAAGAACGAGCCCGGGTTCCTGCTCGAGTGGCGCCTCAAGGCCTACCGCCACTGGCTGACCATGGAGGAGCCGCGCTGGGCTCATGTGCGCTACCAGCCCATCGACTACCAGGCCATCAGCTACTACGCCGCCCCCAAGCAGAAGAAGGACCGTCCCAAGAGCCTGGACGAGGTCGATCCCAAGCTGCTCGAGACCTACGAGAAGCTCGGCATCCCGCTGCGCGAGCAGGAGATGCTGGCCGGCGTGGCGGTGGACGCCGTCTTCGACTCGGTCTCGGTGGCCACCACCTTCAAGGAAAAGCTCGCCGAGCACGGCATCATCTTCTGCTCCTTCTCGGAGGCGGTGCAGAACCACCCCGAGCTGGTGGAGAAGTACCTGGGCTCGGTGGTGCCCTACACGGACAACTTCTTCGCCGCCCTCAACTCGGCGGTGTTCTCCGACGGCTCCTTCGTGTACGTGCCGCCCGGGGTGCGCTGCCCCATGGAGCTCAGCACCTACTTCCGCATCAACGCCGCCAACACGGGCCAGTTCGAGCGCACCCTCATCATCGCCGACGAGGGCAGCTATGTGAGCTACCTCGAGGGCTGCACCGCCCCCATGCGCGACGAGAACCAGCTGCATGCGGCCGTGGTCGAGCTCGTCGCGCTGGAGGGGGCCGAGATCAAGTACTCCACGGTGCAGAACTGGTACCCGGGCGACGAGGAGGGCCGCGGCGGCATCTACAACTTCGTGACCAAGCGCGGCGCCTGCCGCGGGCGGCGCGCCAAGATCTCCTGGACCCAGGTGGAGACCGGCTCGGCCATCACCTGGAAGTATCCCAGCGTGATCCTGGAGGGCGACGAGTCGGTGGGCGAGTTCTACTCGGTCGCCCTCACCAACAACTGCCAGCAGGCCGACACCGGCACCAAGATGGTCCATATCGGGAAGAACACCCGCAGCACGATCATCTCCAAGGGCATCTCCGCCGGCCGCGGCCAGAATGCCTACCGTGGCCTGGTGCGCATCGCGAGAAGCGCCGAGGGCGCACGCAACTACACCCAGTGCGACTCGCTGCTCATAGGCGACCGCTGCGGGGCGCACACCTTCCCCTACATCGAGGTGCGCAACCGCACGGCCCAGGTCGAGCACGAGGCCACCACCTCCAAGATCAGCGAGGACCAGCTCTTCTACCTCATGCAGCGGGGGCTCGCGGCCGAGGACGCGGTCTCGATGATCGTCAACGGCTTCTGCAAGGAGGTGTTCAAGGAGCTGCCCATGGAGTTTGCGGTCGAGGCCCAGAAGCTGCTCGGGGTGAGCCTCGAGGGGGCCGTCGGCTGAGCCAGGCACACGCTTGACAGCGCGCCCGCGCGGGCGCGGCGAGAGAGGTACGCGCATCATGCTGCTCGAGATCCGCAACCTGCATGTCTCGGTGGAGGGCAAGCCCATTCTGCGGGGCATCGACCTCGCGGTGGCGGCCGGCGAGGTGCACGCCATCATGGGGCCCAACGGCTCCGGCAAGAGCACGCTCGCCAACGTGCTCGCCGGCCGCGAAGGCTACGAGGTCACCGGGGGCGAGGTCCTCTACAGGGGGCGGAACCTCCTGGAGATGCCGCCCGAGGAGCGCGCCCGCGAGGGCATCTTCCTGGCCTTCCAGTACCCGGTGGAGGTGCCGGGCGTGAGCAACATCTACCTGCTCAAGGCCGCGGTCAACGCCGTGCGCAAGCACCGGGGGCTGCCCGAGCTCGACGCCATGGACTTCCTCAAGCTGGTCAGGGAGAAGCTGCGGCTGGTGCAGATGGACGAGCAGTTCCTCTACCGCTCGGTCAACGAGGGCTTCTCCGGCGGCGAGAAGAAGCGCAACGAGGTCCTGCAGATGGCGGTGCTGGAGCCCACGCTCGGCATCCTCGACGAGACCGACTCCGGCCTCGACATCGACGCCCTGCGCATCGTCTCCGAAGGCGTCAACAGCCTGCGCTCGCCCGAGCGCGCCTTCCTGGTGGTGACCCATTACCAGCGCCTGCTCAACTACATCGTCCCGGACCGGGTGCACGTGCTCGCGGGCGGGCGCATCATCCGCTCCGGCGACCGGACGCTGGCCCTCGAGCTCGAGGAGCGCGGCTACGGCTGGCTGCTGGACGAGGCGGCCCGGGGCCAGGCCGCGGGGCAGGCGGCCTCATGAGCGCCCAGCCCCAGACACGGGCCGGCGCGGGCGAGGCCTTCGCGGCGGCCTTCCGCGAGCGCCGCGGGGGCCTTCCGGGCGCGGGCCTCGCCTGGCTGGAGGGCCTGCGTGAGCAGGCGCTGGAGCGTTTCCTGGCCGTGGGCTTCCCGTCCCCGCGCGACGAGGACTGGCGCTACACCGACGTGCGCGTGCTCGCCAGGCGCCTCGGCGTGCCCAGTGCCGGTCCCGGCCCGGTGGCGGAAGAGGCGGTGCGGGCGCTCGCCTTCGAGGGGCTGGAGGCGCACCGCATCGTGTTCGTGGATGGCTTCCTGGCTCCGGCGCTGTGCGCCGTGGGCCCCCTGCCGGAGGGTGCCGCCGTGGGCGGGCTGGCCGAGGCCCTCGCGCGCGATCCCGAGGCGCTCGCCCCCTGGCTCCGGCTGCCGGAGGGCGCCGACGGCCTCATGGCCCTCAACCTCGCCTTCATGACCGACGGCCTCCACCTGCGCCTGGACGACGGCGTGGTGCTCGACCGCCCCGTCCACGTCATCCACCTGCGCAGCGGCGCCGGCGCCAGCGCGCACCTGCGCCACGTGCTGGTGCTGGGCCGTGGCGCGCGCGCCACGGTCATCGAGAGCGTGGCCGCCGTGAGCGAAGCCGAGGCCGTGGACAACCAGGGCACCACCGTGGTGCTGGGCGAGGGCGCGGCGCTGGACCACTATCACGTGCGCGAGGCCGGCCCGCGCCTCTACCACGTGGGCGCCGCCGGCGTGCGCCAGGAGGCCGGGAGCCGCTACGTCTCCCACGACGTGACGCTCGGGGGGCGCCTGACGCGCAGCGGCATCCACGTGGAGCTCGCGGGCGAGGGCGCCGAGTGCGTGCTCAACGGCCTGTACGTCGTGGGCGGGCGCCAGCAGGTGGACTGTCACACCCGCATCGAGCACCGCAGCGCCGGCGCGGTCTCGCGCGAGCTCTACAAGGGCGTGCTCGACGGCCGTGCCCGCGGCGCCTTCACCGGCCGCGTGGTGGTCCACCCGGGCGCCCAGCGCACCGACGCCGAGCAGGCCAACCACAACCTGCTGCTGTCCGAGGACGCCGAGGCCGACAGCCGCCCGCAGCTCGAGATCTACGCCGACGACGTCAAGTGCTCCCACGGCTCCACCGTGGGCGAGCTCGACGAGACGGCGCTGTTCTACCTGCGCTCGCGCGCGCTCGACGAGGCGCTGGCGCGCAGCCTCCTGATCTACGCCTTCGCTTCGGACGTGCTCGAGCGCATGGCGCTGGAGCCGGTGCGCCGCCAGCTCGAGCGGCGGCTGACCGAGCGGCTCCTGCGTCCCGAGGAGGCGGAGGGCGTGATATGAGCACGGCCGAGCGCAGCGTGGCCGCGGCCATGGGCGCCGCCCTGGACGTGGAGCGGGTGCGGCGCGACTTCCCGGCCCTGCACCAGGAGGTGCGCGGCAGGCCCCTCGTCTACCTGGACAACGCCGCCACGGCGCACAAGCCGCAGGTGGTGCTGGAGACCATCCAGCGCTACTACGCCATGGACTACTCCAACGTGCACCGCGGCGTGCACTGGCTGAGCGAGCGCGCCACCGAGGCCTACGAGGCTGCGCGCGAGAAGGTGCGCGCCTTCATCAACGCCCCGGATCGGCGCGAGATCGTCTTCGTGCGCGGCACCACCGAGGCCATCAACCTGGTGGCGGCGAGCTACGGCGGAAGCGTCCTGAAGCCGGGCGACGAGGTGCTCATCACCGAGATGGAGCACCACTCCAACATCGTGCCCTGGCAGCTCGTGTGCGAGCGCACGGGCGCAGTGCTGCGCGTGGCCCCCATCGACGACGACGGCAACCTGGTGCTCGAGGCCTTCGAGCGCCTCTGCGGCGAGCGCACGCGCATCGTCGCCGTCACGCACCTGTCCAACGCCCTTGGCACCCTCAACCCCGTGCGGCGCCTGGTCGAGATCGCCCATGCCCACGGGGCCAGGGTGGTGGTGGACGGCGCCCAGGCGGCCCCGCGCCTGCCGGTGGACGTGCAGGCCCTGGGCTGCGACTTCTACGCCTTCTCCGGCCACAAGCTCTACGGGCCCACGGGCATCGGGGTGCTGTGGGCCAGGCGCGAGCTGCTGGAGGCCATGCCGCCCTACCAGGGCGGCGGCGAGATGATCCGCCAGGTCACCTTCGAGGGCTCGACCTGGGCTCCGCCGCCGGCCAGGTTCGAGGCCGGCACCCCCCACATCGTGGGCGCCATCGGGCTGGGCGCCGCCATCGACTATCTGCAGGGGATCGGCCTGGAGGCCATCGCCCGCCACGAGCATGCGCTGCTCGAGTACGCCACGGAGGCGCTGGCGGAGGTGCCCGGGCTGCGCATCGTCGGCAACGCCCGCGAGCGGGCGGGGCTCGTCTCCTTCGTCTTCGACGACATCCACCCCCACGACGTGGGCACCATCCTGGACCACGAGGGCGTGGCGGTGCGCGCGGGCCACCACTGCGCCATGCCCGTGATGCAGCGCTACTGTGTGCCGGCCACCGCCCGTGCCTCCTTCGCGCTCTACAACACGCGCGAGGAGATCGACGCCCTGGTGGCGGGCCTGCACAAGGTTCGGAGCATGTTCGGCCGATGAGCGACCTGCGCGATCTCTACCAGGAGGTCATCTTCGACCACAACCGCCGGCCGCGGAACTTCGGGCGGCTGGAGGGCGCCACCCACAAGGCCGAGGGCTTCAACCCCCTCTGCGGCGACCAGCTCACGCTCTACCTCAGGGTGGGCGAGGACGGGCGCATCGAGGAGGTGGCCTTCGAGGGCAAGGGCTGCGCCATCTCCACCGCCTCGGCATCGCTCCTGACCGAGGCGGTCAAGGGCAAGACCCTGGAGGAGGCCGAGCGGCTGTTCCGCGGCTTTCACGGCATGATCATGGACGAGCCGGCGGCGGAGCCGGTGGAGCTCGGCAAGCTCGAGGTGCTCGCCGGCGTCAAGGAGTTCCCCACCCGCGTCAAGTGTGCGACCCTGGCCTGGCACACCCTCCATGCGGCCATCGAGGGCAAGGACCAGGTCTCCACGGAGTGAGCCATGGGCGGGACGGAGCAGGCGCAGGGGCAGGGCCAGGGCGGAGGCGCCGGCGGGGGTCTGCGCGAGCGGGTGATCGAGGCGCTCCGCCAGGTCTACGATCCCGAGATCCCGGTCAACATCTACGACCTCGGCCTCATCTACGGGCTCGACGTGGACGAGGCCGAAGGCCGCGTGGCGGTGCGCATGACGCTCACCGCGCCGGGCTGCCCCGTGGCCCAGACCTTCCCCGCCACCGTGGAGGGCGCCGTCGGGCGGGTGGAGGGCGTGCGCGAGGTCTCGGTGGAGCTGGTGTGGGATCCGCCCTGGAGCCCGGAGCGCATGAGCGAGGCGGCACGCCTGCAGCTCGGCTTCATGTAGGCGTGCCTTCGGCTGCGCGAAGGCGGCGTCCGGCGGAGGTGGTTCGTGGCCGGCTGGAAGCCGGCCCCACGGACCTTGGAAGGCACGGGAAGGCACGGGCGCAGGCGCGGCTTCCAGCCGCGCGAAGTCGCCAGGGCATGCAGCGGGGATAGACGGGGTTGCGGCATGTCGGACTGGGTCGAGGTCGGCCGGGAGGACGAGATCCCGGTCGGCGGCTGGAAGGTGGTGGACGTGGACGACGTGCAGGTGGCCGTCGTCCGCCTCGAGGACGGCTTCCACGCCATCGAGGACGTGTGCACCCATGATGGCGGCTGCCTGACGGGCGGCGAGGTCGAGGGCCACGAGATCGTCTGCCCCCGCCACGGGGCGCGTTTCGACCTGCGCACGGGTGAGGCCACCGCGCCGCCCGCCTACGAGCCCGTCCACGTCTTCCCCGTCAAGGTCGAGGACGGCCGCGTCTGGGTCCGCGACGACCGCTGGGACTGAGCCGGACGGCGGGGCGGCCCGGCCCGCGCTTGTAAGTTGCGGCCGATGGGCGTAGGGTAGGCGGCAGCCCGGTCGGCGAGCCAGGCCTGTCGTGGGGCGGAGGGCCTTCGGGTCCAGCCCGGCGCCGGATACCGGCAGACCTCCCGGGCTACAGGCAAGGCCCCACGGCGCGCGTCACCTCCCCATCCCGGGCAGGCCCGCCCGTCGCGGGGCCGGTGTAGAGACCGAAGGTGCGGACGCACCGGCCACATCGCCGATGCCCTCCCACCGCGAAGCAGGCGAAAGCGACATGTCCAAGTCCATCTACGTAGGCAATCTCCCTTACAGCACCACCGACGCCGAGCTCGAGGCCCTGTTCGCCCAGCACGGCACCGTCCACTCGGCCAAGATCATCAGCGACCGCGACACCGGCCGTTCGCGCGGCTTCGGCTTCGTCGAGATGGACGATGCCGAGGCGCAGAGCGCCATCGAGCAGCTCAACGGCGCCATGTTCCAGGGCCGTACCCTGCGGGTGAACGAGGCCCAGGAGCGCAAGCCGCGCCGGCAGCAGCGCTCCGGCTGGTAGGACCGGGCCGGAACGGATTGGGGGGGCGCCCTCGGGCGCCCTTTTCTTTTGGTGGAAACTCTGATCAATCCGCTGCGCGGACTGATCAGCGCGATAGTGCTTCGCGGTCCATTTCGATTTTTCGTCGCATTGTCATGCACTTCCCTGTGCATGGGCCCTCCCGCGGCCGTCCATGGCCGCGGGAAAGGTCTGAAAAATCGAGATTTTTCAGACCTTCCAAAAGGCGCGGCATGTGCCGCGCCCCATAGGCGGGTGCCGACCCTGGCGGGTCGTGGGGAATCGACGGGATCCCGTGCGCGGCGCGGGTACACGCCGCCACACCTCCCGACACGGTGATCGGCAAGTAGCGTGCCAGAAATGCCGTCTCGTAAGTTACCGGAACCTTTGGATGGTTGGTACGGCACGCGCTTCATCGGGCGCTGACGGTGTCATGAACGGTCATGACAGGCAGCCGAACCACGGCGCGCAGGCCCGGGCGATTGTCCTCCAGCGACAGGCGACTCCCATGCAAGCGGGCGATGGCGTCCACCAGCGCCAGGCCGAGGCCGGTGCCCGGGGTGCTGCGGCTGCGGTCGAGACGGTAGAAGCGCTGGATCACCTTGCCGCGCTCCTCGGGCGGGATCCCCGGACCGGTGTCGGCCACCACCAGCTCGGCCGTGCCGTCCGCGCGGCGCAGGCCGAGGCTCACCGGCGTGCCACGGGGGGTGTGGTGCAGGGCGTTCTCGATCAGGTTGGCCATGAGCTGGGCGAGCAGCGCCCGGTCGCCGCGCACCTGCACCCCGGGCTCGATGTCCGCCTCGAAGGGATGGCCCGCGTCCTCGGCCACGGGCTGGTAGGTCTCGGCGAGCTCGGCCGTGAGCGCCGAGAGGTCCACCGGACCGAAGGCCGTCCGGCGCCGGCCCGACTCGACCTCCGCGATCCGCAGCAGCGCATCGAAGGTGGCGAGCAGCTCGTCGGCGTCGCCGATGGCGCCTTCCACCGCCGCCGCCCAGCCTTCGGCGCTGCGGGCGCTGACGCGCGCGTGCTCGAGGCGCTGGCGCAGCCGGGTGAGCGGGGTGCGCAGATCATGGGCCACGTCGCTGGAGACCTGGCGCAGGTTCTCCATCAGGCGCTGGATGCGGTCGAGCATCGCGTTGAGGCGCCGGGCCAGGCGGTCGAACTCGTCGCCCGTGCCGCGCTCGGGCAGGCGCCGCGCCAGGTCGCCCTCCATGATCGCGGCCGCGGCGCGCTCCATGGCCTCGACATGGCGTGAGACCTGACGGGCCATGAGGAGCCCGCCCGCCAGCGCCGCCACCACCATCAGCAGCAGGCCCACCGCCACCGCCGCCCCGAGCCGCTCGCGCAGCTCGTGCAGGGTCTCGACGTCGTGGCCCACCCAGAGGAGCAGGTCGTCTCCCAGGCGCACGCCGCGCCCGCGCACGGGCAGGTGGAGGGGGACGGCACCCGGCGCCAGCGCTTCCTCGTCGTCTTCGAGCTCGAACTCCTCCCAGCCCTCGCGCAGGGGATGGGGACGGGGGAGGTTCCCCGCGAGCAGCCGCCCGTCCTCGTCCACCAGGGCGTAAAGGAAGGGGCTCCCGGGCCTCAGGGACTCGCGGGAGATGGCCCAGCGAAGCCCCGCGAGACCCTCGCGCTCGTGGACCGCGAGCAGGGCCTCCAGGCGTGAGTCCACCACGCGCTCGATCTCGCGCTCGGCGGTGCCGATCCCGTAGAACCACACCACGGCCAGCAGCAGGCCGGCCGAGAGGGCGAACAGCGCCGCGTAGTAGGCGGCAAGCCTAAAGCTCGTCGTCCGCAGCCATGCCCTCAGGTTCGCGGATGACATAGCCGGCGCCTCGCACCGTGTGGATGAGGGGGCGGTCGAAGGGCTTGTCCACCTTGGCGCGCAGGCGGCTGATGTGCGTCTCGACCACGCTGGTCCGGGGGTCGAAGTGGAAGCCCCAGACCTGCTCGAGCAGCATCGTGCGCGTGACCACCTGGCCGGCATGGCGCATCAGGCACTCGAGCAGGGCGAACTCGCGGGGCTGGAGCTCGATGGGACGCCCGCCGCGGGTGACGCGCCGGGCGAGCAGGTCCATCTCCAGGTCGCCCACGCGCAGAACGGTCTCCTGACGCGCGGCGCGCGGGCGGCGCAGCAGCGCGCGCACCCGCGCCAGCAGCTCGGCGAAGGCGAAGGGCTTGACCAGGTAGTCGTCGCCCCCGGACTCGAGCCCCTCGACGCGGTCCTCGATTCCGCCCAGGGCGGTGAGGAAGAGCACGGGCGTGTCGTGGCCCGCCGCGCGCAGGCCGCGCACCATGCCGACACCGTCCATGGACGGAAGCATGCGGTCGACGATCAGCAGGTCGTAGCCGCCCTCCGTGGCCATGTAGAGCCCCTCGCGCCCGTCGGCGGCCCGATCCACCGTGTAGCCCGCCTCCCGCAGGCCCCGCACGAGGTACGAGGCCGTGGTCTCGTCGTCCTCGACGACCAGGATGCGGGCCACCATCCACCTCAGCGGCCGCCGGGACGCAGGCTGAACATGGCCGAGATCTCGTCGTGGCCGGCGAGCCGGTGCAGCACGGCCATGCCCGCGTGCCCCACGAGATAGGCCCACACCAGGTTGCCGAAGAGCTCATGCACCTCCTCGGCCGCTTCGGCCAGGGCGTGGGCCACCAGCCCTTCCTCGCCCAGCCACCAGGTGAGCCCGCTGAGCGCCGAGCCCGTGACCGCGAGCAGCCCCAGGCCGTGGATGGCAGCGGCCAGCGGTGAGGCCGGGCGGTACTCGGGCAGGTGCAGGCGGGCGAGGGCCGCGAGGTGCCTGCCGATATCGGCGGCGAGCTCGCGCAGCCGCCCGGGGGAGAGCCACGGGAACAGCGCGCCGAGCGGGGTCTCGCTGCGCCGCACCAGGGCCCAGAGCCAGAAGGCCAGCAGGATGCCCAGGGTGACGAGCCCGACGGTCTCGTGCAGCTCGAAGAGCAGGCCCTCGGCCTCGCCCTCCTCGGGCTCCTCCATCACCAGGCTCACCAGGAGCTGGTGCGTGACGGCGAGCGCGAGCAGGGTGTGCAGGGCGCGGGTGAGCCAGGAGCGTTGCATCGCAGGATCCCCTTTCTCGTTCCAGCCAGCGTGACGGTGTCCCGGCGGTGGCGGAGCCGTCCGGGGCGCGCGGCGCCCGGGGACGCCGCGCGCCGGGGCTCAGTCGTCCTCGCGCGGGCGGAGCCGGCGCCGCCGCTCCCGCTCGGGACCGATCACCTCGCCCGTGCGGGCGTCCACGTAGACCTCGAGCCGCTCGCCGTCGCGCACGAGCTTCACCTCGTAGACGCGTCGGCCGTCCTCGCGTTCGAGCTCCGCCTCCACGGCGCGGCCTCCGAAGGCCTTTTCGGCCGCATCGACCGCCTCCTGGAGGCTGAGCAGGCCCGCGCGGGGCGCGAGCCGCCGCGCCTCGTCGCTGTCGCGGCCGGCCGCCGCGAGGTTCGGGATCGCCATCACCGTGGCCAGCGCCAGGGCCGTCATGGTCTGCCTTCGCGTGCGCATGGCTGTTTCCTCCTTTTCGGAAACTCTGATCAATATGCTGCGCGGATTGATCAGCGCTGAAGTGCTTCGCGGTCCATTTCGATTTTTCGCGTGTCGTCATGCACTTCCCTGTGCATGGACCATCCCGCGGCCCTCCGTGGCCGCGGGGAAGGTCTGAGAAATCGCGATTTTTCAGACCTTCCTTTCCTTTGCGTCACCGTTTCTCTACCGGTGCATGCAGCATGGCACGCGGCGGCTGTCACGGCGCTTTCGCTTTCCCTACCGTTCCGTAAGGTTCCGCGACCAGATCTCGGTGCGCCAGACGGCGGTCTGCGCATGGGCGGCGCACCGCAGGCCGGACGCCCGCAGCGCGGCCTCCACGGCCGCGGGCGAATGGACATACACGCGGAAGGCGGAGCCTGCCATCGCCAGGCCCAGGTTGACGATCCGCGCGCCGGCACGCACGGGCCGGCGGTCGCGCGGGTAGGTGAGGGCGACGGCGCGGCGTGCCCGGCGCGCCGCCTCGGCCAGCACGCGCACCCCCTCCGGATGGCAGCAGACCACCTTGTCCAGGATGGCCACGTCCGCCTCGCCCAGCGCGTCGGCGAGCGCGAGATAGTCGCCCACGTGGTATTCGGTGCGGTCCGCGAGACCGCGTTCGGCGGCGAGCCGGCGGGCCTCGGCGATCATGCGTGGCGCGAGATCCACGCCCACCGCCCGTGCCGCCCCGAGGCGTGCGAGCAGGATCTGATGCAGATGGCCCACGCCGCAGCCGATCTCGAGCAGCGTCGCTCCTTCGAGCGCGCCGGTCGCCTCCAGACCGGCCGCGAGCTGGCGCTGGGTGCGCTCGAGGCGCCCGCGCCGGAACCGCCAGCGATAGAGGGGCGCGAAGGCCGAGAAGCAACGGGCGGCGGCGAGGTCGTGGGGGCAGCAGCAGGACATGCCCCCAGTCTACGCCAGGTTGGCGGGACGGGCGCGCGGCTCCTCGGGAAGGGGGATGCGGCGGCCCGCCGCGGCGGGCCGCCGGGACGGGGGCGTGCGCTGGCTCAGCTCGCTTCCTCGAAGGCGGGATCCATGATGAGCTCGGGCCAGTAGACCTTCTCGGGGTCCTTGGCCATCAGCTCCTCGGCCTTTTTCTTGGCCTCGCCGTAGGTCATCTCGCCCTCGAGGTGGCCCTTCTGGAAGCCGTACTTGAGCTTCCAAGCGATCCGGTAGCCCGGATCGCCCGAGCGGCGCAGCAGCGTCTCCGCGCGGGGCTTGTACTTGCCGGTCATGGGTCCTCCTCCGTTGCGGTTTTACCGGTAGGGTCAATGTCCGACCCAAGTAGATAGGGCGCCGGGCGTTCCTTGCGTATCCCCCGGATGGGATAGATGGGCGGGGGCAGGGCTGATAGGATGCGTGCCGATGAGCCGCGAGCAGGTCGCCGTCGCCATCATGGTCGCGGGGCTGGCGCTGGTGCTGCTGGCCGAGCCCCTCTCGCGGGCGGTGCTGCGCGCCTGGGCGCGCCTGGGCGTGGAGGCCCCACCCAACTACACACGTCAGTTCCGCTTCATCGGCGTGGTGGTGACCGCCATCGGCTTCCTGCTGGCCATGGGCTGGCTGGAGAGGCTCTGACCCGGCTGGCGGCGCTCAGGGCGCGAGCCACTCGCGCACCCAGCCCGCTTCCGTTCGGCGGAAGCGGAGGCGGTCGTGGAGGCGGTCGCGGCCCTCGCGCCAGAACTCCATCACCTCCGGCCGCAGGCGGTAGCCGCCCCAGTGCGCGGGGCGGGGCACCGCCTCGCCCTCGAAGCGGCGCGTCACCTCGGCCATGCGCGCGGCCAGCGCCTCGGGCCCCGGGATGACGGCGCTCTGCTCCGAGGCCCAGGCCCCGAGCTGGCGGCCGCGGGGGCGGCTGCGCCAGTAGGCGTCGGACTCCTCGGGGGCGGTGCGCTCGCAGGGCCCCTCGATGCGCACCTGACGGCCGAGCGGGTCCCACCAGAAGAGGAGCGTGGCCCAGGCGTTGTCCTCGAGCTCGCGCGCCTTGCGGCTGCGGTAGTTGGTGTGGAAGACGAAGCCGCGGGCGTCGTGGCTGCTCAGCAGCACGATGCGGGCGGTGGCGCGGCAGTCCGCGCCGGCGGTGGCGAGCGCGGCCGCGTGCGGCTTGTCGATGCCGCAGCCGCGCGCGGCCTCGTACCACGCGTCGAACAGGGCGAGCGGATCGTCCGCCCTTGCCAGGGGATCGTCGGGCATCACGGCCGCGAAGCATAGCCGATGGGCGGCCGGCTGGCACGCCACGGCGCTATACTAGGAAGCCAGGTCCTGACGCAGGCCGCATTCGGGAGGTGCCGTCATGCGAGCCACCCACCCCGCCCTTCCCCTCGTCTCCCTGCTCGCCCTGCTGGCCTTCGCCCTCGCCGAGCCGCTGCAGGGCTCCGAACGCAAGGGCCGCTATTACGGCGCCAGGGAGACCGAGTACCCGGACTGGTTCAAGACCAGCTTCCTCGACTTCCGGGAGGACGTGGCCGAGGCCGCCGCCGCGGGCCGGCGCGTGATGATCATCTTCCACCAGAAGGGCTGCCCCTACTGCAACGCCCTGGTGGAGCGCAACTTCTCCCAGAAGGACATCGTGGACTACACCCGCCGCCATTTCGACGCCATCGGCATCAACATGTGGGGCGACCGCGAGGTGACGTGGACGGACGGCAAGGCCTACACCGAGAAGACCTTCGCGGCCATGCTGCGGGTGCAGTTCACCCCCACCATCCTGTTCCTGGACGAGGAGGGCCGGGTGGTGCTGCGCCTCAACGGCTACTGGCCGCCGGAGCGCTTCCGCCTGGCGCTGCGCTACGTGGCTGAGCGTCTCGAGCGCTCGCGCCCCTTCCGCGAGTGGCTGGCCGAGCGGATGCCCCCCTCGAGCAGCGGTCGCCTCATCGCCGAGGACTTCTTCGCCCCGCCGCCCTACGACCTCAGCCCCGCCGGGCGGCCCCGGGGGCGCCCCTTCGCCGTCTTCTTCGAGCAGCGCCACTGCCCCGCCTGCGAGACGCTGCACCGCAAGGTGCTCCCGGACCCGAGCGTGCGCGAGGCGATCCGGCCGTTCCATGTGGTCCAGCTCGACATGTGGTCGGACACGCCCGTGGTCACGCCCGAGGGGCGGCGCACCACCGCCCGGGAGTGGGCCCGGGCCCTCGACGTCAAGTACGCGCCGACCATCGTCGTCTTCGCGCCGGACGGGCGCGAGGTGATCCGCTCCGAGGCCTTCTTCAAGGTCTTCCACACGGGCGGGCTGTTCGAATACGTGGCGAGCGGCGCCTGGCGGGAGCAGCCGAGCTTCCAGCGCTTCCTGTCCGCGCGTGCCGAGCGCTGGCGCGAGCAGGGCCGGGACGTGGACATCTGGCGCTACGCGGACGAGCCGGTCGGCGCCGGGGGCTGAATTGGCCGCTCAGCTCCCGGCCTGGGACTGGAGGTAGTTCTCCAGGCCCATCCGGCCGATGAGCTCGAGCTGGGTCTCGAGCCAGTCGATGTGCTCCTCGGTGTCCTCGAGGATGCCCTCGAGCAGCTCGCGCGAGACGTAGTCGCGCTTCTCCTCCAGGAAGGCGATCCCCTCGACCAGCGAGTCGCGCGCCTGGCGCTCGATCGCGAGGTCCGCCTCCAGGCACTCGCGCACGTCCTCGCCCACGAGGATCTTGCCGAGCTGCTGCAGGTTGGGCAGCCCTTCGAGGAAGAGGATGCGCTGGATGAGCCGGTCGGCGTGGCGCATCTCCTCGATCGACTCCTTGCGCTCGTGCTCGCCGAGGCGCTTGAGGCCCCAGTTGTCGTACATGCGCGCGTGCAGGAAGTACTGGTTGATGGCGGTCAGCTCCAGGGTGAGCTGCCGGTTGAGCACCTCGATGACGCCGGGATCGCCTTTCATGGGCGCCTGCCTCCTGTGGTGGGATGGGCGGGTTGGTCCGTCCGGTTAGGGTGCGCCAGCGCGGGCAGGGAGGCAAGCGGGGCGGGATCTCAGGCCGGCGCCGGAGAGGGGACGGCTATCCTGCCGGCCGCTGCCGGCTCGGTCCTGGCGAGCGCCTCGGCAAGCACCGAGCGGGCGCAGGGCACGCAGCGCCCGCAGCAGCTCCCGAGGCCGGTCTCGCGGCGCAGCTCCGCCAGCGTGCGTGCCTTTCCCGCCTGGGCCAGGGCCCGGATGCGGCGGTCGCTCACTGCCTTGCAGACGCAGACGTACACGGGGCGTCCTCCTCGCACCCCATTAGAATGCAAATGCGAACGATTGTCAATAAGCTCTCTTCGGCCGCAGGGCGAGGACGTGTTCGGTGAGAGCAGAGAGACCCTTCTCGCGCAGATGAGGGTTCTCGTCGAGCACCGGCATGGCGGCGAGCGGCGTCATCTCCCACTGGCTCCCGTACAGGGCCGCCACCTCGTCCGGCGAGACGGAGAAGGGCGGGCCTTCCATCTCGTCCTCCGGATATTCCAGCGTGATCAGGAGGATGGGCACGCCGGGGGCGAGGCGGGCCATGTGGGCCGCGTAGCGTGGGCGCATGGCCTGCGGCAGGGCGATCAGGGCCGCGCGGTCGTAGACCGCGGCCACCGGGCCCAGGTCGTCGGGCTCGAGGTCGAAATAGTCGCCGAGGAGCAGGGTGATGCCCTCGGCCTCGTGGCGGACGTGGACGCGGCCCCGCTCCACCCGGGGCTCGAGGCCGTGCTCGGCGAAGAAATCTCGCACGGCGAGGGGGCTGAGCTCCACGCCCACCACCCGGTGGCCCCGGGCGGCGAGCCAGGCCATGTCACGGCTCTTGCCGCAGAGGGGAACGAATACCGTCCCGCCCCGGGGCGTGCCGAGCGCATCCCAGTGGCGCACGAGCAGCGGGTTGATCTCGTCACGGTGGAAGCCGATCTGGCCCGCCTCCCACCGGGCCAGCCAGAAATCCGGGTCCATGCTCTTCCTTCCGGGTAGCGGGTTACCTAAGGCTAAACGACGGAGGAAGTAGTTGTCGCATCTGCCTGCAGACTGAACTTAGGGATCTATAAACGATAATTGTTTGCATTATGATTTGTATTCGATATACTTTCACCGTCCCACTGTTCCCTGCCATGCCGGGGGAACGGCAATGGGCTGTGACGGGCGACGCGCGTCTCCTGGGCGGGGCGTGCACCCCGGCGGTTGAAAGAGGAACCGGACGGGGGATCCGCGCTTCGCGCGCCCATCGCCACCCGTGTGAAACCACAGGCTCATCCGAGGGGAGGAAGGACCATGTCAGCAAAAGCGTGTACGGGCGTGCGCATCGCGATCGGGCACGGCATACTGCCCGCCCTCTTGGCGATAGCGGCTTGGCCGCTGCAGGATGCCGATGCGGCCGAGGGTGACGGGGAGGGTCGGATTCTGGACAAGGTCATGGTGATCGGCAATCCGGGCAACGTAGACGAGATACCGGGTTCGGCCCAGGTGATCGGCAAGGAGGAGATACGCCAGCAGAGCTACGACGACGTCAGTCGTGTGCTGCGGAGGGTCCCGGGCGTCTACATGAGGGAGGAATTCGGTGGTCTCTTCCCGAGCATCAGCCTGCGCGGTGTGGACACCACGCGCAGCGCCAAGGTCACCCTCATGGAGGATGGGGTGCTAATGGCGCCAGCGCCCTATTCTGCGCCTGCGGCCTACTACGCCCCTACGGTCGGACGCATGAGTGGCTTGGAGGTCCTCAAGGGCTCGAGCCAGATCAAGTACGGGCCTCACATCACGGGAGGGGTGATCAACTACCTCTCCACGCCGGTCCCGACGCGGCGGACCGTGTATCTCAAGTCGCTGGCAGGCAGCTTCCGTGAGCTGCGCACCCACGCTTACGCCGGCGACGCCTTGGAGACAGGCGCGGGCACTGTGGGGTTCGTGGTGGAGGCCTACAAACGACAGAACATCGGGTACAAGCATATAGACGAGACGCCCGACTTCCGTGACGGAGAGGATACGGGTTTTTTCAAGAGCGACGGCATGATCAAGATAGCCTGGGAGCCGGAGACCGCGGTGTATCAGCGTTTGGAATTCAAGTTCGGGCGAAACACGCTCGACGCCAATTCGAGCTATCTGGGCCTGAGCGATGCCGACTTCCGCCGGGACCCATTTCGGAGATACAGCGCATCGCGCTTCGACAACATGGACACGGAACAGAAGAACGGCTACTTGCGCTATGTCCTGAGCCCGAACGACGACCTGGACGTCATCGCGACCGTCTATGCCACCTCTTTCAGGCGCAACTGGTACAAGCTCAAGGACATTCGTAACGTCAACGGCACCAGCAAGATGGGGCTCTCGGCGGCCCTGGCCGGCGTCCAAGGCGGGGACGGGCTGGCCTGCCTGAAGGGCCAGCTGGCCTGCACCCTGCGGGTGCGCGCCAACAACCGCGAATACGAGAGCCGGGGCGTGGAGGCTGTCACCTACTTCCGCTTTGGCTCGGAAGCGGTGCGCCACGAGATTTCCGCCGGCGTACGCCTGCATCGTGACCAGGTCCGTCGCTTCCAGTGGGACGACGACTATGTCCAGGCGGCCAACGGAACCATAACCAACCGCACCCCCGGCACACCTGGCGGTGCCGGCGACAGGCTCCAGCGGACACGGGCCGTGGCTCTCTACGTCCAGGACACGATCGAGGCGGGTCGCTGGCGCTTCACCCCGGGTGTGCGCTACGAGATCCTGGACCAAGCCTATGAGAGCCCCAAGGGGACCAACCGGGGCGACAACAGGCTGACCATGACGGCCGGCGGCATCGGCGTGGTCTACCGCTTCAATGACAGCTGGAGCGGGTTCGGCGGAGTCCACAGGGGATTCTCGCCGCCCAGCCCCAAGGGAGCGGTCACCAAGAATCTCAAGGAAGAGACGAGTACCGCCTTCGAGGCAGGCGCTCGGTATGCCAATCCACGCCGGGCGTTGGCAGTGGAGTTCGCGGCCTTCTACACGGAGTTCCAGAACCTGATCGTGGTGGACAACATCGGCGGTGCCGGTACCGGAGACGACCAGAACTTTGGCGAGGCCACAGCTTACGGCTTGGAGTTGTCAGCACAGTACGATGCGGGTATCGCCCGGGGGTGGCGGCTGCGCAACCCCTGGTACGTGAACCTCACCTACACGCGTGCACTGCAGCGGAACGACGCCCGTTCCACCGATCCCGAATCCATCTTCAGCTTCGGCAGGAAAGGTAACCGGCTGCCCTATGTGCCGGAGTGGCAGTTCAGTCTGGGTGCGGGGCTCGAATCTGCCAGGTGGGGGGTCTTCCTATCCGGCTACTATGTCAGCGAGACCTTTACCAGCGCCAGCAATGTGGTCGGCCAGGTGAACGGCAATGGGGATCCCGACGCGCGGTTCGGCAAGACCGACAGCTATTTCGTCGCGGATCTCTCCGCCCGTTACCAGGTCACCAAGGCCGTCAAGATCTATGGCGGTGCGCAGAATCTGCTGGACGAGTCCTATCTGGCGTCTCGGCAGCCTCATGGTCCGCGCCCAGGCGCGCCGCGGTTTGTGTATGCTGGCATCGAGCTTGCCTTGTGAGTCGTGGCTGGACAGGAGTGGGACAGGGTGATGACGGCTGAGGATATGCTGCGCCAAGGAGGGCCAATCATGGGGGTCCTGCTGGGGCTGTCCGTGCTGGCGGTGGCTATCATCATCGCCAAGATGTACCAATTCACGCGCGGCGGCCTGCGCCGGACCGCCTTCGTGGACGAGGCGCTGGGGGCGCTGGAGGCGGTTGGTCATCAGGCCGCCCTAGAGATTCTCGGCAAGAGGCGTCATCCCGTCGCGCGGGTGATGGAGGGTGCGATCCGATGCGGCGCCGATCCTGCCTTCTCCACCCGTGACGTGGAGGCCGAGGTAGGTCGCATAGGCTCGGCGGAGATCCGCAATCTTGAGTCTTGGCTGCGTGGCCTTTCCTCCATCGCTCACCTGAGCCCTTTGCTGGGCCTGCTTGGAACCGTGACAGGCATGATCACCGCTTTCATGCGCCTGGAGGAGGGGGGCGGCCGGGTGGATCCGGCCATGCTCGCCGGAGGCATCTGGGAGGCGCTGCTCACCACGGCTTTTGGCCTCACCGTGGCCATCCCCGCCATGGCGGGGTTCTACTATCTGGAAGGGAGAGTGGACGAGGTGAGGGCGGCGATGAAGGATGCATCTGTGCGGGTGCTGCGACACTTCGGCAAGACGCCCCACCTCAGCGACCAGGACGACGAGCACCTCGAGGATGCCACCCATGGAATTTAGAGGCCGGGCCCGCATCCGTTCCCACCTTGATATCGCGCCACTGATCGACATCGTCTTCCTGCTGCTGGTGTTCTTTATGCTCACCAGCACTTTCCTCGTGCCCGAGGCCGTCGAGCTGAAGCTGCCCGAATCGCGCAGCGCACGGAAGGTCGAAGAGGTCACGTTGACCGTGACGCTCGACCGGCGCGGAGAAGTATATCTCGATGGCGAGCCGGTGGGTCTCGAGGGCCTGCGGGCGGCTCTCGCTTCCGTCCTCGAGGATGCGCCGGACGCCCCGGTGATACTCAAGAGCGACGCGCGCAGCGAAGTGCAAGCCCTCATCAGGGTGATGGATACGATCCGTTCCGCGGGCGGGAGCAACATCGCCATAGCCACGCTGCAGCCCGGTAAGGAGCCCTAGAAGGTGGAGATGACGCGGCGGCATCTCGCCGTGGCAGGCCTGCTCGCACTCCTGCTGCACGGTGCGCTGTTCCGGTGGTTCGCCTCCGCACCGCCCGAGAACCGCCGTGTCCCCCAACGCGAGCGGCCGCTCACGGTGAGCCTGGTGGCAGAGATGCCGCGCGCGGTGCTTCCCGTGCCCTCTCCCTCGGTCACGCCCGTGCCGCGGCCCGACCCCCTGCCTCGGCCGGCACCACCCACCCAATCCCCAGAGCCGCGCCCCGACCCGGAACCCCTGCCGGGAGCGGTGACCAAGCCCGTCGTGGAGGCACAGCGGCCCGCGCCGCGCGACAGGGCCGAACCCCGGCCCCCGCCGGCGGAGGCCGCGTCTCGCCCGGAACCCGAAAGGGCGATCCCCGAACAGACGTCAGAGCCGCAAAAGGTGGTAGAGACGGAGGAGGCGCCCCCTCCCGACAGCCCGCGGGACAGTCCGTTGGACCACCGCACGCTGGTCCGCTACGAAGAGCTCATCGTGGCCTGGCTGGAGAGGCATAAGAAGTATCCACGGCGGGCACGGCGCCTGCGCATCGAGGGGGAAGGGATGTTGCGCATCCTCATCGACCGTGCCGGCAGGCTGCAGCGGGTTGAGCTGGTGCGCCGTACGGGTAACCGTCTCCTGGACAGGGCGGCGCTGGAGATGGCGCGGCGCGCGGATCCCTTTCCCCCTCTCCCGGAGGGCGATACCAGCCCCTCACGGGAGTTCATCGTCCCGGTGGCGTTCGTGCTGCGGTAGGGAGGTCGCCGCGCCGGAGCAAGTCCCGGACGAGCGACCCGGTGGGCAGCTAGTGGCAGCTAGTCGAGCACAGTGGTCGGTGGATGCGTCCTCTGTAGATATGTGGTAGCCGGCATGGAGCTCGTGGACACCCACTGCCACCTGGACGTGGCCGACTTCGACGCCGACCGCGAGGCGGTGATCGCGCGCGCGCGGGCCGTGGGCGTCACGCGCATGGTCGTGCCCGCCATCGGGCGCTGGAACTGGGAAGCGGTGCTGGCGCTGTGCGCGCGCGAGCCGGGCCTGCATCCGGCGCTCGGTCTGCACCCGGTCTATTGCGCGCGTCACCGCGAGGCCGACGTGGCCGCCCTGGAGCGGGCGCTGGCCGAGCACCGGCCGCTCGCCGTGGGCGAGATCGGCCTCGACTTCTACATCGCCGACCCGGACCGGACGCTCCAGCAGCGCCTGCTGGAGGCCCAGCTCGCCTGCGCGCGCGACGCGGGGCTGCCCGTGATCCTGCACGTGCGCAAGGCCCACGACCAGGCGCTCGCCACGCTGCGCCGCCTGCGCGTGCGCGGCGGTATCGCCCACGCCTTCAACGGCAGTCTCGATCAGGCCCGGCGCTACCTCGATCTGGGCTTCCGCCTCGGATTCGGCGGCATGGTGGCCTACGAGCGCTCGCGCCGGCTGCGTGCACTGGCCGCGGCGCTCCCTGCCGAGGCCATCGTGCTCGAGACCGACGCGCCCGACCTGCCGGGCCCCGCCCACCGCGGCGCGCGCAACAGCCCCGAGTACCTGCCCGAGTACCTGCGGGCGCTGGCCGAGGTGCGCGGCGAGGACCCGGCCTGGCTCGGCGCCCGCACCACCGCCAACGCCCGCGAGGCCCTCGCGCTACCCTGAGGCGCACGCCCGTGAGCCGGTCCGTCGAGGTTCCCGAGCCCTTCATCCCGCCGGCGCCCGCCGATGCCTGGAGCCGGCGCTTCGGCGCGCTCGCGCGCCTCTACGGCGAAGCCGCCGTGCCCATCCTGCGGGAGCTCCACGTCTGCGTCGTGGGGCTTGGGGGCGTAGGCTGCTGGACGGCCGAGGCGCTGGCCCGCAGCGGCGTGGGCGCCCTCACGCTCGTCGACGGCGACGTCGTCTGTGAGACCAACACCAACCGCCAGCTCCATGCGCTGGCGGGCACGGTGGGCCGGCCCAAGGCCGAGGTCATGGCCGAGCGCATCGCCGCCATACACCCGGCCTGCCGCGTCACGCCCGTCGCCGACTACCTCACCGAGGAGAGCCTCGAGGCGCTCGTCGATCCCGCACGCAGCTACGGCTACGTCGTGGACGCCATCGACTCGATCCGCTTCAAGGCCGCGCTCATCGCCCGCTGCCGCAGGCTGAAGATCCCGATCGTCACGACGGGCGCCGCCGGCGGGCTCACCGACCCCACGCGCGTGCAGGTGCGCGACCTCAGCCGCACGCGCAACGACCCCCTGGCGGCCAGGGTGCGCGCGCGCCTGCGAAGCCGCCACGGCTTCAGCCGCAACCCGAAGCGCTCCTTCGGCGTGCCCTGCGTCTGCTCGGACGAGCCCCAGCGGTACCCGCGTCCCGACGGCACGGTGGGCCACGAGAAGCCGGGCGTGTGCGGCGTCTCCCTCGACTGCCGCGCGGGCTACGGCTCGGCCGCCTTCGTCACCGCCACCTTCGGCATGGCCGCGGCGGCGCTGGTGGTCAACCGCACGCTGGCGCGCCGGCCGGCAGGCAGGCCGTGAGCGGGGGCCTGCGCATCCGCGTGCTGCCCGAGCCCGATGGACGGCTGCCTGCGCGCATGGAGGGCAAGTTCCTGCAGCTCCGCCTGGACGGGCAGGAGTGGCTCGTCTTCGCGCCGCGCGCGCGGCACAGGTACCACAACCAGATCCTCGCCGAGCTGCTCGGCGAGCGCGGCACCCCGTATGTCTGGGAGGACGGCCGCACCGTCCTCGGCTTCCACGACCCGGGCGTCGAAGTGATCGGCGGCGGCCGTTTCGCCGCAGACACCGAAGCCGGTACCCTGCTGCTCTGGGACGACTCCAGGGCCTACGGCCGCTTCGACGAGCGCGGCCTTGCCGGGCGCATTGCGGCGGCCGGCCACCCCTGGTCGCGGTTCGCCGTCACCATCCGCTGAGCCGGACGGGGGACGGCAGGGGCCGCCGGGACGCAGGGGCCGAGAGGGGGGGCAGGGGGCGGGGGTTGCACCGATACAGAATCGGGATCTCCGTGACGGAACATCTGTAGGAAGCTCTGAAAAATCCGATTTTTCAGAGCTTCCCCGCGGCCAGGGACGGCCGCGGGACGACCCATGCACAGGGAAGCGCATGACGATAACGAAAAATCGAAATGGACCGCGAAGCACCATAGCGCTGATCGATCCGCGCAGCGGATTGATCAGATTTTTCGTCTGGTAAGGAGGTTGGTATGTGGCAAATGGGCGAGGATGATATGGGGGATCTGGTTGTGGCTGTACTTTTGAGCTCGAGCGGCGGGTGCGTGCAGGCGCGGGCCGTGCGGGTGGCGCGGGATGGCGGGGTGAGCGGGGGCGATCCGGAAATCGCCTGTCGGAAGGTGGTGGCTGCCTGGAGGCGTGACGCCGAAGCCGGCGACATGGCGTTCGAGCAGATCTGGCTGGGTTCAGAAGGGGATCTGCCGAAGCTCCGGCGGCGGGCCGAGGACGCGCTGCGCAAGACGGACGCGGCCAATCAGGCCATGGCGATCATGCTCATGGCGAGTGTGCTGCGATTCAGGCTGAGATAGGAAATAAGCGAAATAAGCGGGTCGGGGGCTGCCGCTTCGGGGTGCCCTAAGCTCGCGGGCGGACTGCGGCCCCGCCGTTGTGCCGGCACCGGATTCCAGCCCCGCCGCGGCGGGAGGGTTGTGCAGGGGGAGGTGGTGGGCCCGGCAGGACTCGAACCTGCGACCAACCGATTATGAGTCGGCAGCTCTGACCAGCTGAGCTACGGGCCCCTGGATTCCTTCAGGAAACTCTGATCAATCCGCTGCGCGGATTGATCAGAATCGAGGCGCTTCGCGGTCCATTTTGATTTTTCTTCGCATTGTCATGCACTTCCCTGTGCATGGGTCGTCCCGCGGCCGTCCATGGCCGCGGGGAAAGTCTGAAAAATCAGATTTTTCAGACCTTTCTTCAGTCTACCGCGGGTGGCCGCGCGCGAAGGCGAAGGCCGGGCGGGGCCCGGCCTTCCTTCATGGCGTGGTGAGGACGCCATGGCGTCCGCGGATGTTCGCGCCGTGGCGGTGCCGCCGCCTCACTCGAGGTCGAGGAAGCTGCGCAGCCGCTCCGAGCGGCTCGGGTGGCGGAGCTTGCGCAGGGCCTTGGCCTCGATCTGGCGGATGCGCTCGCGGGTGACGTCGAACTGCTTGCCGACCTCCTCGAGGGTGTGGTCGGTGTTCATGTCGATGCCGAAGCGCATGCGCAGCACCTTGGCCTCGCGCGGCGTCAGTCCTGCCAGGACTTCGCGCGTGGCCTCCCTGAGGCCCTCGACGGTGGCCGCCTCCAGCGGCGACATCACGCTGGTGTCCTCGATGAAGTCGCCCAGGTGCGAGTCCTCGTCGTCGCCGATGGGCGTCTCCATGGAGATCGGCTCCTTGGCGATCTTGAGGACCTTGCGCACCTTGTCCTCGGGCATGTCGAGGCGCTCGGCCAGCTCCTCCGGCTTGGGCTCGCGCCCCATCTCCTGCAGCATCTGGCGCGCCACCCGGTTGATCTTGTTGATGGTCTCGATCATGTGCACCGGGATGCGGATGGTGCGCGCCTGGTCGGCGATGGAGCGCGTGATGGCCTGCCGGATCCACCACGTGGCGTAGGTGGAGAACTTGTACCCGCGCCGGTACTCGAACTTGTCCACCGCCTTCATGAGGCCGATGTTGCCCTCCTGGATGAGGTCCAGGAACTGCAGCCCGCGGTTGGTGTACTTCTTGGCGATGGAGATCACCAGGCGCAGGTTGGCCTCCACCATCTCCTTCTTGGCGCGGCGCGCGCGCGCCTCGCCGATGGACATCTGGCGGTTGATCTCCTTGATCTGGGCGATGCTGAGGCCCGCCTCCTCCTCGATCGCCAGGAGCTTGCGCTGCGCGCGCAGGATCTCCTCGCGGTGCTGCGCGAGCGCCTTGGACCACTTCTTGCCGGCCTTGATCTGGCGGTCCACCCAGCGCAGGTCGGTCTCGTGGTCGGGGAAGGACTCGATGAAGGTCTTGCGCGGCATCTGGGCCTTGCCCACGCACAGCTCCATGATGAGCCGTTCCTGGGCACGGATGCGCTCGACCACGTCGCGCAGGTTGGCCGTCAGCTCGTCCACCAGGCGCTGCACGAGCTTGAAGCTCATGAAGCACTCGGCGAGCTGCTGGCGGAGCTTCCGCGTGCGCGGGTCGTCGAAGCCGTGCTTGGCGATGGCGTTGAGCGTGCGCGTGTGCAGGCTCTTGAGCCGCTTGAAGCGCTTGCGCGCCTCCTCGGGGTCGGGACCCGTGTCCTCGGGCTCGGCGTCGTCGCCCTCGGCGGCCTGGCGCTCGCTCGCGGGCGGCGGGATCTCGTCGTCGTCCTCGGGCTCCATGAAGCCCGTGATCACGTCCGACAGGCGCTGCTCGCCCGCCTGCACCTTCTCCCACTCGGCCAGCAGGCGCGCGACCGAGTCGGGATAGCTCGCCAGCGCCGCGAGCACCTGGCGCAGGCCCTGCTCGATGCGCTTGGCGATGCGGATCTCGCCCTCGCGCGTGAGCAGCTCCACCGTGCCCATCTCGCGCATGTACATGCGCACGGGGTCGGTGGTGCGGCCCTGCTCGCTCTCCACCCGCGAGGCGAGCGCGGCCACCGCCTCCTCCGTCTCGTCCTCGTCGGAGACGTTGCTCACCTCCGGGAAGTAGACCCCTGCCTCGTCGGGCGCCGTCTCGTGCACGGCGATGCCCATGTCGTTGAACATGTCGATGATGTCCTCGATCTGCTCGGGATCGACGACATCGTCGGGCAGGTGGTCGTTCACCTCTGCGTAGGTGAGGTAGCCCTGCTCCTTGCCCTTCGCGATGAGGGCCTTGAGTTGGGTCTGCTGGTCGTCGCTCATGGTCTGGCCGGTGTTCCCGTGTGTCCTGGGCGCGCCGCCAGTGCCGGCGCGCAACTGAACCAATCAGTCTAGCGCACTGCCTAGACCCGTGCCAGGCGATTCTGCCGCCAGCAGGCGCCGCAGCTCGGCCTTCTCGGCCTCGTCCAGCCCCTTCGCGCGCGCCTTGGCGAGCAGGGCCTCGGTGCGCTGCTCGCGGTGGCGCGCCTCGAGCCGCGCCAGCGCGCCCTCCAGCTCCGCGGAGGCGCCCGCCTCCGGCACCTCCAGGTCCATGCCGAGGAGACGGGCGAGCTGCTCGCCCGCTTCGCTGCCCCGGAAGCGCTCCAGAATGGCCGCAGTGGTGAGATGGGGCTCCTTCTCCAGCAAATCAAGCACTTGACAAAGGAGCGGCACCCCCGGCAGGTCCAGCTCCCGCAGCCAGGCGCGGGCCTGGAGCGCTCCTGCCGCCAGCGACGGCTGGCGCAGGAGGAGCGCCAGCGCCGTGCGCACCGGGGTGCGGCGCGCCGGTGCCGGGCGGGGCCGGGGCGGGGGCGCGGCCGCGGCCGCCGGGGTCTCGAGGCGCGCGGCGATGCGCTCGGGCGGGAGACCCACCCGCCGGCCCAGGGCCTCCACCAGGAGATCGCGCAGCACCCCCTGCGGCATCTTCGACAGCAGCGGCCGCGCAAGTTCCGCCATGCGTGCCCGCCCGTCCATGCTCGAGGTATCGGCCCGCGCGGCCAGGCCTTCAAGGAAGAATTCCGAAAGCGGGACGGCCTTCTCGACCCGGGCGAGAAAGGCGTCACGCCCCTCGCGCCGCACCAGGCTGTCCGGATCCTCCCCCTCCGGCAGGAACAGGAAGCGGGCGCTGCGCCCGTCGCGCATCGCCGGCAGGGCCTGCTCCAGCGCGCGCCAGGCGGCCAGGCGCCCGGCGCGGTCGCCGTCGAAGCAGAAGACCACCTCCGGCACCGTCCGGAACAGCCGCTCCAGGTGCTCGGCGGTGGCGGCCGTCCCGAGGGTGGCCACGGCCCAGGTGATACCGTGCTGGGCGAGCGCGATCACGTCCATGTAGCCCTCCACCACCAGGAGACGCTCCAGGCGGCGGGTCGATTCCCGCGCCTCGTGCAGGCCGTAGAGCTCGCGCCCCTTGTGGAAGACGGGGGTCTCGGGAGAGTTCAGGTACTTGGGGCCGTCGCCCTCGATGAGCCGGCCGCCGAAGCCGACGGTGCGTCCGCGCCGGTCGCGGATGGGGAAGACGATGCGGTCGCGGAAGCGGTCGTAGAGCCCGCCGCCGGCGCGCTCGGCGACGAGCCCCGCAGCCCTGAGGCGCGCGCGGGCGGCCTCGTCGCTTCCGAGCGTCCGCAGCAGGCCATCCCAGGCGGGCGGGGCATAGCCCAGGCCGAAGCGGGCTGCGACCTCGCCGCTCACGCCGCGCCCGCGCAGGTAGTCCACTGCCCGGGACGCCTGCGGGTGCTCGCGCAGCTGGCGCCGGAACCAGCGGTCGGCGTCCGCCAGCGTCTGGAGCAGGGCCGCGTGGGGCTGGCGGGCGGGCGCCGCCTCGCCGCGTCCGCCCTCCCGGGGCACCCTGAGGCCGAGGCGGCCCGCCAGGTGCTCCACCGCCTCCACGAAGTCCATGTGCTGGTGCTCCATGAGGAAGCCGATGGCGGTGCCGTGGGCCCCGCAGCCGAAGCAGTGGTAGAACTGCTTCTGGGGGCTCACCGTGAAGGAAGGGGTCTTCTCGGCATGGAAGGGGCAGCAGGCGACGTATTCGCGCCCGGCCTTCTTGAGCGGCACGTACTCGCCCACCAGATCGACGATGTCGACCCGCGCGAGGAGCTCGTCGATGAACTGCTGGGGGATGCGGCCGGCCATGGATCCGGTGCCCGCATGGGGCCCCTACAAGGATAGGAAATCGATCCGCTGCGCGGAGCGATCAGCGCGATAGTGCCTTGCATTCCATTTCGATTTTTCGCGTGTCGTCATGCACTTCCCTGTGCATGGGCCGTCCCTGGCCGCGGGGAAGGCCTGAAAAGTCTCGATTTTTCAGGCCTTCCGACCGACTCCGGCCGCCGGCCCGGGGGGCCGGGCTCAGCCGCCCAGTCGGGCCTTGACCCGGGCGCTGAGCGCGCCCATGTCGGCGCGTCCCTGGACCTTGGGCTTGA
>JALSJE010000122.1 GCA_026989495.1 Gammaproteobacteria bacterium | reverse complement strand
GAGCAGCGAGCAGCGAGCAGCAACTAGCAACTAGCAACTAGCAACTAGCAACTAGCAACTAGCAACTAGCAACTAGCAAGTAGCAAGTAGCAAGTAGCAAGTAGCAAGTAGCAAGTAGCAAGTAGCAAGTAGCAAGTAGCAAGGAAGGGGTGGGGACGGGTGCCTGGAGACGGGTACGCGGATAGGTCATGAAGGTCAGCCTGGCGTGGTTGCGTGAGTGGGCGGCGGTGCCGCCGGATGCGGCAGCGCTCGCCGAGCGGCTCACCATGGCCGGCCTCGAGGTGGACGCCGTGGTGCCGGCCGCGCCGCCCTTCTCCGGCGTGGTGGTGGGCGAGGTGCTGGAGGTGGCGCCGCACCCGGACGCCGACCGCCTGCGTGTCTGCCGCGTGTCCGCGGGCGGCGAGCCGGTGCAGGTGGTGTGCGGCGCCCCCAACGTGCGCCCGGGCCTGCGCGCGCCCTTCGCCGCAGTGGGCGCGGCGCTGCCGGATGGCACCCGCATCCGCAAGGTGAAGCTGCGCGGGGTCGAGTCCCACGGCATGCTGTGCTCGGCCCGGGAGCTGGGCGTGGCCGAGGCGGCCGAGGGCCTGTGGGAGCTGCCGCCGGACGCCCCCGTGGGCGAGGACCTGCGCCGTTGGCTCGACCTCGACGACCCGGTTCTGGCGCTGAGCCTCACTCCCAACCGAGCCGATTGCCTGAGCGTGCGGGGCGTGGCCCGCGAGGCGGCTGCCCTGTACGGGCTGGCGCTCGCGGGGCCCGAGTGGGGACCGGTGCCGGCGGCGCACGGGGAGACGGTGCCGGTGCAGGTGGAGGCGTCCGCGGCCTGCCCCCGCTACCTGGGGCGGGTGGTGCGCGGGGTGGACCCGGACGCGCGCACCCCGCTGTGGATGGTCGAGCGCCTGCGGCGCGCCGGCATCCGCAGCCTGGGCCCGGTGGTGGACGTCACCAACTACGTGCTGCTGGAGCTGGGCCAGCCGCTCCATGCCTTCGACCTCGCGTGCCTGCAGGGGCCGGTGGTGGTGCGCATGGCCCGTGCAGGCGAGCGCCTCACGCTCCTCGGCGGCAGCGAGGCCGCCCTCGAGCCGGACACCCTGGTCATCGCCGACGCCTCGGGACCGGTGGCGCTCGCAGGCATCATGGGCGGGGCCGGCACGGCGGTGGGACCGGAGACACGGGACGTGTTCCTGGAGTGCGCCTTCTTCGCCCCGGAGGCGATCGCCGGCCGAGCCCGCCGCTACGGGCTCCATACCGAGTCCTCGCACCGTTTCGAGCGCGGCGTCGATCCGGCCATGCAGCGCGAGGCCCTGGAGCGGGCCACGGGGCTGCTGGTGGAGATCGCCGGCGGGTGCCCGGGACCGGTGGTGGAGGTGGCATCGCAGGCCCACCTGCCGGCGCGTGTGGCCGTGACCTTCCGGCCGGAGCGGGCCCGTCGCCTGCTGGGCGCCGAGATGGACGACGACGGGATGGTGGCCCTGCTGGCGCGGCTCGGCATGGCGGCCGAGCACGCGGGGGAGGGGCGCTGGGCCGTGACGCCCCCGAGCTGGCGCTTCGACATCGCCATCGAGGCGGACCTGGTGGAGGAGGTGGCTCGCCTCCACGGCTACGACCGGCTGCCCGAGCGGCCGCTGAGCGGGGCCCCGGCGATGCCGCCTTGCCCGGAGGCTGTGGTGCCGGAGGGCCGGATCCGGGCGCTGCTCGCCGACCGCGGCTACCATGAGGCCGTCACCTACAGCTTCGTGCCGGAACCGCTCGCGCGGCGGCTGGACCCGGACCACGAGCCGGTCCGGCTCGCCAACCCGCTCTCGGCGGAGCTCGCCGTGATGCGCACCAGTGCCTGGCCGGGGCTGGTTCTCGCCCTCCAGCGCAACCTCAACCGCCAGCAGGACCGGATCCGCCTGTTCGAGATCAGCATGAGGTTTATCAAGGAAGGCAATGATATAAAACAGGAAAAGATGGTCGCGGGTGTCGCCGCCGGTCCGGCCCTGCCCGAGCAGTGGGGCCTGAGCCAGCCCCGGGGGGTGGATTTCCACGACGTGCGCGCGGATGTCGAGGCGCTCGCCGCCCTCGGCGGCGCCGGCGATGCCTTCGCCTTCGAGCCCGGTGCGCATCCCGCCCTCCATCCGGGCCAGTGCGCGCGCATCCTGCGCGCGGGCGAGCCCGTGGGCTGGCTCGGGGCGCTGCATCCGGAAGTGGCGGATGCATTGGAGATTTCCGTGCCGGTGGTGCTGTTCGAGATGCGCCTGGCGGCCGTGGCGGCGGGGCGCGTGCCGCGTTTCGCGCCGCTGTCACCCTATCCGGCCGTGCGCAGGGACCTGGCGGTGGTGGTGGATGAGGACGTGCCCGCCGCGCGGGTGGCAGAGGTGGCGCGCGAGGCGGCCGGTCCCATCCTGCGCGAGATCAGGATCTTCGACGTCTACGCCGGCAAGGGTGTGGAGAGCGGGCGAAAAAGCATTGCTTTAGGCTTGATTTTTCAAGAAGAATCACGCACCCTTACCGACGAGGAGATCAACGCCGTGGTCGCCCGGACCGTGGCCCGCCTGCAGGAGGCCCTGGGCGCCACGCTCAGACAATAAGACGGAGCAGCGATGGCACTCACGAAGGCCGACATGGCGGAGAAGCTCTTCGAGGAGCTGGGACTCAACAAGCGTGAGGCCAAGGAGCTGGTCGAGATGTTCTTCGAGGAGATCCGAGTCGCCCTCGAGAATGGACACCAGGTCAAGCTCTCCGGCTTCGGGAACTTCGATCTGCGGGACAAGAACGAGCGCCCGGGCCGCAACCCGAAGACCGGCGAGGAAATTCCCATCTCGGCGCGGCGCGTGGTGACCTTCCGGCCTGGGCAGAAGCTCAAGGCACGCGTGGAGGCCTATGCTGGAACCCGGGAACAACTCTGAGCTGCCGCCCATACCTGCCAAGCGCTATTTCACCATCCGCGAGGTGAGCGAGCTGTGCGGGGTCAAGCCGCACGTGCTGCGCTACTGGGAGCAGGAGTTCCCGCAGCTCAAGCCGGTCAAGCGCCGCGGCAACCGCCGCTATTACCAGCGCCAGGACGTGCTGATGGTGCGGCAGATCCGCAACCTCCTCTACGAGCAAGGCTTCACCATCGGCGGCGCGCGCCAGCGCCTCTCCAGCGAGGCCGTCAAGGAGGATATCAGCCAGGCGAAGGAGATCGTGCGCGAGGTGCGCCGGGAGCTCGAGGAGGTGCTGCGCATCCTGCGGCGCTGAGCGGCCGCGCCGCCGCCTCGCCGCCATGGCTTGGTGCCGGATTGAAGTCCGACGCGATGCCGGGGATGAGGGGCTCTGGGACTCGGCGGCCTGCGGCGCCGCTCCCCGCGGCCGGCCGCTGCGCCGCCCCGTGTCCGCGCCGCTCTTTGTGGGAAAGGGCCGATCCGCTATCCTATAGCCCCCGCCGCGGGCGGGGTCCCGCCTGAGCAGGGCCAATCGGGGCGTAGCGCAGTCTGGTAGCGCACCAGCATGGGGCGCTGGTGGTCGTGGGTTCGAATCCCGCCGCCCCGACCAATCCCTCTCCCTTCCCACGCAGCCCGAAGGATCCAGGGCCGGCTTCGGGGCCACGCCGCCATACCGCCTCGAAACCGCCGCGGGGGGAGGTGCCCACGAGAGCTGCAGGAGAGCCTTTTTTCAGTCTGCGGGTGTGATGTCGCCGGATGCGCCCTGACTGCGGCGGGCGCGCGCCAGGGCCAGGAACTCGTCGGCGGGCAGGGGGGGATGGAAGAGGTAGCCTTGGGCCTCGTCGCAACCCAGCTCGGCCAGCACCCGGGCCTGGCTGCGTCGCTCCACGCCCTCGGCCACCACCCGCACCCCCAGGTCGTGGGCGAGGGTGACCAGGGCCGCCACCACGCTGCGATCCCGCGGATCACGGTCCACGCCGGCCGTGAAGCGGCAGTCGATCTTGACCGTATCCACGGGCAGGTCGCGCAGGTGGGCGAGCGAGGAGTAGCCGGTTCCGAAGTCGTCCAGGGCGAGCCGCACCCCGAGGTGTCGCAGGCGCTCGAGGACGCCGCGTGCCTGGGCGAAGGGCTCGAGGCGGGCCCGCTCGGTGATCTCGAGCTCCAGCCAGTCGCAGGTGCCGGCCTGCCGGAGCAGCTCGCCCACGCGCTCGCACAGCTCCGGATGCCCGAGCTGCACAGGGGCCAGGTTGGCGGCAAGCAGGAGGTGGCCCAGCCCGGCGGCGGTGAGCTCGCGCTGGAGCGCGCTCACCGACTCCAGCACCCATTCACCCAGGCGGCAGACCAGGTCGCTGCGCTCGGCGAGCTGCAGGAAGGCCACCGGCCGCAGGAGGCCGTAGCCCGGGCGGTCCCAGCGCAGCAGGGCCTCGGCCGCCACGATGGCGCCGGTGGCGAGATCGATGCGTGGCTGGAAGTGGAGCACGAGCTCCCCGGCCCCGAGGGCGCGCCGCAGGGCGCTTTCGGTGAGCAGGGCCTCGGTGGAGCAGCGGCGCATGCCCGGCCCGTGCACCTGACGGCGGTTGCCGCCCCGGGCGCGGGCGCGATGCAGGGCCTGCTCGGCCGCCCGCAGCAGCTCCCCGGCCTCTTTGGCGTGACCCGGGAGGGTGGCGACGCCGACGCTGGTCCCCACGCTGACAGGATGCCCGGCGAGGTGGAATGGTGCCTGGAACAGCGCCAGCACCGCGTCGGCCAGCCGCGTGGGGGTGGCGACATCCGGGCCCGTGCGCAGGAGCGCGAACTCGTCCGATCCGAGCCGGGCGACCAGCTCCCCCGGTCCGGCGGCCTCCCGCAGCCGGTGCGCCGCCTGGCGCAGGAGCGCATCGCCGGCCTCGTGCCCCAGGCTGTCGTTGATGCGCCCGAAGCCGTCGAGGTCGAGCACCGCCAAGGCCAGCGGGATCCCCCGGGCCGAGGCGGCGGCCACCGCCTCGCGCAGGAGGCCGAGGAAGCGGCGGCGGTCGTGCAGCCCGGTGAGCGGGTCGAGACCGTCCTTGTGCTCCTGCTCCCGGAGCCAGGCGCGGAGCTGGCGGTTGGCCTCGTGGAGCTCGCGCAGCAGGGTCCAGAAGAAGACGGGGAGCACCACGAGCCCGATGAGCAGCCCCGCGACCAGGGGACCCTGCGCGCGCCAGTAGGGGTTGAGCCAGGCCACGGCGGAGAAACCCAGGATGCCGGCGGCGGTGGCGAACGCCAGGTAGCGGGGGCCGAAGCGCAGCCCGTTGCCCACGCTCACCCACAGGTAGAGGGGGTAGAAGATCGCGCCCACCCCCCCCGTGAGGGACATGGCGTAGCTGATCACCCCCTGGTCGGCAAGGATCCCGATCAGGCGGCGCAGGCGCGAGGGCCGCGGCCACATCCGGGTGGTGAGGTAGAGGGCCGCGGCGAAGGCCAGGAAGAGCAGCACGGCCTGGAGGCCCTCGTCCAGCGCCGGATCGCGCTCGTGCCAGGCGGCCGCGCAGAGGTACAGGGCCCCCGCCGAGCCCAGCGCGAGCCGGGTGACGGCCTGGGAGCGCTCGGAGCCGCGCCGGAAGAGGACGTGCGCCAGGAGCGTGCCCAGCGGCCCGCGTGCGCCTGGACCTGAGGGAGAGATGGCCTTGCTCCCGCCGGTTTCCGGTCGGCCCGGAATCCCGTGCCCCGAACCGGCCGGTCGGCTGCCCGTCGCCAGCCGGCCGGTGCCCACCCCTTGGCGAGCGATCCCGCCCGCCATCTGTATGTTGTAGCCTCCGGCGCCTGACGCCGATCCTCACGGCGCGGCGGCCGTGGACCCTGATTCTGATGCTGGTTTT
Organism: Gammaproteobacteria bacterium; assembly: GCA_026989495.1. GTDB lineage: Bacteria > Pseudomonadota > Gammaproteobacteria > S144-34 > S144-34 > S144-34. The sequence continues at coordinate 5,068 of JALSJE010000122.1, read as the reverse complement.
GTAGCAGGGTCAATTGAGGAAGGGCTGAAAAATCGCGATTTTTTCAGCCCTTCCCCGCGGCCAGGGGCGGCCGCGGGAGACCCATGCACATGGAAGTGCATGACGATACAGAAAAATCGAAATGGACCGCGAAGCACCTAAATGCCGATCAATCCGCGCAGCGTATCGATCAGAGTTTCCTGTGGTCAATTGAATATTGGCATGTCAGCGGGGCCTTGTCGAGGGCCGGCGGCGGGCCTCCACGGCGGCGTAGAGAGCCGGCACCACCACCAGGGTCAGCAGCGTGGAGCTGAGCACCCCGCCCACTACGGCCACCGCCAGCGGCGCGTTGGCCTCAGCGCCGGCGCCGAGGCCGAGGGCGGCGGGCAGCAGGGCCAGCACCACCGTCAGCGAGGTCATGAGCACCGGGCGCAGCCGCACCGGGCAGGCCGCGAGCAGCGCCTCGTCCACTTCCATGCCCCGGGCGCGGAGCTGGTTGGTGAAGTCCACCAGCAGGATGGAGTTCTTGGCCACCAGCCCCACCAGGAGCACCATCCCGATCATGGAGAAGATGTTGAGGGTGTGGCCGGTGAGCCAGAGCGCCGCGATGCCGCCCACCACCGCGAGCGGCTGGGCCGCCATGACGACGAGAGGCTGGAGGAAGGAATCGAACTGGCTCGCCAGCACCATGTAGACCAGCACCACGGCGAGCATGAAGGCGAAGCTGATGTAGCCCACGGTCTTGCGGAATTCCTCGGCCTCGCCCTGGAGCTGGAGGCGGTAGCCCGGCGGCAGGAGCTCGGCGGCGATGGCGCGCACCCGCGCCACGGCCTCGGCCAGGGGGATCGAGGGGCTGGCGAAGAAGTTGGCGGCATAGAGCAGGTCGAAGCGGCCGATGACGGCCGGGCCCGTGCGCTCCTCGAAGGCGGCCACCGCATCGAGCCGCACCAGGCGCCCGTCCGTGCCGCGCAGCCAGATGCGCCCGAGATCGGCCGGGGCACGGAAGCTGCCCGCGCGCGCCTTGAGGCGCACGTCGTAGCGCTCGCCGTCGCCGGGCTCGTCGTTGTACTTGGCCACATCCAGCCCGCCGGCGAGCACGTTGACGGCGAGCGCCACCTCGCGCGGGGTCACGCCGTGGGCGGCGGCGCGCAGGCGGTCGACCCGCAGCCTGAGCTGGGGCAGGTCGAGCTCCAGGTCCATGTCCACGCGTCCCATGCCCGGCACGGCGGCGAGCGCGCGGTGCATGCGGTGGGCGATCTCGGCCACCCGCTCCAGGTTGGGGCCGCTGACCGTGAACTGCAGCGGCTCGCCGCGGAAGCCGCTCACGATGGGGACGGGGGCGGCGAAGGCCCGCACGCCCGGGATCCGGGCGAGCTTCGCCTGGAGCGAGGCGATGATCTCATGCTGGGAGCGCTCGCGCGCCTCGCGCGGCTCGAGCCGCACGAAGGCCATGGCGCGGTTCACCTGGCCCTGGCGCCCGAGGCCGATGGCCGTGAAGTAACTGCGCACGCCGGGCGTTGCGGCGAGCAGCCGCTCCACCGCCCGCAGGCGGGCGTCGGTGTAGTCGAGGCTCGAGCCGAGCGGGGTCTTGAGCACCACCAGGAAGCGGCCTTCATCCTCGGGGGGCACGAAGGTCTTGCCCAGGGCCTGGAACAGGGGCACGGTGGCGGCGACCGTCACGAGGGCCAGCCCCAGCACCCGCCCCCGCCGGCGCAGCGCCGCGGCCAGCAGCCGCCGGTAGCCGGCCTCCACCGCCGCGAAGGCGCGCGCGAGCGCCCGGCGCACCGGACCCTCCCGATGCCGGCCGCCGAGGTGGCGCGCGCACAGCATGGGGGTGAGCGTCATGGAGACGAACCACGAGACCAGCACCCCCACCGTCACCACCACCGCGAAGGACTCGAAGAAGCGTCCGATGATCCCGCCCATGAAGATCACGGGCGCGAAGATGGCCACCAGGGTGAGCGTGGAAGCGAGCACGGCGAAGACCACCTCGCGCGTGCCCTCGGCGGCCGCCCGGGCCGGGGGGCTGCCGCGCTCGCGGTGGCGGTGCACGTTCTCCAGCACCACGATGGCGTCGTCCACCACCACGCCGATGAGGAGCAGCAGCGCAAGGAGCGTCAGGCGGTTGAAGGTGTAGCCGGCGAAATGCATGGCGCCGATGGCGCCGAGCAGCGAGACGGGGATGGCCAGCGCGATGATGCCGGTGGCACGCAGGTTGCGCAGGAAGAGCCAGACCACGAAGGCGGCGAGCAGGGTGCCCTCGACCAGGTGCTCCTGCAGCGCGCGCACCATCTCCACGATGAAGGTGGAGTCGTCGGAGGCCACGGTCAGCCGCATGCCGGGCGGGAGCGCCGGCCGCAGCTCCTCGGCCAGCCGGCGGCGCACCTCGCGCGCGATGGCCACGGTGTTCTCGCCCGGGATCTTGACGATGCCCAGGCCGGCCGAGGGCGCGCCGTTGAAGCGCGCGAGCTGGCGCGGGTCGGAGAGCCCGTCCACCACCTCGGCCACGTCCCCGAGACGCACGGGGGCGCCGTCACGCCAGGCGAGCACCATGCCGGCGATGTCGGCGACGCGGTGGAACTCCAGGTCGAGGCGCAGCAGATGCTCGGTGCCCTGGCCCACGAGGAAGCCGCCAGGCATCTGCACATGCGAGCGGGCGAAGGCGGCGAGCACGTCCGGCACTGTGATGCCGAGGGCGGCCATGCGGTCCGGATCGAGCTCGACGCGGATGGTGCGGTCGCGCCGCCCGCCGAGGCGCACCTCGCCCACGCCCGGAATGGTCTCCAGGCGCTTCTTGAGCACGGTGCGGGCATAGCGGTTGAGCTGCTGCTGGGTGCGGTCGCCCTGCAGCGCCAGCCACAGAATGGGCGATGACTCGGTCTGCACCTTGGCCACCACCGGCGGCTCGGCCTCTTCGGGCAGGCGGCGGAGCACCTGGTTGACCTTGGCCTGCACCTCGTTGAAGGCGACGTCCACGTCCTTGTCCAGCTCGAAGGTGATGTTGATGACCGACACGCCGGGGCTGGAGAAGGACTGCACGTGCTGGATGCCGGGGATGCTGTTGACCTGGCTTTCCAGCACGGAGGTGACGCTCGCGTCCACGATCTCGGGGCTCGCGCCCGGCAGTGCCGTGGTCACGGAGACGACGGGGAACTCGACCCGGGGGTAGCGGTCCACGCCGATGCGCTGGTAGCCGATGAGGCCGACCAGGGCCAGCGCCCCGGACAGCATCCAGGCGAGCACGTGGCGCCGGATGGCGATCTCGGGCAGCGTCATGGGGTGCGCGCGAGCGGTCTTCTGCGTGCGAGCGGGGAGGCGGGATGCGCGGGCGTCGCCGGCAAGTGCTGGCCGGCGTCCTCACCCCCGCGCACCTCGACGGGCGCGCCGTCGCTGAGGAAGGCGGCGCCGTCCACCGCCACGGTCTCGCCGGCGGCGAGCCCGGAGACGATCTCCACCAGGCCGTCGCGGCGCAGCCCGGTGTGCACGCGCCGCTCGTGGGCGCGGCCGCCCTCGATCATGTAGACCACGGTCCCTGCCGGCCGCAGCACCACGCTGGTCTCGGGCACGGTGACGGCACCGCGGTGGACGGCGAGCGTGACCTCGGCGTCCACGCTCGCGCCCGGGGGCCACGGGACCGTGGCGGGCAGGCGCACCACGGCCTCCACCGCGTGGCCGCCGGCGCCCAGGGTAGGCCGCACGGCGTCGAGGCGCAGAAGGGCCGTGTTCCCGCCCGCCGGGCTCGCCAGGCGCACCGCCAGGCCCGGCCTGAGACGGCCGGCGAGCCGTTCCGGGAAGGGCAGCACGACCTCCCGGCCGGCGGCGGCGAGCCGCGCCACCGGCGTGCCAGGGCCCACCCAGTCGCCGGGGGCCACCAGCCGCGCGTCCACCACGCCGTCGTCGGGCGCCAGGATACGGGCCTTGGCCAGGCGGCGCTCGGCCAGCCGCAGCCGCGCCCGGGCGCCTGCGAGCTCGGCCTCGAGGGCGGCCAGCGCCGCCCGGGCCTCATCGAGCGCCTCCTCCGGGATCTGGTCGTGCCGGCGCAGCCTCTCGAGGCGGCGCAGCTTGCGCCGTTGGGCGTCGCGCAGGGCGGTCACCCGTGCCACCGCGGCGCGGTCGGATTCCGCCTCCAGCCGCAGGTCGGCCTCGTCGAGGCGCGCGAGCAGGTCGCCGCGCCGCACGGGCTGGCCGACCCGGACCGGGATCTCGACCACCCTGCCGGGCACCTCGGCCGCCACCGTGGCCAGGCGCAGGGCGCGCACCCGGCCCAGCGTGCGGGCGGTCTCCGGGAGGTCTCGGGTCGCGGCCCGGGTCACGGTGACGGGCACCGCCCGGGCTTCCCGCGCAGGAGTCGCCGGGACCTGACCGGGCAGGGCCGCCAGGCCCGTCGCCAGCCCCCATAGGAGCGCGATATGCGGGAGGGAAAGATATGCGCCCGGACGGCTCACCGGTCTTCCTCTCCGCCGCCCAGCAGGGCGGCCAGGGCCCGGGCCCAGCGCGCCTCGTCGCGCACGGGACCCGCCTCCGGGAGGTGCTCCAGCACGGGGCCGGCCAGGAAGCGCATCACGTCGGCGGCCACCATCACGAAGGCGGCGGTCACGGGATCGGCCTGCCGGGACTGAAGGCCCGCCATCCGCGCCACCAGCGCGGCGAAGTGCTCGCCGAAGACCTCGTGCGCGAGCCAGCGGGCCTCCCCCGGGTCCGCGTCGAGGAGGGCGCGCAGGATGAGGCGCACGGCGTCGCGGCGGGCGACGAGCCGTGCCGTGTGGTCGCGGACGAAGCGCTCGAGCCGCGCGCGCGAGGGGAGGTCGGCGCGGCCGAGGTCCTCCACCAGGGCGCGGAAGTCGGCGCACGCGCGCTGGAGGACGGTGCGCCGGAGCGCCCGCTTGCTCGGAAAATGGTGGAACAGGTTGCCCTTGCTGACGCCTGCAGCGGCGGCGAGCTGGCTCATGGACACCCCGTCCGCTCCGCGCTCGGCGAACAGGCGCTCGGCGGCCGCGAGGATGCGCTCGCGGGTCTCCTGCGCCTGCTGTGCTGCGGCGTGCTGCTCGGCTTCGGCGGTCATGGCATCCCATGGTACCGACCGACCGGT
>JALSJE010000121.1 GCA_026989495.1 Gammaproteobacteria bacterium | reverse complement strand
AAGGCGCCGCTGGCGCGCTACGACGGGCTCACGGGCGTGCCCGGATCGGGCAGGCGGCTCTCCCGGAGCCTCGCGCTCGTGCTCGAGCGCGCCGCCCGCGGCGTGCGGCGGTGGGTGCTGCAGCGCTGCCGCCGACAGCCGGGCGCGACGCACGCATCGCCCGATCCCCTCGACGAGCCCGGCCTGCTCGAGGCGCTCCGCACGCACGTGCCCGACATCGCCTGCCGTCCTGCCTGACCCCAGCCACTCCCCTGTCGAAGGACTTTACAAAAGCCCCTGGGCCGCCGGATTCAGACAGCCCTTCTTGCCATGCAATCAATGAGATAAGGCATATGGCATCGATCTTGCCTTTTGGCGGTGCGAAGGTTTCCACATCTTGCAGACCGCACCAAAGCGGAAGACGACAGGAGAAACCGGCATGCGAAACAAGGTCAGAACCGGCCTGCGCTGGGGCATGGCCTGCCTGCTCGCCATGGGCGGCAGCATCCCCCTCGCTGGCCAGGCGGCTCCCCTGTACTTCAACGACTTCGAGGGCGGCCTGGGATCCGGCTGGAGCGGGGTTTCCGGCTCGTACAACGATGGCACGGGTATCTATACCGACAATGCGGGCCAGTCCGTGCTCGGGCTCTTCTTCAGGGGCGAGACGGTCTCCCTCACCATCCCCGGCGTCGCGGCAGGCGACTACAACGTCAGCTTCGACTTCTTCACGATCTATACCTGGGACGGCAACGGCGAGGGATGCTGCGGCATCGACCAGTTCGAGTTCACGATAAACGGGACTCCCTTCATCGACGCATCTTTCGCAAATGGGCCCGGTGCCACGCAGGGCTACACCGACGCCACCCCCTTGGGAGGAACAGCGGCCAACGCGCCCGGCGGCACCGACGCCGACGGGGTCGGTGTGCTCGATCTCGGGACCAACAGCATCGGCCAGACCATCGGAAACCTGCTCTATGAGATGAGCTTCGATTTCGTCCACCCCGGTGGCGACTTGGTGCTCAGCTTCCGCAGCAAGGGGACCCAGAATTACATGTATCTGGGCTTTCCCGACGAGCCCTGGGCGATCGACAATCTCACTATCGCCGCTGCCGCCGCCCCGCCGCCCCCCACTGGCGTCCCTGCACCGGCACCGCCGCTGCTGCTCGCGGCAGGCCTGCTGGGCTGGGGTCTCGGCCGGCGGGGCATGCGTCGCGGCTAGCGACCTCCCCTGCGCGGGCCTTACATGCCCCACCCAGGCCCGGTGCGGAGGCGGGCGCCCACCCCGCCTCCGCACCGTTTTGGAAGCTCTGAAAAATCGGATTTTTCAGAGCTTCCCCGCGGCCAGGGACGGCCGCGGAACGGCTCATGCACATGGAAGTGCATGACGATACGAAAAAATCGAAAATGGGTCGCGAAGCACCATAGCGCTGATCAATCCGCGCAGCGGATTGATCAGAGTTTCCTTTTATATCCAATGACCCCTGTGGACCGCCCACACCCTCAGGCGCGCCCGTCACGCGCAGCCTCCAGGTGGCGCTGGCGCAGCAGGCGGTATGCGCCCACCTTGACGGCGTCGTTGACCAGGAACCAGGTCAGGGCGTAGGCCCACACCCACAGCGCCGCCTCCCAGCCGATGGGCGCCACGAGCCAGCCCTCGGCGGCGATGACGGTGCCTGCGATCTCGGTGCCGAAAGTGGCCCAGAAAAGGACGGGCGAGGGCCAGGGCCGCTGCCAGAACCAGCCGTCCACGCGCGTGATGTAGAGCGTCATGTGGCCGGCCACGATGAGCTTGAGGAAGAGCACGGTCCGGATCACGTCCTCGGGCACGCCGCGGTCCTGCAGGATGTAGAACAGCAGGAAGGAGCTCATGACGCCCATGAGCCCCAGCAGCGTCGAGACCGTGAGCAGCCCGGGCATGTCCCAGCGCACGGGCGCCCGGTCCACGCGCGTGCGGTCGTAGGCGATGGCGAGGATGGGGATGTCGTTGAGCAGCGCCAGCAGCACGATCATCAGCGCCGTGATCGGATAGAAGTCGAAGACCAGGATGGAGAGCGCGACGAAGAAGACGACGCGGATGGTCTCGGCGATGCGGAAGGTGGCGTAGCTCCTCATGCGCTCGAAGGTGATGCGCGCCTGCTGGATGGCGGCGTTGATGACGCCCAGGCCGGGGGCGGTGAGGATGATGTCGGCCGCGGCGCGCGCGGCATCCGTGGCACCTGCCACCGCGATGCCGCAGTCGGCCTTGCGCAGCGCGGGGGCATCGTTGACGCCATCGCCCGTCATGCCCACGATGTGCCCGCCCTTCTGCAGGGCGTCCACGATGCGGTACTTGTCCTCCGGCACCACCTCCGCGAAGATGTCCACGTCCTCGATCATCTCGATGATCGCGGACTCGTGGGTGTGGATGAACTCGCGGTCGAGGAGTGAGGTGTCGAAGCTGCCGCGCACCTCCTCCATGACCTCGGCCGCGAAGCGCCGCGCCTCGGCGCGGCTGACCTCGCCCTTGAGCTTCCCGTAGATGGCCATCGTGAGGGCCTCGGCCAGGGCGAGGATCTCCTGGCTGCCCGACCCGGTGAGCTGGCGGGCGCGCACGACACGCGGCGGCAGGCCGAGCAGCCGCCCGATCTCGCGCGCGATGGCGGCATTGTCGCCGGTGACCATCTTCACGCGCACACCGTGGCGACGCATCTCCTCGATGACCTCGCGCGAGTCCTCGCGCGGAGGGTCGAACAGCGGGATCAGACCGATGAGCTCGAGCGGCGCGTCCCCCTCTTCCGCCGGGCGCCTGCCCACCGCCAGCGTGCGGTAGCCGCGCGCGGCGAGCTGCTCGACCAGCTCGCCGAGGGTGCGGGCGGCCTCGTCGTCGAGCCCGGCCAGCTCCATGAGCACCTGGGGCGCCCCCTTGACGGCGGTGAAGCGCTCGCCGTCGCGCTCCACCACGGCCTCGGCACGCTTGCGCACCGGATCGAAGGGCGTGAAGGCGAGCTGCCGCCAGGCCTTCCAGTCCAGGTCCGGGAGCCGCTCGTCTATGTGGTGGAAGATGGCGAGCTCGATCGGATCCTGGTTCTCGATGCGCGAGGCGAGCGCCGCCACGAGGAAGAGCTCGCGCTCGTCGTGGCCGGCCAGCGCCACGGGCTCGGCCACATGCATCTCGTTGCGCGTGAGCGTACCCGTCTTGTCGGAGCAGAAGACGTCCACGCCCGCCAGCTCTTCGATGGCGACCAGCCGCGAGACGATGGCCTGGCGCCGCGCGAGCGCCATGGCCCCCACGGCCATGGTGACCGAGAGCACCGCAGGAAGCGCCACCGGGATCGCCGCCACCGTCAGCACGAGCGCGAAGCGCAGGATCTCGAGCGGTGGCTCGTGGCGGAAGAGCGAGACGAGCACGATGATCGAGACCAGCATCAGGGTCACCAGGATCAGGAAGTTGCCGATCTGTATCACCATGCGCTGGAAGTGGCTGCGCTCGTGCAGCCCGGCCTCGGCCACGAGCGAGACCACGGACTGGAAGCGGGTGGCCGCCCCCGTGTTGACCACCACCGCCAGCATCTCGCCCTGCTTGACCACGGTGTTGGCGTAGGCCACCTCGCCCGGCTTCTTGCTTGCGGGCAGCGACTCGCCCGTGAGCATGGACTGGTCGAGCAGGAGGTACTCGCCGGCGACGAGCTGGCAGTCGGCAGGCACGATGTCGCCGATGCGAAGCTTGACGAGGTCGCCCGGCGCGAGCTCGCGGGCCGGGATGCGGCGGAAGCGTCCCTCGCGCAGCACGAGCACGGTCCTGGCCATGCGGCTGCGCAGGGCCTTGAGGGCGTTGAGGGCGCGGTGCTCCTGGAGGAAGTCGAGCCCGGCGTTGACGCCGAGCATGACGAGGATGATGACGAGGTCCTCCCACTTCCGCACCAGTGCCGAGAGCACCGCCGCGGCCTCGATCATCCACGGGATCGGCCCCCAGAAGCGGCGGAAGACGCGGTGCCAGAGCGGCTCCTCTTTCTCCTCGATCTCGTTGGGCCCGTAGCGCGCAAGCCGCACGCGCGCCTCGTCCTCGCTCAGGCCGCGCTCGGCGTCGGTACGCAGCTCGGCCAGGGTCTGGTCGGGCGGCTGGCGGGCGTAGTCGTCGGTGGGGCGACGCGGCGCCCCTTCGCCGGCATCGGATTGGGCATCCATGGGCAAGGCCTGATCCTCCCGAGGCGAGAGCGTCCCGCGGGCACGCAGCGCGCCACGCGCCTCTGACCTTATCTGGTGCCCCGGCACCGCCTCCGCAAGCCCACCCGAAGGCCTGCAGGCTTGATCTGGATCAAGACCCGGGTCGGCTGGCGGGTCTAGGCTCAGTTTTCGTCAGCCGGGAGGAGCTTCCCTTGGAGCACGACCTGCCGCCCCTGCGCATCCGGGGGCGCACCCTGCTGCCCATCGTCCAGGGCGGGATGGGGGTGGGCATTTCCGCCCACCGCCTGGCCGGGGCCGTGGCGGCCCTGGGCGCCGTGGGCACCATCGCCAGCGTGGACCTGCGCCGCCTGCACCACGACCTGATGCACCGGCTGCGCAAGGTGCGCGACCCGCAGGCCCATACGCAGGCCAACCTGGAGGCCCTCGACCGCGAGGTCCGCGCCGCACGCGAGATCGCCGGCCCCGGCGGCTTCATCGCCGTCAACGTCATGCACGCCCTGCGCGAGTACCGCGAGCACGTGCGCCAGGCCTGCCGGAGCGGCGCCGACGCCATCGTCTGCGGGGCGGGCCTGCCCCTGGACCTGCCGGAGCTGACGGCCGACCACCCGGACGTGGCCCTCATCCCCATCGTCTCCGAGCCGCGCGGCGCGCGGGCCCTGCTGCGCCGCTGGCTGCGCAAGGGGCGCCTCCCGGACGCCATCGTGGTGGAGCATCCGGGGCAGGCGGGTGGTCACCTGGGGGCCACCCGGCTGGAGGACGTGAACAGCCCCCGCTTCGACTTCGCCGCCGTCATCGAGGGCATCCGCCAGGTGCTGCGCGAGCTCGGCATCGCCTTCGAGCGCATCCCGCTCATCGCCGCCGGGGGCCTGGCGGCCTTCGAGAAGGTGCGCGAGGTGCTGGCCATGGGTTTCTCTGCCGTGCAGATCGGCACGGCCTTCGCCGTGACCGAAGAATGCGACGCGCACCCGAACTTCAAGCGGGTGCTCGCCAACGCGAAACCCGGCGACATCGTCACCTTCCTGAGCGCGGCGGGCCTGCCGGCGCGGGCCGTGCTCACCCCCTGGCTCAAGCGCTACCTCTCCCGCGAGGCGAAGCTGCGCGCCGAGGCGCGGCCCGAATGCGGACGCTGCCCCGGCGAGATCCAGTGCCTCGCCCACTGCGGCTTCAAGGACGGCAATCCCGCGGCCGGCCAGTTCTGCATCGAGGCGCGGCTCGCCGCCGCCCAGCGTGGCCATGTGAGCCAGGGCCTCTTCTTCCGCGGCGCGGGCTCCCTGCCCTTCGGCCGGGAGATCCGCCCCGTGCGCGACCTGATCCGCTACCTCCTCACGGGCGAGCGCGCCGCCGCCTCCCCCGCCGCCCGCGCCGTCACGGCCTGAAGCAATCCCTGCCCGGGCAGGGTGGAAACCCGGTCCCCTGCCCATATATCGTGGAGTGTGCCCACGCGCGGGGAGCGCAACCCATTGATTCGACGAGAAAGCGATGCCGCCTAGGGACCTCGAGTCGCTGATGTGGAGCGAAGCGCTGGCCATGCTGGCGCGGGCCGAGCGCCTGCAGAGGCGCTTCTTCGAGCTGGGCCGGGCTGCGGGGTCCCGGCCGGCGTGGGAGCCGCCGGTGGACGTGTACGAGACCGACGAGGCGGTGTGGATCGTGGCCGCGCTCCCGGGCGTGCCGCCGGAGCGCATCCAGGTGGACGTGGAGCCGGGGGCCGTGGTCATACGCGGCGAGCGGCGGCTCCCGGCCGACGCCCGCAGCGCGCTCATCCGGCGCCTGGAGATCCCCTACGGGCGCTTCGAGCGCCGCATCGAGATCGGACCGGGGCTCGTGCCGGACCGCCACGAGGCGCTCCACGGCTGCCTCTACCTCAGGCTGCGCAAGTGCGCGTGACGACGATGGGCGGGAAGGACGAAAGGCAGCACCAGACCGGCGCGGCATCCGACGTCGGGAACGGGGCGTCGGGGGGCACGCTGCTGCCCCCGGAGCTGGCTCCGGTCATCGCGCTGCGCAACACCGTGGTCTTCCCCGGCATGGTGGCGCCGCTCACCATCGGCCGGCGGCGCTCGATCGCCGCCGCGCAGGCGGCCGTGCACGGCGAGCGCCCCGTGGCGCTGGTGATGCAGCGCGATCCGGAGCAGGAGGATCCGGGGCCGGAGGATCTGCATCCCGTCGGCACGCTCGCCAGGATCCTGCGCTACGTCACCACCCCTGACGGCAACCACCACGTCATCGTGCAGGGCGAGCAGCGGGTCCGGCTCGGCCCCTACGAGGGCGGGTTGCCCTTCCTCGCGGCGCGCCACGAGCCGCTCCCGGAGCCGGAGCCGGCCGACGCCGAGGTCGAGGCCCTGGCCATGAACCTCAAGCAGCAGGTGCTGGAGGCGCTCAAGCTCATGCCGGAGGCACCGGCCGAGCTGGTGGCCGCCGTCCAGAGCCTCAACATCCCGGGCACGCTCGCCGACCTCGCCGCCGGCTACCTCGACCTCACGCCCGGAGAGAAGCAGGACGTGCTGGAGCTCACGGACCTGCGCGAACGGCTGCGCCGCGTGCTGGAGCTCGTCACCCGCAAGGTGCAGGTGCTCAAGCTCTCCCGGGAGATCCAGGAGCAGACCAAGGAAAAGATCGACGAGCGCCAACGCGAATACTTCCTGCGCGAGCAGCTCAAGACCATCCAGAAGGAGCTGGGCGAGGACGGCGGGAACGAAGAGCTCGCAGAGCTCGCCAGGGCCATCGAGGAGGCCGGCATGCCCGAGGAAGTGCTCGAGCATGCGCGCAAGGAGCTCAGGCGCCTCGAGCGCATGCCCGAGGCCGCGGCCGAGCACGCCATGCTGCGCACCTACCTCGACTGGCTCATCGAGCTGCCCTGGTCCAGGCTCAGCGAGGAGACCATCGACCTCGAACGCGCGCGCCAGGTGCTCGACGAGGACCACTACGACCTCGAGAAGGTCAAGCGCCGCATTCTCGAGCATCTCGCCGTGCGCAAGCTCAACCCGGAAGGCAAAAGCCCCATCCTGTGCTTCGTGGGACCGCCGGGCGTGGGCAAGACATCCCTCGGCAAGAGCATCGCGCGCGCCCTGGGGCGCGCCTTCGAGCGCGTCAGTCTCGGCGGCGTGCACGACGAGGCCGAGATCCGCGGCCACCGCCGCACCTACGTGGGCGCCATGCCCGGCAACATCATCCAGGCCATCCGCAAGGCCGGCACGCGCAACCCGGTCATCATGCTCGACGAGGTGGACAAGCTCGGTGCGGGCTTCCACGGCGACCCGGCCGCAGCGTTGCTGGAGGTGCTGGACCCCGAGCAGAACGGCACCTTCCGTGACAACTACCTCGGGGTGCCCTTCGACCTGAGCAAGGTCATGTTCATCTGCACGGCCAACGTGCTGGACCAGATCCCGGTGCCGCTGCGCGACCGCATGGAGGTGATCGAGCTCGCGGGCTACACCGAGGACGACAAGCTCGAGATCGCGCGCCGCTATCTCATCGGCCGCCAGCTGGACGCCGCCGGCCTCGAGCCCGGGCAGTGCGAGATCACCGATGCGGCGCTGCGGCGCATCATCCGCGAGTACACGCGCGAGGCGGGCTGCCGCAACCTCGAGCGTCAGATCGGCGCCGTGTGTCGGCACGTGGCCATGCAGGTGGCCGAGGGCAAGGCCGAAGGCATGCGCATCGACGCCGCGGAGCTCCCCACCATCCTCGGCCCGCCCAAGTTCGAGTACGAGGTCGCCATGCGCACCAGCGTGCCGGGCGTGGCCACGGGGCTCGCCTGGACCCCTGTGGGCGGCGACATCCTCTTCATCGAGGCCACACGCGTGCCCGGCAAGGGCCAGCTCATCCTCACGGGCCAGCTCGGCGAGGTGATGAAGGAGAGCGCGCAGGCGGCGCTGAGCCTCGTCAAGTCGCGGGCCGGCCGGCTGGGCATCGACCCCAAGCTCTTCGAGGAGAGCGATATCCACGTGCATGTCCCGGCGGGCGCCATCCCCAAGGACGGCCCCAGCGCGGGCGTGGCCATCTTCGTGGCCCTGGTCTCCCTGCTCACGGAGCGGCGCGCGCGCCCGGACACGGCCATGACGGGCGAGATCACCCTGCGCGGCCTGGTGCTGCCCGTGGGCGGCATCAAGGAAAAGGTGCTCGCGGCCCACACCGCCGGGATCGCGCGCGTGATCCTGCCCGCGCGCAACCGCCGCGACTACGAGGAGATCCCGGAGCACGCGCGCGAGCGGCTGGAGTTCGTCTGGGTCGAGAACGTCGATCAGGCGCTCGAGGCCGCGCTCGCCCCGCCTGAGCACACCTCCGGTGCCGCCGTGGCGTCGGCCTGACGGCGCGGGTCCCCGACGGCGGTCCACCGCCTGTCACTGACCCGGGCCGGTTTTCGCGCGGCATCCGCCGGGCGCTCCGTCCACCGCCTCGCCATACGGCCTCCGCCTGCGCTATGCTTCGGCGGTCGCGCCAGGTGCCCCGGTGGCCACTCGTGCCGCCGGGGTGAAACGGGAAGTCCGGTGCGCCGCGCCCCTCCGGGGCCGGCAATTCCGGCGCTGCCCCCGCAACGGTAGGCAGGTCGAGGCGGGCCACGACGCCACTGTCCGTGAGGATGGGAAGGCGGCCCGCCGGGGTCTCCACGCGGACCCGCCTGCGAGCCCGGAGACCGGCCTGGCGCCAGCGCGCGCGGCGCCGCGGTGGGCGGCGCGGACACGGGGGCGCGCAGCGACCCGTCGCGGGGAGCGCCGCACGCCCGCAGGCGAAGCGGCCCGCTCCCGCACCAGCGCCGAGCCCCCCGCGCCCGGCCGTGCCCCGGCACGGCGGGCGGCAGCGGCGCGGCCGGCGCATGTCGTCCGCACCCCGCTCCCCCTGCGCGCCCGCGCGCCCCGCAACGACAACGCATGACGGCGCACAGGGGGAGAGAACGACGATGAGCCCACACCGACTGCGGCCTGTGGCGGCCGCCTTTCTCGGCCTTGCCGCCCTCCCGGCGCAGCTCCCGGCCCAGCCCGCCGAGAGCGCGCCCATCGTGGTGACGGCCACCCGCACCCCGGTCTCGGCCGACGAGGCCACCGCCTCCGTGACGGTCCTCGACCGCGAGGCCATCGAGGCCAGCCAGGCCCGCGACCTGCTCGAGCTGCTGCGCCTCGAGGCAGGCATCGACCTCGCGCGCAACGGCGGGCCCGGCCAGGCCACGAGCGTCTTCCTGCGCGGCACCAACTCCAACCACGTGCTGGTGCTGATCGACGGCGTGCGCGCCGCCTCCGCCACCACCGGCAGCTTCGCCTGGGCGCACCTCGACCTCGCGCAGATCGAGCGCATCGAGATCGTGCGCGGCCCGCGCGCCAGCCTCTGGGGCTCGGACGCCATCGGCGGCGTGATCCAGATCTTCACCCGCCGCCCCCGCGGCCCCGAGGCGCGGCTGCTCGCCGGCAGCTACGGCACCCGCCGCGCCGAGGCGGGCATCACGCTTGGTGAACGCGCGCGGCTCTCCCTCCAGGCGAGCCATGAGCGCGCGGACGGCTTCTCCGCCACGAACCCCGACAACGCCTTCTCCTACGATCCGGACGACGACGGCTACCGCAACCGCAGCGCCACGCTATCGGCGGCCATGCCGCTTCCCGGCGGGCAGGAAGCGAGCCTGCGCCTGTGGCGTGCCGTGGGCCGCACCGAGTTCGACCGGGGCGTCACCGACAGTGTCAACCAGACCGCGAGCCTGACCGTCGAGGGCCCGCTGGGCGAGCGCGGGGCCCACAGCCTGCGCCTCGGGCATGCCCGGGACAGGCTCGTCACACGCGGGAGCTCGGCCATCGAGACGCAGCGCCTGTCCGTCGACTGGCAGCATGATCTCGATCTCACGGCGGGGCTCATCACGCTGGGGCTTTCCTGGTACCGCGACGAGGCCTACAACCGCAGCCTCCCCGGCGGCAGCACGGTCTTCGACAGGCGCATCCGCAATGGTGCCGTCTTCATGCAGTGGCAGGGCAGGCGCGGCCCGGTTTCCACGGACCTCGCCCTGCGCGTGGACGACCACAGTGCCTACGGCCACCACACCACCGGCAGCCTCGCGCTCGGCTACACTCCCGGCGCCGTCCTGCATACTTACGTGAGCTTCGGGACCGGCTTCCGCGCACCGACGCTCAACGAGCTTTACCATCCCGGTTTCGGCGGCTTCTACGCCGGCAATCCAAACCTGGATCCGGAGCGCTCCCGCACCGTCGAGGCGGGAGTGCGTTGGCGGGCAGGCCATCAACGCGTGTCCGTCTCGGTGCACCGCACCGAAATCCGTGACCTCGTCGCCTACCAGGGCCCCAGCTACCAGGCCATCAACGTCAAGCGTGCCCGCATCGAGGGCCTCGAGGCGGAGTGGCGGCTGGAGATGGCGCGCTGGGCCCTCTCCCTGCGCGCGACGCTCCAGCGCCCGCGTGACCTCGACACCGGGCGCGACCTCCTGCGCCGGCCGCGCCGCAAGGCCGCGCTCGTGGCCGAGCGCGCGCTCCCGCGCCACGGCCGCGTCCGGCTGGAGCTGCTCGGCGTCGGCCACCGCAGGGACTTCAGCGCCGAGCTAGGTGGGTACGCGCTGCTCAACGCAGCCGTTGCCCTGCCTTTCGGCCACGGCCTGACGCTGGAGCTTCGGGGCGAGAACCTGACAGACCGCGACTACGCGCTCGCCTACGGCTACAACACGCCGGGCCCCTCCGCCTACCTCTCGGTGCGCTACCGGCCCG
>JALSJE010000120.1 GCA_026989495.1 Gammaproteobacteria bacterium | reverse complement strand
CGGCATCCTGCCGGCCCCACGGCGCGGCTGGAAGCCGCGCCTGCGGGGGAGAGGGCGCAGGGACGGCCTGGAAGCCGCGCCCACGGGTTCGTGGTGTGCCCGGCCCCGGCGGGCCTGTGGGGCCGCCTAGCGGCTGGCCCCGTCCTGCGTGCACGGCCAGTCGCCCGCTGGGCTTCGCGCCGCCGAAGGCGGCGCTGCGCCCCCGCGCTCCGGCCGCCGCTTCACGCCATCGCGTTGCGCGCCGGCGGCACGTGCCGGGGCTCGCAGACCGTGAGCACCAGCCCGCCCGCCCGGATGCGGTAGGGCGGATCGGCCTTCGGCACCACCACGTAGTTCTCGCCCTCGGGGTGCAGCCGCCGGAAGGCGAGCAGCGGTCGCGTGTTGAGGCGGTCCGGATCGATCTTGCATTCGACCGCATCCACCCGACCGCGCCCGCGCCGGATCACGAAATCGACCTCGTGGCCAGCCTTGTCGCGCCAGTAGTGCAGGACGTCGTCCGGGCAGGCGAACCTCAGCTCGTCCAGCACGAGATGCTCCCAGAGCACGCCCCGGTCCTCCTCGCGGAGGGTGTCCCAGCCGCGCTCGTAGGTCACGAAGCCGGTGTCGAAGGCGTAGCACTTGGGCCGGCTGACGATCTCCCGGCTGCCCCCGCCATGGAAGGGACGCAGCAGGTGCACGGCGTGGGCGATGGCCATGGCTTCCACGTGCGCCTTCACGGTCGGGCGGCTGAGCTCGCTCTCGCTCGCCAGCCGCGTGTAGTCGACCAGGCCGCCGCTCCACCGCAGCAGCAGCCGCAGCAGGGCGAGGAAGCCCTCGCGCCGGCGGATCCCGAACAGGGCCTGGATGTCGCGGGCGTAGAAGCTGTCGGTCCACTCGGCGAAGAACTCGGGATCCTTGCGCGCGGCCAGCAGCGGTTCGGGCAGGCCGCCGTGAAGGAGCCGCCGGTCGAGGTCGGCGAGGCCGGGTGTGGCGCGGCACTCGCGCCAGAGGACCGGCGTCAGGTGGACGGGCGCCTTGCGGCCCGTCAGGGTGTCGCGGAACCTGCGGGTGGCCGCGAGCGTGGAGGAGCCGGTGGCGAGCACGCGCAGGTCGGGCCTGGTGTCGGCGACGAGCTTGAGCAGCTCGCTCGGCGCTTCCAGCCGGTGCACCTCGTCGAGCACGAGCCGGGTGCCGGGCGCGAGACCCTCCAGGAACAGCTCGGGGTCGGCCAGCATGCGGCGCACGGACGGCAGGTCGCAGTTGAGATACCGGATCCCGGGCAGCATGCGGGCGAGCGTGGTCTTGCCCACGCGGCGGACACCGGAGAGCCAGACGATGGGGCGCCGCTCCCACGCCTGCTCGATACGTTCTAGCCATGGAAGCCGGGGAAGCATAACCGTACTTTACGTTTAGTCGTACCATTTGTAAATTATCATTCCGGTAGCCCAGAGGCCCGGATGGCCCTGCCGTGGCGCCGCCGCGCGGAGTCCGGCGGCGTCTGGGGCGCCTGAGCGCCCGGGGCGTCCCGCCCTCGGCGGAGCCGGCGCCGGCCGGCCGGGGCTTCCCC
>JALSJE010000119.1 GCA_026989495.1 Gammaproteobacteria bacterium | reverse complement strand
CGGGTCCACCTCGGCCTCCGCGGGTGCCACCCAGGCATCCTTGAGCCCCAGGCGCTCGCACTTGACCGCATCCTTCTCGGTCATCACCACCGGCAGGCCGTCGCCGAAGTCGAGGGCCTCGCGGCGGAAATCGTGGTGGTCCGGGAAGGGGTGCTCGATCACCTCGAGGCCTGCCCGGCGCAGGGTCTCGAAGAAGCGCCGGGGATGGCCGATGCCCGCCACGGCGTGCACGCGCCGCCCGCGCCACCCCTCGATGGGCTCGGCAGCGCCACCGGCGAGCGGCCGCAGCGTGCGCACCCGCAGGCGCATGCCGAGCTCGCCCGGCCCGGGCAGGCCGTTGGCCACCACCAGGTCCACGGTACGCAGCCGGCCGGCGGGCTCGCGCAGGGGCCCGGCCGGCAGGCAGCGGCGGTTGCCGAGGCGCCGCACCCCATCCAGCACGGCGATCTCCATCACGCGCGCGAGCCGGTAGTGCTGCAGCCCATCGTCGGACAGGATGACCTCGCAGCCATGGTGCGCAACCAGGGCACGGGCGGCCGCCACCCGGTCGGGGCCCACGGCCATGGGGCAGCGGCAGGCGCGGGCGAGCAGCACCGCCTCGTCGCCCACCATCCGGGGATCGCTGTCGGGCCGCACCTGCTGCGGCCAGGTGCGTGCCCGGCCGCGGTAGCCGCGCGCCACGATCCCCACGCGCAGCCCTGCCTCAGCCAGCCTCGCGGCGAGCCAGGCCACGAGCGGCGTCTTGCCCGTGCCGCCCACCGTCACGTTGCCCACCACCACCACCGGCGCCCCCACGGGCTCCGGGTGTCGCACCCCGCGCCGGTAGGCGCCGCGGCGCAGTGTCGCCGCGGCGCACCACAGCCACCCCAGGGGCGCGAGCACGACGCCCATCGGATGGTTGGTGTACCACCAGCGCTCGGGGGCCCTCACCATTCGTAGACCGTCGCGAGCAGGGTCTCCAGGTTGGCCTCCGCCGCCCGGCGCGCGGCCCAGAAGGCCCGCCGGGCGGGATCGCCGTGGCGCCGGCGCCAGCCCGGCGCCGCCAGCGCCTCGGCCCACCATGCCAGCACCGCCTCCGGGGCGTCCAGGGCCCGGGCGGCCGAGGGCGCGAGCGCGGGACAGGCCGCGCGCGCGGCTGCCGCCGCCGAGACCGCGGCCCCGCCGGCGAGCGCCTGCCAGGCGGCTTCGCTTCCTGCGCTCGCCAGGTGGACCGCCTCCGCGGAGGCTGCCAGCGCGCCGAGCCAGCGCGGGTCGTCCACCACCATCACGGCCCCGGCCGGCAGCGGGGTGCGCTCCCAGGCGCTCACCCGCGCCGCGTCGGGGAGCGCCGCCGCGAGCGCCTCTGCCGCGCCGGGCTCCTGCGGCGACAGCCACAGCAGGCCCGCCCCCGTGGGCGAGGCCCGCCAGGCGGCGACGAAGGCGGCGGCCTCGGCCGGCGCGAGCCCGTGCGCCCACCAGAGCGGTCGCTCCCCGCCGCCTGCCAGCGCGCGCAGGGTGGGCTCGGCCTGGGCCAGCACCAGCAGCGTGAGGGGGTCGGCCGGCGCCAGCACGCGGCCGGCCGTGCCCGCGGCGGTCCAGGCCTCGGCCTCGTCCGCATCGAAGGGCCACACCAGCGCCGGGCGCTCGCCGCCGGCCGGAGGCCCGCCGGCCACGGCCAGCCGCACGTCCCGACCGGCGAGCGCCCGGCCCAGGCGCGGACGGACCCCGCCCACGGCCACCACGCCCATGGGGCCGAGACGCCGCAGCGCCCGCCGCACCGCCGCCGGCGCATCCGCGGGGCCGTAGCCCCAGGCGAGCCGCCGCAGGCCGGCGAGGCGCGCCTCCGCGAGCCCCGGCTGCTCGGCCTCCCAGGTGAGCGCGATCCGCACGTCGAGGCGGCGGTGACGGATGGCGCCGGCAAGCTCGACGGCCATCCGCACGTGGCGGGGCTCGGCGCCCGCGCGCACCCACAGCACGCACCCCCGTCCCGGCGGCGGGCGCAGCCAGCCCGCACGGGCGTTGGCGCGGGCATGCGCGCCCCGCAGGCGATCGCGCAGGTTCGCCGCCCAGAGCGCGAGGCGGCCGCCGCCGTAGCCCTCAGCCGCCCCCGCCATGGAGCTGGGTGCGGTAGAGGCCCGCGTAGAGGCCGCCGCGGGCGAGGAGCTCGGCGTGGGTGCCGGTTTCGGCGATGCGGCCGGCCTCCAGCACCACGATGCGGTCGGCGCGCTCCACGGTGGAGAGCCGGTGGGCGATGACGAAGGTGGTGCGCCCCTCCATCAGGCGCTCCAGCGCCTTCTGCACCGCGCGCTCGGACTCGCTGTCGAGGGCGGAGGTGGCCTCGTCCAGGATCAGGATGGGTGCATCCTTCAGGATGGCGCGGGCGATGGCGATGCGCTGGCGCTGGCCGCCCGAGAGCCTGAGGCCGCGCTCGCCCACCACCGTGTCCAGGCCCTCGGGCAGGCGCTCGATGAAGTCCCAGGCCTGGGCCGCGCGCGCCGCGGCCTCGATCTCGGCGCGGCTCACGCGCCCGATCCGCCCATAGGCGATGTTGGCGGCGATGGTGGTGTTGAACAGCACCACGTCCTGGTCCACGAGCGCGATCTGCGCGCGGAGATCCCGCAGGCGGTAGTCGCGCAGGTCCACGCCGTCGAGCAGCACCGCGCCCTCGGTGGGGTCATAGAAGCGCGGGAGCAGGCTCACGAGGGTGCTCTTGCCCGCGCCCGAGCGCCCCACCAGGGCGACGGTCTCTCCCGGGCGTGCCGTGAGCTCGATGCCGTCCAGCACCCAGCGCGCGCCCGGCTCGTAGGCGAAGCGCACGCCGCGGAAGGTCACCTCGCCGCGGGCGCGCGCGAGCCGCTGCCTCCCCGTGTCGCGCTCCGGGGCGAGGTCCAGCAGCTCGAAGACACTCTCGCCCGCCGCGATGCCGCGCTGCAGGGTGCCGTTCACCGCGATCAGGCGCCGCAGCGGCGTGAGCATGAGGCCGAGCGCGGTGATGAAGGAGACGAAGGTGCCGGGCGAGACGCTCTGCAGGAAGGTGCCTGCGGAGGCATAGAGCAGGAGCCCCGCGATGGCGCCCACCGTCATGAGCTGCACGGTCTGCACGCCGGCCACGGCGGTGACGGTGTGCTTGAGGTGCTGGCGCCGGTTGCGCTCGTTCTCGGCCTCGAAGGCGGCCTGCTCCTGGGGCTCGCCGCCGAAGACCTTGACCACGCGGTGGCCGCGCACCACCTCCTCGGCGATGTGGGCCACGCTGCCGATGGTGGCCTGGATGCGGCGGCTGATGCGCCGGAAACGGCGGCTCACCGTGCCCACCACCAGCACCAGCGGCGGGCCGATGAGGAGCACGGCGGCGGTGAGCGCCGGCCCGTGCCAGAGCATCACCCCGAGCAGCGCCACCACCGTGAGCGCGTCGCGCACCAGCACCACCACCGCGTCCGTGGTGGCCTGGGCCACCTGCTCGGTGTGGTAGGTGAAGCGCGCCACGAGCTGGCCCGAGGAGCTGCGGTCGAAGAAGGCCGCGGGCAGCCGCAGCAGGTGCGCGAAGAGGTCACGCCGCAGGTCGCGGATGACGCCCCGGCCCACGTAGCCCATCCCGTACTGGTAGACCAGCGTCGCGAGCGCCCGGCCCAGGGCCACGCCCACCAGCGCCAGCGCCACCCAGCGCATGGTGTCGGGGTCGCGCGCGACGAAGGTGCCGTCGAGGAGCGGCTTCATGAGGGCGGCGAAGCCCGCGGAGGCGGCGGCGTCGCCCGCCATGCCCACGAGGGCTCCGGCGAAGACGCCCGCATAGGGGGCGGCATAGCGCAGCAGCCGGCGGTAGACGCTGAACCCCGAGCGCGCCGGTGGCCGGCCCGCGGCGGCCTCGCTCAATCCCCTGCCTCCGCCGCCCGCACGGTGGCGATGGAAAGCCGCGCGAAGCCCGCGCGGGCGGCCGCGTCCATGGCCCGCACCACGGCCTGATGCTCGGCGCGGGCATCGGCGCGCACCACGAGCGGCAGGTCCGTGCGCCCGCCGGCGGCCTTCTCGATGGCGCGCCGCAGGGTCCCGACGCGCCGGTCCACCACGGCGCGGCCGTTGACGTAGTAGCGCCCGTCGGCGCTCACGGTCACCTCCACCGACTCGGCCGGCTGCTCCACCGCCTCGCGGCCGGCCTCCGGGAGCTGGATCTTGAGCTCGCTCTCGCGGTTGAAGGTGGTCGAGACCATGAAGAAGATCAGCAGCAGGAAGACCACGTCGATGAGCGGCGTGAGGTTGATCTCCGGGTCCTCGTGCCGGCGCGGCCGCATGTTCACGTCGCGTCCTCCTCGCGCTCGCGCTGCCCGGCGAGCGCCTCCACCAGCTTGAGGGCCTCCTCCTCCATGCGCACCACCAGCTCGTCCACGCGCCCACGCAGGTAGCGGTAGAACATGAGGCTGGGGATGGCCACCACCAGGCCCGCGGCGGTGGTGATGAGGGCCTCGGAGATGCCGCCGGCGAGCGCGCCGGGGTTGCCCACCCCCTGGGTGGTGATGGTGGTGAAGACCTTGATCATGCCCAGCACCGTGCCGAGCAGCCCCAGCAGCGGGCTGATGCCGGCGATGGTGCCGAGGGTGTTGAGATAGCGCTCGAGCTCGTGCGCCACGTGGCGGCCGGTGTCCTCCACCGCCTCCTTCATGATCTCGCGCGGGTGGTGGCGGTTGACCAGCGCCGCGGCCAGCACCCGTCCCAGGGGCGAGCTCTCGCGCAGGCTACGCAGGTGCGCCTGGTCGAGCTGGCCGCTGGTGGCCCAGCGCCAGGCCTGGGCCACCAGATGCGGCGGCAGCACACGGCGGCGCGCGAGCGCCCACAGGCGCTCGCCCACGATGGCGAGCGCGATGACCGAGCAGGCGAGGATGGCGGCCATCACCCAGCCGCCCGCGATGACGAGGTCCAGCACGGCAAGCGCCTCCGGTTCGGTCCTTGGCTTTCCTGGGCGCGCCCGGTGCGCCCGCACCAGGCCATCGCGCAATGATACCCGCCGTCACCGGGGCCGTCAGTCGCCGCGGCAGGCGCCGGTGCCCGGCCGGTGCCAGAAGCGGCGCACGGCGGAGCGGTGGCACCAGGGGCCGCGCAGGCCCGCGGCACTGAGCGCGAAACGCACCGCGCCCGCCTCGCCCGTGACGAGCTGGCGCGCGCCGGCGGCGGCGTAGCGCGCCACCGTGGCCGGACGCGGGAAGCGGTAGCGGTTGCGGTAGCCGGCCGCGTGCACCACCCAGCGCGGGCGCACGGCCGCCACGAAGGCGGGCGTGGAGGCGCCGGCGCTGCCGTGGTGAGGCGCGACGAGCAGGTCCGCGCGCAGCGCCTGCGGCCCGGCGCGGCGCAGGAGCGAGCGCTCGCCGCGCGCCTCGAGGTCGCCCGGCAGCAGGGCGGCGGCCGCACCCGTCCGGACGCGCAGCACGCAGGAGCCGTCGTTGCCGCGCAGGGGATGCGCCGGGTGCAGCACCTCGAAGCGCACCCCGTCCCAGGTCCAGGCCTGACCCGCCCGGCACGGCAGCCCGTCCCGCACCTGCCAGGGGACGCCCGTGAGGATGCGCCCGACAGGGAGCGCCGCGCGTACGGCCCCGAGCCCGCCGCGATGGTCCAGGTCCCCGTGGCTCACCATCACCACGTCGAGCGCGCTGACCCCCGCCTGCCGCAGGAACGGCACCACCGCAGCGGCGCCGGCGTCGAGCTGGCCCACGCGGCCGCCCGAGTCGTAGAGGAGCGCGTGGTGGCGCGTGCGCACGAGCACCGCGAGCCCCTGGCCCACGTCCAGCACCGTGATCCAGGCCTCGCCCGGGGGCGGTGCCGGAGGCCGCGCCGCCAGCAGGGGGACGAGGAATGCGGGCCACAGGGCCCGGCCCGGCAGCCCGCGCGGCGCGAGCGCCAGCCCCGCCCCGGCAGCCGCGAGCGCAACCGTCCACGGCGGCGGCGCCGGCCGCAGCCACTGGACCCAGGGCAGCGTGGCGGCCCAGTCCAGCCCGGCCCACAGGACCGAGAGCGCGGCGGCGGCGAGCCGCACGAGGGACTCGCCGCCCGGCAGCTCCAGCCCGAGGGCGGCCGTGCCGGCGAGCAGCGGCGGGACCACCGCGAGGCCCACCCACGGCACCGCCGCCAGATTGGCGGCGGCCCCCGCCAGCGGTGCCTGCTGGAAGAGCGCGAGGCTGAGCGGTGCGAGCCCCAGCGCCAGCGCCGTCTGCACGCGCAGCGCGCCCCACAGCGGGCCGGGCCGCGGCCGCCGCGCCAGCGCCATCAGGATGAGCGCCACGGCGCCGAAGGAGAGCCACAGCCCCGGATCCAGCACCGCACGGGGGGAGATCGCCAGCACCGCGATCAGGGCGAGCCCGAGCGCGCGCGCAGGCGCGCGGCCCCGCCCCCAGGCGAGCGCGGCGAGCCCCACCGCCAGCATCACCAGGGCGCGCTGCGTGGGCACGGAGAAGCCGGCCAGCGCGGCGTAGGCGCCGCCGGCGGCGAGGCCCGCCACCGCCGCGGGCCCCCGCGCCGGCCAGCGGTGCGCGAGCATGGGCACGCGGGCCCAGCACCACGCCGCCAGGGCCAGTGCGAGGCCCGCCACCAGCCCGACGTGCAGCCCGGAGATGGCCATCAGGTGGCCCGTGCCCGTCGCCCGCAGCGTGGCCCACTGCCCCGGCGTCATGGCGCTGCGGTCGCCGAGCGCGAGCGCCGTGAGGGGGCCGGTGAGCGGATGACCGCCGAGCGCCGCCCGCAGCCGCGCGCGCAGCCGCTGGCGCAGGCGGTCCACGTGGTGGCCTTGCGGCTGGGTAAGCCTGGAGCCGCCGCGCACATAGCCCGTGCCGGCGAAGCCGTGGCGATAGAGCCAGTCCTCGTAGCGGAAGCCGCCCGGGTTCATGAAGCCCGCGGGGCGCTTGAGCCGCACCGTGAGACGCCAGCGCTCCCCGGGCGCGAGCGGCGGGGGGCGGCCGAACCAGGCGAGCCGCAGCTCGCCCGGCACGGGAAGTGCCCGGCCCGCACCGGGCGCGGTCACCCGTTCGGGCCGGTAGCGGAAACGGACCCCGTGGGGACGGGGCTCCGGAAGGCCCGCCACCACGCCCTCCAGCACGAGGTCGCGCCCTTCCAGGGCGGGCGGCAGCGCCGCGGCCTCCCAGCGCAGGGCGTCGGCGAGCGCCCGGGCGAAGCCCGCGGCGGTCCAGGCCGCGAGCGCCAGCGCCAGGGCAGCGCGCGGCCGCGGGCCCCACAGGCGGCCGGCAGCGAGCGCCGTGAGCAGAGCCAGCAGCCCCACGGCCGCGAGCCACCCTGGGGCGGGGACCGCCGGCAGGCGGTGCAGCAGCAGGACTCCGGCGAGAAAGGCCACGCTCCCTGCGGCCAGCATGCCCTCCTCTCCCTGACGGGCCCGAGCATGGATAATGGGCGCCCTGCAAGCGCCGGAAACGGATTATGCCGAAGCGGCTTCTCAGAAAGTACCTGCCGGACCATCACACCTTCCGCGAGCACCCGCACCTCGCGCGCTTCGGCCATCGCCTGCACGACCCCAACCTCTGGCACCTCAACCGCCGCTCCGTGGCGGGCGGCTTCGCCGCCGGGCTCTTCATGGCCTGGATCCCGGTGCCCTTCCAGATGGCGCTCGCGGCGGCGGCCGCCATCGCCCTGCGGGTGAACCTCCCCATCGCGGTGGTGACCGTGTGGATCACCAACCCGGTCACCATGCCGCCCCTGTTCTACCTCGCCTACAAGGTGGGCGCCCTGCTGATGGGCACCACCCCCGAGCACTTCGACTTCGAACTCTCCTGGAGCTGGCTCAGCAGCGAGCTGGGGATCGTCTGGCGCCCACTCCTGCTGGGATGCCTCGTGATGGGCGCGGCCAGTGCCGCGGCGGGCTACGCCACCGCCCGGGGGCTGTGGCGCTGGTGGGTGGTGCGCAAGCACCGTCGCCGCCGCACGCGCCCGCCCAACCCTCCGTCACCCATCGGCTGACGGCCCCTACCCCTCTATCCGAAAACTCTGCCGATCCGTCGCACGGATTCCCAGACCACCCCCGCGGCAAGCGTGGCCGCGGAACGGTCCATGCACTAGGGATGGATGCGCATGACGATACGACGAAAGATCGAAATGGTATGCGAAGCGCTATCGTGCCGATCGATCCGCGCAGCGGATTGATCATCGACTCCTTCAGCCCTTCCTTCCGATTCCCCCGAGCTTCAGGGTTGCTTCGCGGCGGTCCGGCTGCGTCAAGGGCACGCGACGGGCGTACCGTCGCAGCGGGTGGCGCTCAGGCGCGCGCGCCCCGTGTTGGACAGGCACACCACCCGCGGCGGCGCCGCTCCCTCCGGACAGAAGGTGAAGCTCGCGTTGGAGCCGCCCGAGGTCCCCAGGGGCCGGAAGACGATGCGGGTGCGGCCGGGGCTGCTCTCCAGCCGCACACCCTCGAGGGGCCCGCCGCGCCGTAGCACCGGCTCGGCGGGACCACGCTCGCGGTCCCCGTCGAGGTCGGCGAAGACGATCCAGCCCCCTTCCCAGCGGTAGGCGCCCGGCGGATCGCAGGCCAGCCCATCGCCGCTCGGGCACAGCACCACCTTCCGCCCGCGCCGTACCGCCTCGGTACGCGCAAGCGCGAGGCTTCCCACCAGGCCGTTCACCGCGCCGGCCGTCCGGCCATCCGCGATGAAGGCGCCCAGCCCCGGCACGGCCACGGCGAGCAGCGCCGCCAGCACGGCCAGCGCCACGAGCAGCTCGATCAGGGTGAGCCCCCGGACGGGGGCGAACGGGAGCACGACGGACCGTTCCGTGTCCATGGCGCACCTCCTGTGCAGACGATCGAATGGGGCGATGCCCCAACGCTAGACGAACAGACGCGACGGATCAAGCCGGAGCGGCCGGAAGCGCCTGCTCAGGCAGGTTCCGGCTCGACGGGGAACCCCTCCCTCGCCGCCGCCTCCGAGAGGCGGCGGTCCAGACACACGAAAGGCAGCGCCCCCGGGCCGCCCAGCGCCTGCGCGGCGGTCACGGCTGCGGCAAGCTGCAGCGCATCCATCGCCCGCAACGGATGGACACGCAGCAGGCGCCCTGCCTCGCGGCGCACGGCGTCCAGGGGCCGCACCTCGTGCCACGCCTCGGCCAGGGTCTCCAGGCGGCGCCTGGCCCGGCGTCCCACCGCTGGCGGCAGGGCCGATTCCCGCTCGAGCCGGGCCAGGGCCGATCCGATCTCCACCGGCGTCGCCCACCACACGAGACAATCCGGATCGCGGGCGAGCAGCCCGGTCATCATTCCGCTGGAGGGCTCCTGCACCACCAGCGGCACGAGCGCCGAGCTGTCCCAGAACCTCATCGCCCCTCGCGCCGCTCCTCGAGCAGAAGCTCCAGCACGCTCCCTTCCACAGGCACCGGCGAGGCTCGAAGCCTTCTGCAGCCGCTGCCGCGCCGCACCAGGCCCGATCGCTCCAGGACCTTCAATGCCTCCGGGCACTTCCCGCCTACCGCCTCGAGCCGCGCCACCGGCACGCCACGATCCAGGATATAGACGGTCTCTCCGGCCCGCACCCACCCGAGGATGCGGCTCAGGTGCGCCTTGGCCTCGCTCACCGACACCGATTTCATGTGACTATTATAGCCACATCCGCCGCGCCATGTCAGACAACCCGGCGCCCGGAACCGTTCCAGCCCCTTCAGGAAATCGGGCGAGGAAGCGCTCCCGGCATTCAGGTTGAAATCATGCATTCTGAATGCAGAATTTACACTTATGAGACGCGCCACCAGCCCGGCCTATATCAAGAGATCGCTGGAGCCGGTCCTCAGGAAAGCGGCCGCCGAATTCCCCGCCGTGGTGCTGACCGGACCGCGCCAATCCGGCAAGACGACGCTCCTGCAGCACCTCTTCGGAAAGCGCTATCGCTACGTTTCCCTGGAACCGCCGGACGTGCGGGCGTCCGCGGAGAGAGACCCGCGCGCCTTCCTCGAAATGTTCCCGCCGCCCGTGATATTCGACGAGGTGCAGTACGCTCCGGCGCTCTTTCCCTACATCAAGGAGAAGATCGACGCCGAGCGGCACAGGAGCGGGCAATTCCTGCTGACCGGCTCGCAGAACCTTTTGCTCATGGAGAAGGTGACCGAATCGTTGGCAGGGCGCGCCGCGATGCTCCGCCTGCTCCCGCTGTCGAGGCGTGAGATCGAGGGAAGGCCCCAGGCTCCCCTGGCATGGGAGACCAGGCGCCGGCCGTCCAGGGGGAAGCCTCTCGCATACCGCGAGCTCTGGAAAGGATTCCTGAGAGGCGGTTATCCCGAGCTTGCCGCAAACCCGAGGCGGGACCCGGTCCTCTGGCACGGGAGCTACATCCAGACATACCTCGAACGGGACGTGCGCACGCTCAGGCAGGTGGGAGACCTGTCCCAGTTCCGGGATTTCATCCGGATCCTGGCGGCCAGAAGCGCCCAGCCCCTGAATCTGACGGATATCGCCCGGGATCTGGGTGTCGCGGTCAACACGGCCAAGGCGTGGCTCTCCGTGCTGGAAGCCACTTACCAGGTGATCGTGCTTCGCCCGTACTTCGCCAACGTCGGCAAAAGGCTCGTCAAGACGCCGAAAGTCTATTTCACGGATGTCGGCACCCTCTGTCACCTCGCCGGCCTGAGAGATCCCGAGCACGCGGCTTCCGGCCCCATGGGAGGCGCCATCATGGAGACCGCTGTGCTCTCCGAGATCGTGAAGACCCTGACGCATCGCGGCCTCGACCCGCAGATCCACTTCTGGCGTACCACCGCGGGAACGGAAGTGGATTTCGTGGTGGAGACCGGGGGCAAGCTCGTTCCCATCGAGGTGAAGCTGACCGCGACGCCACGCCCTGCCATGGCCTCCGCAATCAGGACATTCCAGAAGGATCTCGGTGACAAGGCGTTGCCGGGATACGTGGTGCATCCGGGCGATGTCATGCTTCCCCTCGGCCCGGGCGTGACGGCCCTGCCGTTCGGCGAGCTGTGATCCCTTGCGCCTTTGCCTGATCCCCCATGATCCGGAGAAGAACCTGAACGCCTCTTCTTCAGTGCCGGTGCATTCCCGCAGCGGATCGCTCCGCGTCGCATCGTGA
>JALSJE010000118.1 GCA_026989495.1 Gammaproteobacteria bacterium | reverse complement strand
CTACGGAGAAAGGGTTCATGCGGCCGGCAGCCGCGCCTACGGAGGGATGGGGATGCCGGCCCCACGGCGCGGCTGGAAGCCGCGACAACGAGGGAAAGGGGCCGCGCGGCCGGAACCGCTTCCCCCTCCCCGGCCCTCCCCCCGCAAGCGGGGGGAGGGGGATTTGCGGGGGCTCCCCCCGCAAGGGGGGAGGGGATCACGGGGGCGCGCGGCGGGTGGCGGAAGGGGCGGTGCCGGGGGCGCCTTCGGCGCTGCCGGCGGCGCCGCCCGCGGCCCAGGCGGCGGCCACGCCCTCGCGCGCGCGCAGCCACGCGCCCAGCCGCTCGGCCGGCATGGGGCGGGCGACGTGCCAGCCCTGGGCGTAGTCGCAGCCGAGGATGGCGAGGATGTCCCAGGTGTCGCGGTCCTCGACGCCCTCGGCCACCACCTCGCGGCCGAGGTTGTGGCCGAGGTCGATGAGCGAGCGCACGATGACGGCGTCGTCCTCGTCGCGGCACAGGTCGGTGACGAAGGACTTGTCGATCTTGAGCTCGTGGGCGGGGAGCTGCTTGAGGTGCGCGAGCGAGGAGAAGCCAGTGCCGAAGTCGTCGATGGCGATGCGCACGCCCTGCCGGTGAAGCTCGCCGAGCACGTCGCGGGCGCGCCCGGGCTCGGCCATGGCCGCCGACTCGGTGATCTCCAGCGTGAGCACCCCCGGCGGCAGGCCGAAGCCCTGGAGGGCGGCGAGCACCTGGCGGGGGAGGTCGCGGTCGTGCAGGTTCCAGGCGGAGAGGTTGACGGCGACGGAGAGCCTGAGCCCGCGGCGGCGCCAGCGCGAGCACTGGGCGAGCGCCTCGCTCAGCACCCACTGCGTGAGCGGCTGCACGAGCCCGGCCTTCTCGGCCAGCGGGATGAACTCCTCGGGCGGGATGTCGCCGCGCTCGGGGTGGCGCCAGCGTGCGAGCGCCTCCACGCCGACCACGGCGCCGTCGGCGATGCGCACCTTGGGCTGGTAGTGCAGGCGCAGGCCCCCGCCGTGGATGGCCTCGCGCAGGTCGCCGAGCAGCGCGAGCCGCGCCACGCTGTGCTCGTCGAGCCGCTCCTCGTAGAAGGCGTAGCCGCGGCCGGCGCGCTTGGCCTGGTACATGGCGACGTCCGCATGGCGCAGGAGCTGGAAGGGGTCGGTTCCGTGCTCGGGGTAGAGGGCGATGCCGATGCTGGCGCCCACGTAGAGGTTGTGGCCCTCGACGCGCATGGGGCGGGCGAGCGCGGCGAGCACCTTGCGCGCCACCTGCCCGGCCTCCTCCGCGCCGGCCTGGGGGACCACGATGCCGAACTCGTCGCCGCCGAGGCGGGCCACGGTGTCGGCGCGGCGCAGCACCTCGCGCAGGCGCTCGGCCACGCGCACGAGGATGGCGTCGCCGGCCTGGTGGCCGAGGGTGTCGTTGACCTCCTTGAAGCCGTCGAGGTCCATGAGCATGAGCGCCACACCGCCGCGGGCGCGCTCGGCCATGGCGATGGCCTGGGCGAGGCGGTCGTGCATGAGCACGCGGTTGGGCAGGCCCGTGAGCGCATCATGCAGGGCCTGGTGCTCGAGGGCCTCCTGCCGGCGCTGCACCTCGTGCCACATGCTCTGGAAGGCCTCCACCAGCTCCCGCGTCTCGCGGGTGGCGGCGCCGTGGACGGGGTCCGGGGTGCGCCCGCCCACGCCGCCGCGCAGCCCGCGCGCGACCTCGCGCACGGGCCGCAGCACGCTGCGCTCGAAGTACACGTAGCCCAGGGCCACCACCAGCAGCCCGATCACGGCGAAGGCCCACAGCGCGGCGCTCGCCCGGCGCGCGGCCCGCTCCACCCGCTCGGCCTCGCCGCGCCCGAGCGCCGCCGCGGCCCGGTCGACGGCATCCAGCAGGCCGAAGAGCTCGGCCACGAGGGGCCGCACCCGGGTGGCGAGCAGCTCCACGTCGGCGCGCCAGAAGCCGGCCTTGCGGATGGCGACGATGCGCTCGAAGCCCTCGCGCCATTCGTCCAGGGCCGCACGCATCGCCGCAACGGCCGCCTCCACCTCGAGCGGGAGCGCATCCCGCCCGGCCAGGCGCTCCAGCGCCTGCACCTCGCGCTCGACCTCGTCGGCGAGCAGGCGCGCGTCGCGCTCCATGGCCTCGGCGTCCTCCGGGGTGTACTGGAAGACGGTGAGCAGCACCAGCGCGCCGCGGAAGGCGAGCACCGTGCGCCGCCACAGGTCCCGCAGCGCCACCAGGCGCCGGTAGAGCGCCCAGCGCGCGACCGGCGGGTCGTCGGCCTCCAGGGCCCGGATGGCTTCGTCGACGGCGGTGGCGAAGCGCCGGTTCGCGGGCAGGTGGGAGCCGTTCATGATGGGAAGCGCCGGGTAGGTCTGCGCGGGGTCCTCGCGCAGGGCGAGCAGGCGGCGCACCTCCCGGTCGAGGCGCGCGAGCGTGCGCTCGAGCGCCTCGACCGCGCGCGCGCCCTCGCCGGCCAGGCGCTCGGCGGCCAGCGCCCGGGCCGTGCCGCGCGCGGAGACCAGCGCCTCGAGCACGGCCTCGCCGCGCTCGCGCCGCGGGCTCAGCAGCAGGGCATGGAGGCGGAAGTCGGCGAGCCAGAGGTGGTTGCGCAGCCGCTGGGTGAGGTGCTGGACGCGCGCGGCAGTGGCCAGCCCCTCGGCGCTGCGCGCGGTCTGGCGCGTGACCTCGTGGTGGAGCAGGGCCACGAAGGCCACCACCGCGGCACCGGCGAGCACCGCGAAGGCGAGATAGCGCGCGCCCAGGCTGTCGAGCCGGAGCGCAGGGCGCCGTGGTGACGTGTTCCTGGCAGCGTCCATCGCCGAAGGCTCATCCTTGCAATTTCCGGGCCCTTGCTTCCGCGAGCCCGGTCACGCCGCCACCCCGCCCTCAGCCGTGGTAGCGGCGGCTGAGGGCGTGCACGGCCTCGACGAGGGCGGCCACGTGGCCGGGCTCGGTGTCGGGGTGGATGCCGTGGCCGAGGTTGAAGACGTGGCCGCTGCCGTGGCCGTAGGCCTCGAGGAGCCGGGCGGCCTCCTCGCGGATGCGCTCCGGGGCGGCGTAGAGGGCGCAGGGGTCGAGGTTGCCCTGGAGCGCCACGCGGTCGCCCACGCGGCGGCGCGCCGCGGCGAGATCCACGGTCCAGTCGAGCCCGAGGGCGTCGCAGCCGGTCTCCGCCAGCGCCTCCAGCCACTGGCCCGCGCCCTTGACGAAGACGATCACGGGCACGCGCCGGCCCTCGTGCTCGCGCACGAGCCCGGCCACCACGCGCCGGATGGGCTCGAGCGAGAGGGTACGGAACAGGCGCGGGTCGAGGATGCCGCCCCAGGTGTCGAAGAGCATCAGGGCCTGGGCGCCGGCGCGCACCTGGGCGTTGAGGTAGGCCGTGACGGCGGCCACCAGCCGCTCCAGCAGGGCCTCGAGCACGCGCGGGCGGTCGTAGGCCATGGCCTTGACGCGCGCGAAGTGCTGGCTGCCGCCGCCCTCGACCATGTAGGCCGCGAGCGTCCACGGGCTGCCGGAGAAGCCGATGAGCGGCACGCGGCCTGCGAGCCCCGCGCGTGCGAGCCGGATGGTCTCGAGGACGTAGGCGAGATCCCGCTCGGGCTCGGGCTCGCGCAGGGCCTCCACGTCGGCCTCGGTGCGCACGGTGCGCTCGAAGCGCGGGCCCTCGCCCTCGACGAAGTAGAGGCCGAGCCCCATGGCGTCGGGCACGGTGAGGATGTCGGAGAAGACGATGGCGGCGTCCAGGTCGAAGCGCTCGACCGGCTGCAGCGTCACCTCGCAGGCGAGCTCGGGCGTGCGGCAGAGCTCGAGGAAGCTGCCGGCACGCTCGCGCGTGGCGCCGTACTCCGGGAGATACCGCCCCGCCTGGCGCATGATCCAGATGGGGGTGGCGTCCACCGGCTCGCGCGCGAGCGCCCGAAGCAGCCGGTCGTTGCGCAGCTCGCTCATGGCGCCTGATGGTAGCAGGAAGCGCGGGGAAGTTGGCCTCCGGGCAGCGGGCCTGCGGCCGCGCCGCCCTCATCGGGGGCCGGCGCGGCCTTGCCCTGTGGCGCGGCTGGAAGCCGCGCCTACGAAAAGCGGGGATGCCCACGGGGAAAAGAACCGCGGCGGATGCCTCGTCCGCCCATCCTTTCCGTGGGGCCGGCATCCTGCCGGCCCCGGCGCGGCCCTGCCCTGTGGCGCGGCTGGAAGCCGCGCCTACGGAGGATAAGGAATCCTGGGGCCGGAAGCCGCGCCTGCGGCGGGGAGGGGCATGCGGCCGCAGGACGCGCCTACACGCCGAGGTGGTCGAGGATGCCCTCGGCGGCGCGGCGGCCCTCCCACACGGCGGTGACCACGAGGTCGGAGCCGCGCACCATGTCGCCGCCGGCGAAGACCTTGGGGTTGGTGGTCTGGTGCAGGGGGCCGTCAGCCTCGTCGGTGCGCACCTTCACGCGCCCGCGCGCGTCCACCTCGATGCCGTGCTCGGCGAACCAGGGCTGGGGGCTCGGGCGGAAGCCGAAGGCGATGACGACGCGGTCGGCGGGGATCTCCTCCTCGGTGCCGGGCACGGGCTCGGGGCGGCGGCGGCCGCGCTCGTCGGGCTCGCCGAGACGGGTCTGCACCACGCGCACGGCCTCCACGCGGCCCTCGCCGAGGATGGCCACGGGCTGGCGGTTCCACAGGAAGCGCACGCCCTCTTC
Source organism: Gammaproteobacteria bacterium (assembly GCA_026989495.1). GTDB lineage: Bacteria > Pseudomonadota > Gammaproteobacteria > S144-34 > S144-34 > S144-34. The sequence goes on along the minus strand of JALSJE010000118.1, from coordinate 6,380 downwards.
CCTGGCGTTGAGCACCTCGCGGCGCGAGCCCGGCATGTTGGCCTCGTCGCGGCGGTAGACGCAGGTGACGCTGGCCGCGCCCTGGCGGATGGCGGTGCGGTTGCAGTCCATGGCGGTGTCGCCGCCGCCCAGCACCACCACGCGCCGGCCCGCCATGTCGATGAAGGCCGAGGGATCCCGCTCGAGCCCGAGCAGGCGCTCGACGTTGGAGATGAGGTAGGGCAGCGCCTCGTGGACACCGGGCAGCTCCTCGCCGGGGAAGCCGCCGCGCATGTAGGTGTAGGCGCCCATGCCGAGAAAGACGGCGTCGTATTCCTCGAGCAGGCGCGCGAAGGGGATGTCGCGTCCCACCTCGGTGCCGAGCACGAACTCCACCCCCATGCCCTCGAGGATCGCGCGCCGGCGCCGCACGACCTCCTTCTCCAGCTTGAACGGTGGGATGCCGAAGGTCAGCAGCCCCCCGATCTCGGGGTAGCGGTCGTAGACCACGGGGCGCACGCCGTTGCGGATCAGCACGTCGGCGCAGGCGAGCCCGGCGGGCCCGGCGCCGACCACGGCCACACGCCGGCCCGTGTCCTTGACGCGGGAGAGGTCGGGGCGCCAGCCGCGGGCGAAGGCCTCGTCGGTGATGTACTTCTCGACCGCGCCGATGGTGACGGCGCCGAAGCCGTCGTTGAGGGTGCAGGCGCCCTCGCACAGGCGGTCCTGCGGGCAGACCCGGCCGCAGATCTCCGGCAGCGAGTTGGTGCGGTGGCACAGCTCCACCGCCTCCATCAGGTTGCCCTCCTCGACGAGCTTGAGCCAGTTGGGGATGTAGTTGTGGACCGGGCACTTCCACTCGCAGTAGGGGTTGCCGCAGGCGAGGCAGCGGCCGGCCTGCACGGCGGCGGTCTCCGGATCGAAGTGGCCGTAGATCTCGCCCCACTCGCGCGCGCGCGCGGCGGCCTCGCGCTTGGGCGGGTCCTGGCGCGGGACCTCGACGAACTGCATGACGTTCCTGGTGGACATGGCGCGCCGCCCCGCCTCAGGCCGCCTGCAGGAGGGTGTCGAGGAGGGTCTGGAGGTCGGCCGCCTTGGGCTTGACCAGCCAGAAGCGCGGCAGGTGCTCGCCGAAGCCCTCCAGGATGCCGCGTGCCCAGCGGCTGCCGGTCTCGGCCACGTGCGCCTCGATGAGGCCGCGGAGATAGGCGCGGTGGGCCTCCATGGCCTCGGTGTGGACGCGGTGGATGTCGATGAGCTCGTGGTTGTAGCGGTCCACGAAGCCGTTGTCGAGGTCGAGCACGAAGGCGAAGCCGCCGGTCATGCCGGCGCCGAAGTTGAGCCCGGTGGGGCCGAGCACCACCACCACGCCGCCGGTCATGTACTCGCAGCCGTGGTCGCCCACGCCCTCGACCACGGCGACGGCGCCGGAGTTGCGCACGGCGAAGCGCTCGCCCGCGAGCCCGGCCGCGTAGAGGCGCCCGCCGGTGGCGCCGTAGAGGCAGGTGTTGCCGATGATGACGTTGCGGTGGCTCTCGAGCGGCGCCTCCGGCGGCGGGTGGATGACGATCTTGCCGCCAGCCATGCCCTTGCCGACGTAGTCGTTGGCGTCGCCCTCGAGGTAGAGGTGCAGCCCGCCCGCGTTCCAGACGCCGAAGCTCTGCCCGGCGGTGCCCCTGAGGCGCACGGTGATGGGGGCGTCGCTCATGCCGTCGTTGCCGTAGCGGCGTGCGATCTCGCCCGAGAGCCGCGCGCCGATGGAGCGATGGTGGTTGCGGACCTCGTAATGGAACTCGCCCCCGGCCTTGGCCTCGATGGCGGGCAGGGCATCGCGCACCATGCGTTCGGCGAGCTCCCCCTTGTCGAAGGGCTCGTTGCGCTCGACCTGGCAGTGCTGCGGCTTGTCGGGCGCGGCGCCGCCGTCCGAAAGGAGCGGTGCGAGGTCGAGGCGGCGCTGGCGCGCGGTCTCGCCCGGCAGGACCTCGAGCAGGTCGGTGCGGCCGATCAGCTCCTCGAGGCGGCGCACGCCGAGGCGTGCCATCCATTCACGCACCTCCTGGGCCACGAAGCGGAAGTAGTTCATGACCGCCTCGACGCTGCCCTTGAAGTGCTTGAGCCGCAGCACCTTGTCCTGGGTGGCGACGCCGGTGGCGCAGTTGTTGAGGTGGCAGATGCGCAGGTACTTGCAGCCCATGGCGATCATGGGCGCGGTGCCGAAGCCGAAGCTCTCGGCGCCGAGGATGGCGGCCTTGACCACGTCGAGGCCGGTCTTGAGGCCGCCGTCGGCCTGCAGGCGCACGCGCCCGCGCAGGTCGTTGGCGCGCAGGGTCTGGTGGGTCTCGGTCAGCCCCAGCTCCCAGGGGGAGCCCGCGTACTTGACGGAGGTGATGGGGCTCGCGCCGGTGCCGCCGTCGTGGCCGGCGATGGTGATGAGGTCGGCATAGGCCTTGGCCACGCCCGCGGCGATGGTGCCCACGCCCGCCTCGGCCACGAGCTTGACCGAGACGAGGGCTGCGGGGTTGACCTGCTTGAGGTCGTAGATGAGCTGGGCCAGGTCCTCGATGGAGTAGATGTCGTGGTGGGGCGGCGGCGAGATGAGCGCCACGCCGGGGCGCGAGTAGCGCAGCCGCGCGATGAGCTCATTGACCTTGTGTCCCGGGAGCTGGCCGCCCTCGCCGGGCTTGGCGCCCTGGGCGATCTTGATCTGCAGGACCTCGGCGTTGACCAGGTAGTGGGGCGTGACGCCGAAGCGGCCCGAGGCCACCTGCTTGATCTTGGACATCCTGAGGGTGCCGTAGCGCGCCGGATCCTCTCCGCCCTCGCCGGAGTTGGAGCGCCCGCCGAGGCGGTTCATGGCCTCGGCCAGGGTCTCGTGGGCCTCGGGCGAAAGCGCCCCCAGCGACATGGCGGCGGTGTCGAAGCGCCGGACGATGGCCTCGACCGGCTCGACCTCCTCGAGCGGCACGGGCTCGACGTCGGTGCGCAGCCTGAGCAGGTCGCGCAGGGTCGCCGGCGGGCGCTCGTTCACCAGGCGCGCGAACTCGCGGTAGTCCTCGTAGCGGCCGCTGGCGCAGGCCTTGCGCAGGGCCTGCACCACGTCCGGGTTGTAGGCGTGGTACTCGCCGCCGTGCACGAACTTGAGGAGCCCGCCATGCTCGATGGGCTTGCGCGGGTTCCAGGCACGGCGGGCCAGCGCCCGCACGTCGGCTTCCAGGTCCGCGAAGCCCATGCCCTGCACGCGGCTCACCGTGCCCGGGAAGCACAGCTCGACGACCTCCTCGTGCAGGCCCACGATCTCGAACAGCTGCGCGCCGCGGTAGCTGGCGATGGTGGAGATCCCCATCTTGGAGAGGATCTTGTAGAGGCCCTTGCAGATGCCGCGGCGGTAGGCCTGCGCCAGCGTCCCGGCCCGCTCCTCGGGGATCTCGCCGTCGCGCACCATGTCGTGCAGGCACTCGTAGGCGAGATAGGGGTAGACGGCGGTCGCGCCGTAGCCGATGAGGCAGGCGAAGTGGTGAGGGTCGCGCGCGGTGGCGGTCTCGACCACGAGGTTGGCGTCGCAGCGCAGCCCCTCGCGGATGAGGCGGTGGTGCACGGCGCCGGTGGCGAGCAGCGCGTGCACCGGGAGCCGGTCGGGGGCGATGCCGCGGTCGCTCAGCACCAGGATCACCTTGCCCGCGCGCACCGCCGCCACGGCCTCCTCGCACAGCCGCTCGATGGCCGCACGGAGGCTCCCGTCGGCGGGCCAGGTGAGGTCCAGGCGCGCGACGGCGTAGTCCGGCCCATCGAGCTCCAGCAGGCGGCGGAACTTGCCCTCGGAGAGCACGGGCGAGTCGATGATGAGGCGCGCGGCGTGCTCCGGGGTGACCTCGAACAGGTTGCGCTCGCGTCCGAGCAGGGTCTCGAGCGACATCACGATCTGCTCGCGCAGGGGGTCGATGGGCGGGTTGGTGACCTGCGCGAACTGCTGGCGGAAGCTGTCGTAGAGGCTGCGCGGGCGCTTCGAGAGCACGGGCAGCGGGGTGTCGTCGCCCATGGAGCCGACCGCCTCCTGGCCGGCCTCGGCCAGCACGCGCAGCACCTGGTCGCGCTCCTCGAAGGTGACCTGGAACTGCTTCTGGTAGGCGTCGAGGGTGGCGCGGTCCATGGGCGCGCCGGTGAGCACGCCGTCGTCGAGGCCGGACTCCAGCCGCCGGGCATGCCGGTCCAGCCACCGACGCCAGGGATGACGCCCGGCGAGCTCGCGCTCGATGGCCTCGGGCTCGTGCAGGGTGGCGGTCCAGGTGTCGGCGGCGATCATCTCGCCGGGCTTGAGGCGGCCCTTGCGCACCACCCGCTCCGGCTCGTAGTCGAAGACGCCGATCTCGGAGGCGAGCGTGATGACGCAGCCGGACCACTCGCCCTCGGCGCGCGGCTCGCCCTCCACCTCGGGGTGGCGCGTGATGACGTAGCGCGCCGGGCGCAGGCCGTTGCGGTCGAGCACGCAGGCGGCGTGGCGGCCGTCGGTGAGCACGATGCCCGCGGGCCCGTCCCACGGCTCCATGTGCATGGAATGGTACTCGTAGAAGGCGCGCGCATCGGGGTCCATGGTCTCGACGTTCTGCCACGCCGGCGGGATGAGCAGGCGCACGGCGCGGAAGAGGTCCATGCCCCCGGCGAGCAGGGCCTCGAGCATGTTGTCGAGGCTGCACGAGTCCGAGCCCTCCATGGAGACGAGCGGGGTGAGCTCACCCAGCTCGGGCAGCACGGGGCTCGTGAACTTGTGCGCGCGCGCCACGGCCCAGTTGCGGTTGCCGCGGATGGTGTTGAGCTCGCCGTTGTGCGCGAGATACCGGAAGGGCTGGGCGAGCCGCCACTGGGGCCAGGTGTTGGTCGAGAAACGCTGGTGGAAGACCACGAGCGGGGCGGCCATGCGCTCATCGCCCAGGTCCCGATAGAAGGCCGGCAGGTTGGCCGGCATCATGAGGCCCTTGTACGCGATGACGCGCGCCGAGAGGCTCGGGACGTAGAAGACCGGGTCCTCGGGCTCGAGGGCGAGCTCGGCGCGCCGGCGCGCCACGTACAGGCGCCGCTCGACGCCGTCGTCGTCCAGCGCCGCGGGCGGCGTGACGAAGACCTGCTCGATGCGCGGCTGGGAGCGGATGGCCTCCGCGCCCAGGGCCGACGGGTCGGTGGGGACCTCGCGCCAGCCGGCCACGGCGAAGCCTTCGCGCTCGAGCTCGGCCTCCAGGCGCCGGCGCGCGGCCTCCGCGCGGTCCGGCTCGGGGCTCAGAAAGACCATGCCCACCGCGTAGCGCTCGCCCAGCGGGATGCCGGCCTCGGCGGCAGCCGCGCGCAGGAAGGCATCGGGGCGGGCGAGCAGCAGCCCGCAGCCGTCGCCGGTCTTGCCGTCGGCGGCGATGGCCCCGCGGTGGGTGAGGCGCGCGAGCGCGCCGATGGCGGTCCGCACCAGCCAGTGGCTGGCGCGCCCGTCCATGTGGGCGATGAGCCCGAAGCCGCAGCTCGCGCGCTCGAACTCCGGGCGGTAGAGGCCGTGGCGGCCGGGTCGCGGGAGAGTCTCCTTCACCACGCTGACGGGCTCCGGCGTCGTGTGTTCGGGAACGGCGCTTCCTCAGGGCGCACGGCGGCACCCCGCCTCGGCGGTGGGCGGGCGGTGGATACCCCCGGGCCGGCCGCGAAGCGGCCCACCAGTATAGCGGCCGCCGCGAGCGGCCTTCAATCGCACGGCCGGCGTGGAAGCCCTTGGCTCAGCGCGCCTTTTGCCGGCGCTGGCCCACGGCGATGCGCTGGAGCTCGCCGAAGCGGCGCGGCCAGGGCCCGGCCCGGCGCACGGCCGCGGGGAGCCTCCGGACGGCCGCGCGCGCGGCGGCCTTGTCGGAGAAGCGCCCGTGCAGGAGCACGAACCAGGGGCGCCCCGCGCGCCGGGTCTCGAGCCAGGCCAGCGGCCCGGGCGGGAAGCGGTGGCGGCGCGCGTAGGCGAGGAGGGCCTCACGCCGGCTCGCGCCCAGCACCTGCACGGTCCAGGCCTCCGCGGGCTGGGCCATCACCCAGGCCGGGCCCAGCGGTCCGGCATCCCCGGTCTCGGCCGTCGGCGATGCCTTGGGCTGGACCGGCACGGGCGCATCCCCCTCTCCGCCGGCCGGCCTTTCCGCCCCCCCCGACGAGGAGCGCCCCGCAGGGTCGGGCGGGCGCGGCCGCCTCTCGCCCGGCGCCGCCGCATCTCCCGCACCAGAGGCGGCTCCTTCGTGCTCAACCTCCGAGGGCGGGAGCTCCTTCTTCGTGCCGCCATGACCGTACGCTTCCACGTCCTCGGTCGCCGCCTTCCCCCCGGCGGGGGCCGGGCGCTGCGCGCCTTCCGTCACGGCCTCGACGGTGGCGGCGGCGAGCCGCTCGGGCGGCGC
>JALSJE010000117.1 GCA_026989495.1 Gammaproteobacteria bacterium | reverse complement strand
GCGCACCTTCCGGCTGGAGTTCACCACCCCAGCCTTCCTGGGCGACGCCGGGCAGGCCGGCGCCTGGCGCACGCCACCCTTCAAGCACCTCCTGCGCGAATGGTGGCGGGTCGTTTACGCAGACCAGAGCCACTACCGCGTCGGCATTGAAGCAATGCGCCGTGCCGAGAGCGCGCTGTTCGGTGCCGCGGCCGACGGCGAGAGCGCACAGAGCCGCGTGCGGCTTCGGCTGTCGCGCTGGGACGAGGGCGGCATGAAGGAGTGGGGTGGAGACCCACAGGTCTTCCATCCCGAGGTGGGGCAGGGGGGTAGGAAGATCGGTGCCCACCTGTACCTGGGATACGGCCCCCTGAACTACAGCAAGGATAAGAAGGGCACTTTTCTCGGGCGGAAGGAGGGCAAGGGTTTCGTCGCCAAGCGTGCCATCGATGCCGGCGAAGAGGCACGCTTGATGCTTGCCTTTCCGGCGGCGCATGCCGCGACGCTCGATCGGGTCTTGTGGCTAATCGACCGTTACGGCGCCATTGGCGGCCGAGCACGCAACGGCTGGGGCTCGCTCACGCTCGTGCCTGAAGAGGGTACGCTGCCCGCCGAGATCCGGGTGCCTCTGCGTCCCTGGAGGGACTGCCTCGACCGGGAGTGGGCCCATGCCGTCGGCACGGATGACCAAGGGCCGCTGATCTGGGTGACGAAGCCTTCCGGCGACTGGCGCGAGCTGATGCGGCGGCTTGCTGAGATCAAGATCGGCTTGCGGACGAGGTTTCCCTTCCGTTCCGGCAAGGCTGCGAGGCAGCCGGAACCCAGACACTGGCTCGCCTACCCGGTGACCAATCACGACGTGAGGTCCTGGGCCAGCCTACGGCTGCCGAACAGCCTGCGCTTCAAGGTGCGAAAGGGTGAGTCCGGAAAGCCCTATGGAGTCATCTTCCACATGCCTTGCCTGCCACCGGCGAATTTCAGCCCTGACCGTGGCGTGATCGAGCGAGTATGGCGGGAGGTCCACGCTTTCCTTGATGGACATGGATCGCTTAGGAGGGGCGCGGCGTGATGACCGAGAAGATGGAATCCCTTTGGAAGATCAAGCTGGCGGCGATGCTGCACGACCCGCCCGAGAAGGCGCTCGTCATCGGGCGCCGTGCGCACGAGAAGGGGACCGTCTGGCGCATGCTCGAGCACCTGGGGCTTCAGGACCTCGCGGGGCGCGCGGGCCCCATCGCCAGGGCGGACTGGTGGGCCTCTGCCGCCGACCGCCCGCAGTGGCCGGGCGAGGTGCGGGTGGACTGGCTCGACCAGCCCGTCCTCGTCCATCCCCTGTCCGGGCATTCCATCGATCTGCGGGAACATGGCGCCCTCAAGGATCTCGATCTGGAGGACATCGAGCGGCGCAGCTTCGACATGTGCCGCGCGCTCGTGGACCGGGCGGGGGACGACCCCAGGTCGAAGTGCCTCGCCTTCTGGCGCTTCGGCCCCGAGCTGCCCCGGGTCGTGGGCGAGACCGACGATGGCCAGCGCCTCGGCGCGCTGTGGGGCCTGCTCCCCGCGGACACGCGCGTGCCCGACCACGCCGTCTGGGAGCACCTCGACCTGGTCTCCGCCTTCACCGGCGCCTTCGCCGCGGACCCGGACGGGGAGGCGGCGCTGCTCGCGCTCTCCATCGGGCCGGTGCAGCCCTTCATCGCCGCCGCGCGCACCACCTCCGACCTGTGGGCCGGCTCGCACCTGCTCTCGCGGCTCGCCTGGGAGGCCATGCGTCCGGTGGCCGAGGCGCTGGGTCCCGACGCGATCCTCTTCCCGCGCCTTCGCGGGGTGCCGCAGGTGGATCTGTGGCTGCGCGAGCAGGGGCTCCGGGACGAGCTGTTCAAGGGGTGCGGGTGGAAGCACCGCGCCACCGACGCCAACCCGCTCTTCGCCGCGGCCCTGCCCAACCGGTTCGTCGCCGTGGTGCCGGCCTCGCGCGCGCGCGAGCTCGCCGGGCGCTGCCGCGACGCCGTCCGCGGCTGGCTGCAGGGCAAGGGACAGGAGGTGGTGGACCGGCTCTTGCGCGAGGCTGGAAAGGAAGACCTCGTGGGCGACGATTCGGTGCCCGCCTACCGGCAGATGCGCGAGCAGCTCGAGGGCTTCCCCGAGGTGCACTGGGCGGCGGTGCCGTTCTCCCTCATCCGCGCGAGTGCCGACGGCAAGCAGGTGGACGATGCCCAGCCGGCGCTGTCGGCGGCCATGGCGCCCTTCTTCGGCGCGAAAGAGGGAGAGCCCTGCGGCTTCCTCGCATCGCCCGCCTGGCAGGTGCTATCGCGCGCCATCGACTGGGAGCCGGGCGTTCGCTTCTTCGTGCCGAATCCGGGCGTGCTCTACCCGGCCGTCTCGGATCTCGCCGAGCGGGTGCTGGCCGCCGCGAAGGCCGTGCGGCCCTTCGGCCAGCTCCGCCAGCACGGCTGGCGCGAGTCCCTCGGCGGCGAGACCGAATGGCTGCGCGAGCGCGACGAGACCGAGACGGGCGAGAAGCTGTGGCGCGTGCCGCCCGGCGAGCGCAGGCCGCGCCGCGAGGGAGAAAAGCCCGCCGTGGAGACGCTCTGGACGCGCATCGCTCGGATGCGGCCTTCCTGGGCGCGCAAAGGGGAGCATCTCGGCGGTCTCTCGGCGGTCAAGCGCCTGTGGCCCACGCTGTTCGCCGAGGAGGTGGCGGACGCGCTCGGGCTGGAAAGGGACCAGGTGCCGCGCTTTGTCGTCTCCACGCACACGATGGCGCTGGCGCATCAGCTCGGAGCCTGGATCGAGCGTGGTGGGCTGACCGCGGAGGGGTTTGCGGACGCGGTCCGGGAGGCTGGCGCCGGCTGGACCGTTCTGCCGCGCCGCCTGGTCACGGAGCATCGCGATCGCACGGACCGGGCGATCGAGGACGCCCGCCGGCTCGTGGATCTGCTCGAGTGCGCCCAGGAAGACAAGGAGAACGACGCCCGGGCGGCCCGCTGGCGTGATGTGGTGCGCGGGAGCTTGCGCAGAGGCTTGGACAATCCACGTCTTGGGATCGAGACCTACTACGGCCTGCTGCTCATGGACGGCGACCGCATGGGCGCGATTCTGTCCGGAGAGGAGGAAGGCTCCGGTGACGAGCCGCCGGCGATCACCTACCTCGAGAGTTTCCATCCGAGGGTGCGCGGGAAGTTCGAGGAGCGGATGCAAGGGGACGAGCGGCTGCGCCGCTACGCGCACCAGCGCCGGGCGGTCTCGCCCGGGCGCCACGTGGCCGTCTCAGCCGCGCTCAACGATTTCGCCCTCCACGTGGCGCCCCACGTGGTCGAGGTCGAGCGCCTCGGCAAGCTGATCTACGCCGGCGGCGACGACGTGCTGGCGCTCCTGCCCGTGGCGGACCTCGTCCCCGCCGCCGCGCGCCTGCGCGACGCCTACTCCGGCCGTGACGGGGTCGCGGCCGGGGAGGCCGCGCTGCGTCTGCGGAACGGCTACGCGCTGCTCCGGGAGCGGACTGGAGAGCGCCTGATGCGAATGATGGGCGCACGCGCGACGGCGAGCGCGGGGCTCGTGGTCGCCCACCACCAGACGCCGCTGTCGCGCGTGCTGCGCGAGGCGCGCGCGGCGGAGAAGGCTGCCAAGGACGCCGGCCGCGACCGCTGCGCCATCCGCGTGCTCAAGCGCTCGGGCGGGGCGCTCGAGGTCGTGCTCGCCTGGGATGAGGTGCCGCTGCTCGAGGAGACGCGGGACTTCCTGGCCGAGGAGGGTGTCTCGCGCCGGGCGGTCTACAACACCCTGGGCTGGCTGCGGGACCTGCCGCCGCCGGAGGACGACGGCGCGATGCTCGCCGAGCTCCTCGCCTACCAGCTCCGGCGCCAGGCGCAGGCGAAGGAGCAGAAGGCGCGTGCAGGCGGTCTCGCGGAGAGGATCGCGCCGCTGGCGCTGCGCCGGCGCGAGCGCGAGGGGGGTGCGCTGGCATGGCTGAGGGAATTCCTCTCGGTGGCCGAGTTCCTCGCCCGCGAGACGCGCACCGTTGGCATGGATGTGGACGGGCGGCAGGCCCGCGCGGCGGGCAACGGCTGAGGAGGATCGCGGGATGGTGAGCTGGCGTTTCGTCGAGCCGCTGGACGTGCTCTTCCTGCGCGGCAACCGCCTCTTCGGCGAGGCGGGCAGCTACGGCGAGTCGCTCGTGCCGCCCTGGCCCTCGGCGGTGGCGGGGGCGCTGCGCGCGCGCATGCTGGTCGACCGGCATCCCGGCTGGGCCCCCGCCCGGCAGGCTGCCCTGCCCGAGGATCCCGAGCTGGGCACGCCCGAGGCGCCCGGCGCCTTCACGGTCGCGGCCTTCCACCTCGCCCGCAGGGGAACCGACGGCCACGTGGAGCCTGTCCTCCCGATGCCGGCGGATCTCGTCGTGACCGGGCGCGCGGACGGCGCGCCGGAGATCCTGGCGATGCGGCCGCGCAGGCTGGCGGAGGGCATCGGCTCCTCCTTCCCGGAGGGTCTGCCGAAGCGCCCCGTGCTCGCGCAGCCGCGCCGCGCCAAGCCGGCCTCGGGCTGGTGGCTGACCGCCGCCGGCTGGAAGCGCTACCTCGCCGGCGGGGTGCCCGCGGGGGAGGGGGAGCTGGTCCACGCGCGCGAGCTCTGGCTCCACGACGAGCGGGTGGGCGTCGGGCTCGATGCGGACACCCGGCGCGCATCCGACGGGCGTCTCTTCACGGTCCAGGCCGTCGCCATGCGGCTCCTGCCGGGAGACGGGGGCCGCCATGCCGGCGCGACCGGCTTCCTGGTCGGCGTGGAGGGGGCCGAGCCGCCCCGGGAGGGGCTGCTCCGGCTCGGCGGCGACGGCCGCGCCGCCGTGCTCCGGGCGCTCGAGGGCTTCACGATGCCGGAGCCGGACTGGGATGCGGTGGCGGCCTCGCGCCGCTGCCGCCTGGTGCTGACGGCGCCGGGGATCTTCGAGGCCGGCTGGCTGCCGCCGGGCGCGGCACCGGCCGACGGGGCGGTGCGCTTCGAGCTGCACGGCGTCCGCGGCAGGATCGTCTGCGCCGCGGTGCCCCGATATCAGGTCGTCTCCGGCTGGGACCTCGCCCGCTGGGAGCCGAAGGCGGCCGAGCGGGCCGTCGCCCCCGGCGCGGTGTACTGGCTCGAGCTCGACGAGGGCGTCGGCCCCGACGACCTGCGCCGCCTCGCCGCGCGCGGCCTGTGGACCGAGGCGGAGCATGCGCGGAACCCGCGCCGCGCCGAAGGCTTCAACCGCGTCGCGGTGGCCGCCTGGGGAGGCTGAACGATGCTGTCCTCAGTCCCAGAGCGTCTTGACCGGGTACCGGCGGATACGGTCGTCCGGCGTGACGATGCCCAGGCCGTGCTCGATGGCCTGGCAGATCAGCAGGCGGTCGAAGGGGTCCCTGTGCAGCGGCGGGAGATGCTCCAGGTGGCGGATGGCGCTCTCGTCGAGCGGCAGCGGGGCGATGTCGTGGCGGTCCCGCTGGCGGACGAAATGCAGCCACGCCGGCTCCTTCGCATACACCGGCAGCTTGCCCAGAAGGTGCTTGCTGGTGGCTTCCCAGATGGAGACCGCGCTCAGAAAGAGCGGGGTGCCGGCATCGGCGATCAGCTCGCGCGCCGGGGCGGGGAGCTTCCGGTCTTCCCAGATCAGCCACAGGAAGGCGCAGGTGTCGAGCAGCAGGCCCATTCAGCCGGATTTTCCGTCCTTGGCGGGAACATGCTCGGGGTGGCGCGGGTCGTGGGTGGTCAGCGCCGGCGTCTCCCACAGGGCCAGCTCTTCCTCGCCCATGGGCGCATTGAAGTCGTCCGGCACCCGGCCCATGCCCCTGGCCAGCCCCAAGGGCCGGCGCTTCTTGGGCCTGTCCGGCTCGATCCGTACCAGCCGGGCCACCGGCCTGTTGCGGCGGGCGATGACGATCTCCTCGCCCCGCTCCACGGCGGCGAGATATTCGGACAGGCGCGCCTTGGCCTCATGGACGTTGACGATCTTCATGCAGACATGACCATGTACATGGACAGGACGGAGAGAGTATAGACCATGTTCGAGCAGCGTGCAGCCCTGTTCCTCTACGCCGTGAGCCCGGTCCACATGGGGGCCGGGACCGCCACCGGCGTCATCGACAACCCCATCCAGCGCGAGCGCCACACCGGCCACCCCTGCTTCGCGGGCTCCGGGATCAAGGGCGCCGTCCGCCACGCCTGGAAGGGCCTCGGCGGAGACGGGGCGCTCGCGGGCGTCATCTTCGGACCGGAGCCGGGTGCCTCCGATCTCCATGCGGGCGCCGTCTCCTTCGGCGACGCCCAGCTCGTCGCCTTCCCGGTGCGCAGCCTGAAGGAGGGCTACGTCTACGCCACCTGCCCCGTGGCCCTCGGGCGGGCGCGCCGCCTGCTCGGCGCCGTGGGCGTGGAGACGGGCTGGCCCGGGCTGCCGGCCCCCGGGGAAGGCGCCTGCCTCCTCGCGGACGAGAAGCTCCTCTCGGAGCGTGACGGCGCGCGCCTCCTGCATCTGGAAGCCTTCGAGTACACGGCGGAGGTCGCCGACGGCGTCGCGGCGGTCGGGCGCTGGCTCGCGGACAACGCCCTGCCGGAGGGCGATGGCCACGCCTACTTCCGCGACAAGCTCACCCGCCATCTCGTCGTCCTGAGCGACACCGACTTCGCCTACTTCGCCGGGCACGCCACCCTGGTCGAGCCCCACGTGCGCATCAACGAGGAGACGGGCACGGCCGACAGCGGCGGCCTGTTCTACACCGAAAACCTCCCGCCGGAGTCGCTCCTCGTCGCGCCCGTGATGGCGAGCCGCTACCGGGACGGCAGGACGGAGGGCGATGCGGCCGAGGCCATGCTCAAGGTCAGGAACGCCATCGACGGCAAGCTCCTGCAGCTCGGCGGCGACGCCACCACGGGGCGGGGGCTGGTCGTGGCGCGGATCGTGGAGGGCGGCGGCCATGGCTGAGCGGGAGACGCTGGAGCAGCAGCGGGCACGGGATGCCTGGGATTGCGTTACCGACGCAAGGAACCGGCTGGCATACGAATTCGAGGATTACGTCAAGACCGCAAAAGGTTTGCCAGGTCTCATCATGAATTCCGGCCTCATGCAAGCCATGGCTTTTCTCGAGCAGAAAGAGGGTCGCCATGCGATGCTGGGCGAACACCTGCGGCGGTGGCTCCACGAGCGCTTCCCGGACCTCCCGGCGGAGTTCGGGCCCTTCATGGAGAAGCTGATGGACGCGGAGCCGAGGGTCTACCAGGAGGTCACGGCCGAGGCCTTCGCCTGGCTCAAATGGCTGCGGCAGATGGCCGCCGCACGGCAGGGGGAGGGCTGAGCGATGCCGGTGGCGGCGGTTCCCAGATATCTGGGCGGGTGCTTCCAGGGGGCCTCGCCCGGGATGCGCTTCGGCATGTACCTCCCGATCTGGGCCAGGCGGGAGGACCAGGAGCGCCGTGTGAGGGCTGCGTGTACGGGGAGCCGGGAAGGCACGAGGCTCAGGTCTATCCTGGACAATCAGGGTATGGATGCCGCCATCGAGGAGATGCGGCGGCGCCACAAGAGCTTTCCGGAGCTGTGGGGCAAGGACGACGAGGGCGCGCGCGCCGTCTGGAAGGACGTCGTCCGCCTCGGGCAGGCGGATCAGAGCAGGATGAAGGCGCTGGCGGAGCGTCAGGTTCGATTGGCCGAGGTCGTGCCTTCCGGACAGGTGGCGCGGCTGGAGGCGACGGCGGTCTCGCCCTTCACCACGGGCCTCGGCAACGAGCATCCGCTCGAGAACGGCTTCGCCTTCCTGTGGCCCTACGGGCTGCCGTATCTCCCGGGCAGCGGGGTCAAGGGCGTGGTGCGCCAGGCCGCCCGCGAGCTCGCAAAGGGGCTGTGGGGCGAGGAATTCCGGGGCGAGTGGGACGATGCGCCGCGCTATGTGGTGCGCGACGGGAAGGGAAAGACGCTCGCCCAGGGCTTGTCCATGCTAGATGTCCTTTTTGGGAAAGAGACCGAGGGGGGAGAAAAAGAGCACTTCCGCGGCGTGCTCACCTTCTGGGACGTGATCCCGCAGATCGAGGGCGGCGCGCTCCACGTGGAGATCATGACGCCCCACCAGAAGCACTATTATCAGGGTGAGCAAAGGCGGGGCCGCAAGGAGATCGAGCCGCCGCACGACTGCGGTGACCCGACGCCGATCCCTTTCCTCACCGTTCCCCCAGGCTCGCGCTTCGTCTTCCACGTGGTCTGCGACGCCGCGCGGCTCCGCCGCGTCGCCCCGGACCTGGCCGAAGAGGACCGGTGGCGGACCCTCCTGGAGGCCGCCTTCGGCCACGCCTTCGAGTGGCTCGGCTTCGGCGCCAAGACCGCCGTGGGCTACGGCGCCATGCGTCCCGGCGCCCCCGCGGCCGTCGGACCGCGGGGCGCGGAGGCCCGCAAGCCCACCATGGAGGAGGCCGAGGAGACCTGGGAGGGCGCCACGGTACGGTACGACCCCGGCGCGCAGCGGCTCACCGCTGCCAGACCCGGCTGTCCCGAGGCGGTGGTCACGGGCAAGGACCGGGTGGATGCGCTTCTCCAGGCCCTGAGCAAGAGCAAGCGGAACAAGCTCAAGGGCGGTCTCACGATGACGGTCCGGGTGCGCCGGCTGGGCAACCGGGCGGAGATCGTAGGGCTCGATCCCGGCGGGGGCTGAGGTCCGGCTCCGGCTGCCGCGTCATGTCCAGGCTGGTCACCTTCCTTGGCAAGGGAAAGTACGAGGAGGTCCCCTACCGTGTCGGGGACGAGGTGGTGCGCACCCGCTACCTCGCGCGTGCCCTCGCCGAGGTCCTGCGTCCCGCCGAGGTCATCGTGCTGGCAACGGACGAGGCCTGGGCGGCGCATGGCCCGGCGCTCCGCGTCGAGCTCGACGGGCTGCAGGTCCCTTTCGAGCGGCGGACGATCCCGCCGGGTGCGGACGCGGAGGAGCTCTGGGCGGTCTTCGCCCGCGTGACCGAGGCCCTGAGCGGGGTGGAGGCGGCGGTCCTCGACATCACGCACGGCTTCCGCACCCTGCCCTTCTTCGCCGCCGCCTGCGTCGCCTACCTCCAGGCGCTCGATAGCCTCCCGGGGGACTTCCAGGTCGTTTATGGCGCCTTCGAGGCCCCCGGCGCGGAGGACGAGCGCCCGGTCTGGGTGCTGGACCCCTTCGTGGACCTGCTCGGCTGGGCCCAGGGCGTGGCCCTCCTCAGGGAGGCCGGCAACGCCACACGGCTCCTCGAGACCTTCCGGCGCGAGGAGCGGGCGGTCGGGCGGCGCCTCGCCCGCTCGGGCGCGCGGCGCTTCCCGCCGCTCGGCAAGCTGCGGGGCGCCCTCGAACGCTTCGATGCGGACTACCAGACCGTTCGCGTGGCATCCCTGCTGCGCGGCTACCGGGACCCGGCGCCGGGCGTGGGCGCGCCCCGCGCAGGCAGCGCCCGCCTGCTGGCAGAGGCCGTCGAGGCCTATGGCGAGGCCTGCGGGGAGCATCTTCCCGCCTTGCGTCCGCTGCTCGAGCGCCTGCGCGAGGTGGCGGACGGGCTCCAGGCGGAGGGATTGGCGGGCCCGGAGGGCGACCGGGCCATGGAGCGGCTCGCACGCCGCTACCTCGCCCACGGCCGCTTCGCCGAGGCCGCAGTGGTGGTGCGCGAGGGCTGGATCTCGCGCCACGCCGGCGGGCCCGAAGGCGTGGAGGCCGGCGAGCGGAGCTACAGCGAGCATGCCCGCGCGCGTGCCGAACGCGACTGGTATGCCGCCTGTGAGGATGCCCGCACGGTCGCCGAAGTGCGAAACGACCTCGAGCACGGCGGCTTCGGCCGCCAGCCCACACCCGGCGAGCGCCTGCGTGGCCGGGTCGAAGCGCTCGTCGAGCGCTTCGCCGGGACGCGCCCGGTCGAGTGGGCACGGCGTCCTGCAGCGTCCGGCCGCACCATCCTTGTCACCCGCCATGCGGGCGCAAAGGAGTGGTTCGAGCGCCGGGGAATCGCCGTGGACGAGGTCCGCGAGCATCTCGAAGCCGAAGACGTCCACCGGGGCGATACCGTCGTCGGCACCCTGCCCGCCCATCTTGCGGCCGAGGTCTGCGGGCGCGGCGCCATCTATCTCCATCTCGCCGTCGACCTGCCCCCCGGACTGCGGGGCAGGGAGCTCACGGCGGAGGATCTCGACCGCCTCGGGGCCCGGCTCGTCCCGCTCCTGGTGCGAGCGCTGCCGGAGGGCTGACGGCAGGCCTGCCATCGGACGCGGGAGTGCCCCCCGCGGCGCTATGCTCCCGGGTATCAGGAGCCTCGGCGTGCTCCTCGCCTGACCCGGGAGGGCGGTAGCGTGCCCGAAAGGAGCCTCTACATCGTCGCCTACGATGTCTCCGATCCGCGTCGGCAGGACCATGTGCGCGGCATCGTCCGCCGCTACGCGGCAGGAGGCCAGAAGTCCGTCTACGAGTGCTTTCTCACGCCCTGGGAGCGCGACGCCCTCCTGCGGCGTGCCGGAGCCGCCATCGATCACCGGACCGATCGCATCTTCGTCCTGCGCCTGGATCCGCGCAGTCCCGTGCACACGCTGGGCATCGCCGTCCCCCCCAGCGACGCGCCCTATTTCTATGCAGGCTGACGATGGCGACGCTCTACGTGGACCGCAAGGGCACGGAGCTCGACGCCGAGGCGGGCCTGCTCGTCGTGCGGGCACCCGACGAGCGGGCCCGGCGCCTGCCGCTGGCCCTGCTCGAGCGCGTGGTCGTGCATGCCTCGACGACCTTCCGCTCCGCCGCGCTCACGGCCCTGGGCGAGGCAGGGGTCGCGCTGGTGCTGATTGGCGCCCGCAGCCAGCGCCGCATGGCCATGCTGACCGGACCGGCGAGCGCCGACGTCGCCGTGCGGCTGGGCCAGATGGAGCGGGCGCGCGACGAGGACTGGTGTCTCGGCTGGAGCCGGCGGGTCGTGGCGGTCCGGATCCGCCGCCAGCGCGCGTGGCTGAGCCGCCTGGAGCGCGATCCGCGCCGGCGCGGAAGAGCCGTCCGACGGGCGATCGAGCGCATGGACCAGGCCCTGCGCTGCGTCGCGCAGGCGCCGGACCGCGCCGCCCTCCGGGGCGTGGAAGGGACCGCCGCCCGCATCGCCTTCGAGGTCCTGGCGGGCCTTCTGCCCGCATCGCTCGGATTCCGCGGCCGTAACCGCCGGCCGCCGCGCGATCCGGTCAACGCGGCCATCTCGCTGGGCGCCACCCTGCTCCATGCGGATGCCGTGCGTGCGGCCATGG
>JALSJE010000116.1 GCA_026989495.1 Gammaproteobacteria bacterium | reverse complement strand
GCCGCGAGCGGGCTCGACATCATCGCTGCCTCGGACCTCACCGAGGCGGCGCGCAAGGTGGTGGCGGCCGCCGCGGGCGCACGGGGCGCGCAAGGGGGGATCCCGGCATGAGCATCCTCGTCGGACGCGGGACCAGGGTCATCTGCCAGGGCTTCACGGGCCGCCAGGGCACCTTCCATTCCCGGCAGGCGCTCGAGTACGGCACCCGGCTGGTGGGCGGCGTCACGCCCGGCAAGGGGGGGCAGACGCATCTGGGGCTGCCGGTCTTCGACACCGTCCATGAGGCGGTGGCCGAGACCGGCGCCGAGGCCACCATGATCTACGTGCCGGCCCCCTTCGCCGCCGATGCCATCCTGGAGGCTGCCGACGCCGGCATCGAGGTGATCGTGTGCATCACCGAGGGCATCCCGGTGCTGGACATGGTGCGCGTCAAGGCCGAGCTCGCGGGGAGCCGGGTCAAGCTCATCGGCCCCAATTGTCCGGGGGTCATCACGCCTGGCGAGTGCAAGCTCGGCATCATGCCGGGGGCCATCCACAAGCCGGGCTGCATCGGCATCGTCTCGCGCTCGGGCACGCTCACCTACGAGGCCGTGTACCAGACCACGCGCGCGGGGCTCGGCCAGAGCACCTGCGTGGGCATCGGCGGCGATCCCGTCCACGGGCTGAGCTTCGTGGACTGCCTCGCCCTGTTCGAGGCCGACCGTCAGACCAAGGGAATCATCCTGGTGGGCGAGATCGGGGGCAGCGAGGAGGAGGAGGCCGCCGAGTACATCCGCGCCCACGTGCGCAAGCCCGTGGTGGCCTATGTCGCCGGCGTCACCGCCCCGCCCGGCAAGCGCATGGGCCATGCCGGGGCCATCGTGAGCGGCGGCCGGGGCACGGCCAAGGCCAAGTATGCGGCGCTGGAGGCCGCGGGCGTGGCCACGGTGCGCTCGCCCGCTGACATGGGGGCCCGCATGCTCGAGTTCTTCGCCTGAGGGGCGCGCGGTGGCGTGTGCGGGCGGCTCGGGCAGGCTGCGCGTGGCGCTCGCGCAGCTCGACTTCCTCGTGGGCGACGTGCCCGGCAACGCCGCGCGCATCGTCGAGGCCGCATCATACGCGCGCGACGCGCTCGGCGCGGACCTCGTCGTCTTCCCGGAGCTCGCGCTCACGGGCTATCCGCCCGAGGACCTGCTGCTGCGCCCCGGGCTCTACCGGCGCGTGGACGACGCCCTCGAGCGCATCCGCGCCGATGCGGGCGGCATCGCCGTCGTGCTCGGCTACCCGCACCGCCAGGGGGCCGAGCGCTACAACGCCGCGGCCCTGATCCGCGAGGGGCGCACCGAGGCCGTCTACCGCAAGCACCATCTGCCCAACTATGCCGTCTTCGACGAGAAGCGCTATTTCCTGCCGGGCGAGTCGCCCTGCGTGGTGGAGGTGGGGGGGGTGCGCGTGGGGCTCACCATCTGCGAGGACGTGTGGCTGCCCGGCCCGGCCGAGCGCGCGGCCGCCGCCGGCGCCCAGCTCCTGGTCAACATCAACGCCTCGCCCTACCACGTCGGCAAGCAGCCCGAGCGCGAGGCGGTGGTGCGCGCCCGGCTGCGGGAAGCGCGCATCCCGGCTGTGTAC
>JALSJE010000115.1 GCA_026989495.1 Gammaproteobacteria bacterium | reverse complement strand
TAGCCCCGGCCCCGGCGGCTGGCGCGAGGCGCGCGTGCTCGATCCGGCCGCGGCCGTCCGGCCCCTTGCGGCCCCTGCCGGCGCGCCCGCCATCCCGGTCACCGACCTGCTGCCCTGAGCGTTACCCCTCACCCACCCCGGCCCTCCCCCGCCTGCGTGAGAGAATTTGGGAGGGGGCCGTCAGTACAGCTCGGCAGGGTCCACGTCCAGCGCCCAGCGCACGCGGCGCGCCTCGGGCAGCCCGTCGAGCGCCGGCGCCAGGCGGTCGAGGGCCCGGCCCAGGGCACGGCGCGAAGGCGCCTGCAGCAGGAGCTGCCAGCGGTGCAGCCCCGCCCGGCGCTCCATGGGCGCGGGCGCAGGCCCCAGCACCTCCACGCCGGACGGAGGCGGCTCGAGCAGCCTGCGCGCGGCGTCGAGGAAGGCCTCGGCCTGCTCTGCGCGGGGGGCCTCGGCCCGCACGAGCGCGAGCGCCCCGTAGGGCGGCAGGCCCGCCGCGCGGCGCTCGGCCAGCGCCGCCTCGGCGAAGGCGCCGTAGCCCCCGGCCAGCAGCGCGCGCAGCAGCGGGTGCTCGGGCTGGCGGGTCTGCACCACCACCTCGCCCGGCCGCCCTGCGCGCCCGGCGCGGCCCGCCACCTGCACCAGGAGCTGGGCCATGCGCTCGGGGCCGCGGAAGTCGGCGCTGAAGAGCCCCTGATCGGCGTCCAGCACCCCCACCAGGGTCACGCCCGGGAAATCGTGCCCCTTGGCGATCATCTGCGTGCCGACCAGGATGCGGGCCGCACCGCGCCGGGCGGCGTCCAGCGCGCGCTCCAGCGCGCCCCGCCGTCGGGTGGCGTCGCGGTCGAGGCGCACGATGGCCTCGCCCGGGAAGCGCGCGGCCAGCGTCTCCTCCACCCGCTCGGTGCCGTGGCCGCGCGCGCGCAGCGCCACGTCGCCGCAGGACGGGCAGCGCTCGGGCACCGGCCGCTCATGGCCGCAGTGGTGGCAGCGCACGCGCCCGGCGCCCCGGTGCCAGACCAGCCGCGACGTGCAGCGGGGGCACTCGGCCACCCAGCCGCAGGCGTCGCAGATCAGGACGGGGGCGAAGCCCCGCCGGTTGCGGAAGAGCAGCACCTGCCCGCCGGCCTCCAGATGCCGGCGGATGCGGGCGATGAGCGGGGGCGAGAGCCCCCCGTCCAGGGGCCGGCCCCGGATGTCCACCAGCTCCACCCGCACGGGGGCCTCGCCCCGGGCACGGCGGGTCAGCCGCAGATGCCGGTAGCGCCCCTCGCGCGCGTTGTGCAGGCTCTCCAGCGAGGGTGTGGCCGAGCCCAGCACCACCGGGACGCCGGCCCGCCGCGCGCGCATGACGGCGACGTCGCGCGCCGCGTAGCGCAGGGGGCCGGCGTCCTCGAAATAGGCCGGATCGTGCTCCTCGTCCACCACCACCAGCGCGGGACGGGCCAGCGGGGCGAACACCGCCGAGCGCGTGCCGACCACCACCGCGGCCGCGCCCGACCGCGCCGCCTCCCAGGCGGCCGCCCGCACGCCCGGCGCAAGCCCCGAGTGCAGCACGGCCACGCTCGCCTCGCCGAAGCGTGCGCGCAGCCGCGCCACGAGCTGGGGCGCGAGCGCGATCTCCGGCACCAGCATCAGCGCCTGGCCGCCGGCTGCGACGGCCGCCTCGGCCAGCGCCAGGTACACGGCCGTCTTGCCGCTGCCCGTGACCCCCTCCAGCAGGAAGGGCGCGAACCGTCCCAGGGCCGCGGCCACCTCGCCCACCGCACGGCGCTGCTCGGGCAGCAGCGCCGGCGCCTCGCCCGGCACCGGGGCCGCATGGCCTTCCGCCTGCGCTTGCGCCTCCTCCACCCAGCCCTTGCGCGCGAGGGCGGCGAGCACCGCCCGCCAGCCCCGCGCGGCCACGGCCTCGGCGGCGAGGGAACCGGTGGCCTGGAGGCGCGCCATCACCTCCGCCTGGCGGGGCGCGCGCCGGGCGAGATCGGCCACCGTCACCGCGCGGCCCGCCGGCGTGAGCCGCCACACCGTCGCCACGCGCGCGGCGCGTCCGAGGCGCCGCAGCGGGGCCGGGAGCGCCGCTCCCACCGCCGCGCCCAGGGGGCAGCGGTAGTACGCCGCGGCCCACGCGATGAGATCCAGCAGCTCGCGGGTGAGGAGGGGGGACGGGTCCAGCACGCGCCGGATGCGCCGCAGGCGCACGCCGGGCGGGGCGCCGCAGCGCCCGGGGCCCAGCACCACCCCCAGCGCCTCCCGGCGCGCCACGGGCACCGCGACCCGCATCCCTGCGCGGGGAACGCTCCCCTGCAGCGGGGGCAGGTAGTCGAGCACCCGGCCGCCCGCCGTGGGCACGGCCACGGACAGGATGGGCTCACCCTTGCGCATCCGTCGGTTGGGACACCTTCCTGCAGCGCTTTTCCGCCTTTGCGCCGTTAGGTCATCGATCCCGCAGAAAAATTGCCCTTGTCCACAAATCCTGTGGATAAAGCTGTGGAATCCATGCGCGAAAGTGCGCTAAGCAGGCTTCCGCCCGTGCCCCGACCCGGATTGGACAAAATTTGTCCAGATTGTTACGCTCCTTTGAAATCATGGGCTTGCACGTCGGCGAGCCCCACGGGGCGGCATCGCTTCCTGGACGGGACGGCGCCGCGGCGCCGCCGAGCGCCGCGGTGCAAAACTCGCGCCCTCAGGCGTCGGGATCCGGCGCCGGCAGCCCGTCCAGGCTCGTCCGGTTCCTGCGCGCGCGGTATTCGCGCAGCCCCTCGGGCCCCTTGCGCTCGGCCCATTCCGCCAGCGCCTCCCGTGGACCCACCAGCCGCAGCAGCGGCACGCCGAAGCCGCACGAGACGGCGATCCGGTCCACGGCCACGTGGACGATCTGCCGCTCCGCGGCGGGGTGCAGGGAGCGGGCGCCGGCCGTCACGGGGCCTGCGCCGAAACGCCCCCTGAGACCGGTCCAGGCAGGATCGGAGCGCCGCACCACCCGGCCCCGCCCGTAGAGGCGCAGGATGCGCGGCGGCCCCTCGAAGGCGCAGAACATGAGCGTGATGCGGCCGTTCTCGGCGAGATGTGCGGCCGTCTCGTTGCCGCTGCCGGTGAGGTCCAGGTAGGCCACCTCCCGCGGCCCGAGCACCCGGAAGGTGTCCAGCCCCTTGGGGGAGAGGTTCACGTGGCCGCCGGCGGCGAGCGGCGCCGTGGCCACGAAGAAGACGGGCTGGGCCTCGATCCAGGCCCGGAGCTCGTCGTCGATGGCCTCCCGCCGCCCCATGGCGCCCATCCTACCCCAGCCACCGGGGCCGCGGGTGTCAACCACCTCGGCGCCCCGTGCGTTTCATTGAATGAAGGCGGCCGCAACGGCCGCCGCGGACAACGGCTGCTCGACCACGAGGAGGCACACCATGTCCAAGCATGCCAAAGCCCACATCCTCGGCCTGGGCACGATCCTGGCGGCGGCCCTGAGCGCCGCGCCGCTGGCCTTCGCCGGCGACGACGATCCGGGCGCCCGCGCCGAGCGCCGGCTCGATCGCATCGGCGACCGCATCGACGCACGGCTGGACCGTCGGGGTGAGCGCATCGACGCGCGCCTCGACCGCCGCGGCGAGATCATCGACGAGCGGCTCGACCGCCGCGGCGAGCGGATCGACGCGCGTCTGGACCGGGCTGCCGAGCGCGCCGAGGCGGCCGCCGCCGTGGTGGCGGCGCTCCGCGCCCTGCCCCACCGCCAACGCCAGGCCTTCCTGCTGCGCGCCTGGGAGGGGCTCGACGTGCGCGAGACGGCCCGCGCCATGGGCTGCTCGGAGGGCAGCGTCAAGACCCACTACGCGCGCGCGCTGCAGGCCCTGCGGCGCGCCCTGGGAGAGGCGCCATGAGCGACAGCGTGACCGGCAAGGAGCGTGACAGGGCGTTGGAGCAGCGGGCCCGCGCCGCCCTCGACGCCGCCGCCGCGGAGGTGGACCCGACGCGTGCGGCGCGGCTCGCCACCGCCCGGCGGCGGGCGCTGGAGGCCGCGGCCCGGCCCACGCCCTGGTGGCGCCGCGCCGGTCCCGAGCCCGTGGGGCTGGGGCTCGCCGCCGCAGCGGGCCTCGCCGTGGCGCTGGTGCTGCTGCGCACGCCCGGAGAGGCGCTGCCACAGCCCGAGGCCGTCGAGGACCTGGAGATCCTCACCGTGGCCGAGCCCCTCGATCTGATCGAGGAGCTCGACTTCTACCAGTGGCTGGAGGCCGAGGGCCATGCCGCAGGCTGAGGTGACGGCCGCCGTGCGGCCCGCCGCGGCGGGCGGCGCGGACACGGGAGCGCGAAGCGCTCAGCCGCGGGGAGCGCCGCAGCGCCCGCAGGCGGACACGCACGATGCCGCCCCCGCCCACGATCCCCAGGCTCCACCGCCGGCTCCCGGCACGGCGGGAGCCGAGGCCCCGGACGAGGCCCTGCTGGAGTTCCTAGGCACCTTCAGCACCGAGGACGGCCAATGGCTGGACCCCCTCGGCCTGGACGACGAGACGCCGCCGCGCGCGCGTGGCGGCGGGGAGGAGGGACGATGATCACCCGCAGGGGCATGCTGCGGCTGCTGGCCGGCGCGGCGCTCGCGCCCGTGGTCGGCGCGCGGGCGGCAAGCGCGCCCGCCTGGGACGAGCTCGCGCCGGAGGAGCGGCGCGTGCTGCGCCGGCTCGCCGGCCGCTGGGACAGCCTGCCGCCGGAGCGGCGCGCGCGGCTGCTGGCGGGCGCGCGCCGGTGGCTCGCCATGACGCCCGCCGAGCGCGCCCACGCCCGCCGCCAGCTCGAGCGCTGGCGGCGCCTGCCCCCCGAGCGGCGAGCGCGCATCCGCGAGCGCCTCCGCCGGCTGCGCCGGCTTCCGCCGGAGGAGCGGCGGCGGCTGCTCGAGCGCTACCGCTGGTTCCGCAGCCTCCCGCCGGAGCGCCGCCGGGCGCTGCGGCGCCGCTGGCGGGAGATGCCGCCCGAGCGGCGCCGCATGCTGCGCGAGCGCTGGCGGCGGGGACACCGGCCGCGCGGCCCCGGCCGCGGCGGCCGCTAGCCCGCACCGCGCTCAGAGCTCCTTGACGGCCTGGATGAGCTTGGTGGCGACGTCCTGGGCGTCGCCGTAGAGCATGCGGGTGTTGTCGGCGTAGAAGAGGGCGTTCTCGATGCCGGAGAAGCCGCGCCCCTGGCCGCGCTTGATGACGATGACGTTCCGGGCCTTGTCCACGTCCAGGATGGGCATGCCGTAGATGGGGCTGTCGGGGTTGTTGCGCGCATCCGGGTTGACCACGTCGTTGGCCCCGATGACGAGCGCCACGTCCGCGGTGGGGAACTCGGCGTTGATCTCCTCGAGGTCGAAGATCTTGTCGTAGGGCACGCCCGCCTCGGCCAGCAGCACGTTCATGTGGCCCGGCATGCGGCCCGCCACCGGGTGGATCGCGAACTTGACCTCCACGCCACGCTGCTCGAGGAGCTGGGCGAGCTCCCAGATCTTGTGCTGGGCCTGGGCCACGGCCATGCCGTAGCCCGGCACGATGATGACCTTGCCGGCGTAGGCCAGCATGATGCCGGCGTCGGTGGCGTCGATGGGCTTGAGGCTGCCCTGGACCCCGCCGGCGGCCTCGGCGGCGGTCTCGCCGAAGCCGGAGAAGAGCACGTTGGTGAGCGGGCGGTTCATGGCCTTGGCCATGAGCTGGGTGAGGAGCGTTCCCGAGGCGCCCACCACCGTGCCGGCGATGATCATGGCGGCGTTGTTGAGCACGAAGCCCTCGAAGCCCACCGCCAGGCCCGTGAGCGCGTTGTAGAGCGAGATCACCACCGGCATGTCGGCACCGCCGATGGGCAGCGTCATGAGCACGCCGAAGGCGAGCGCGAGCAGGAAGAAGGTCACCAGCAGCGGCGTGGAATGCACGAAGATGGCCGTCGCCCCCAGCAGCAGCGCCAGCGCCAGCACGCCCAGGTTGAGCGCCTGCTGCATGGGGAAGCGCACCGAGCGCTTCATGAGGCCCTGCAGCTTGGCGAAGGCGACGAGGCTGCCGGAGAAGGCCACGGTGCCGATGAGCGCGCCCGCCACCGCGAGCGTGACCACGCTCGTGGGGTGCTCGCCGCCGCGGAAGAGCTCCACCGCCGCGATGGCCGCCGCCGCGCCGCCGCCCATGCCGTTGTAGAGGGCGATCATCTGCGGCATGTCGGTCATGGCCACGCGCTTGCCGGTCCACCAGGCCACGGCGCCGCCGGCGGCGATGGCCACCACCATCAGCCCGTAGTTGGACATGCCCGGCCAGAAGAAGGTGGCGAGCGTGGCCAGCACCATGCCCGCGCCCGCCCACACGATGCCGCCGCGCGCGGTCACCGGCGAGCTCATGCGCTTGAGGCCGAGGATGAAGAGGACGGCGGCGAGGAAGTAGCTCGCCTCGATCAGGGCCATGCCGCTCATGCGCCGCGGGCCTCCTTGCTGGACTTGAACATCTCGAGCATGCGCTCGGTGACCACGTAGCCGCCGACGGCGTTCATGGCCGCGAGCAGCACACCGAAGAAGCCGATCGTCACCTGCAGCGCCCCCTCGGCCTGGCCGAGGGCCACCATCGCGCCGACGAGCACGATGCCATGCACGAAGTTCGAGCCGGACATCAGCGGCGTGTGCAGGATGACCGGCACGCGCGAGATGACCTCGTAGCCCGTGAAGGCCGCGAGCATGAAGATGTAGAGCGCGGTGATCCCGGTGAAGCCTTCCATCAGCCGTCCTCCCCCTCCACCAGCTTGCGGGTGGGCTCGTGGCGGATGGCGCCCTCGTGGGTGAGGGCGCTCTCGCGGATCACCTCGTCCTCCCAGTCCGGCGCGAGCGCGCCGTCCTTCAGCATGAGGGCGAGGAAGTTGTACAGGTTGCGCGCGTACATCTCGCTCGCGTGGTAGGCGAGCATGCTGGGCACGTTGAGCGGTCCGTGGATGGTGACGCCCCCGTGCTCGATCCGCTCGCCCGGCCGGGTGAGCTCGCAGTTGCCCCCGCCCTCGGCGGCGAGGTCCACGATCACGCTGCCGGGCTTCATGGCCTCGACCATCTCGCGCGTGACGATGCGCGGGGCGGGCCGCCCCGGCACGGCGGCGGTGGTGATGACGGCGTCGGCCGCGGCCACGTGGCGCGCGATGGCCTCGGCGACCTGCCGCTTCTCCTCCTCGGTGAGCTCGCGCGCGTAGCCGCCCTCGCCCTCGGCGCTCACGCCCGTGTCCACGAAGCGCGCGCCCAGGGACTCGACCTGCTCGCGCGTGGCCGGACGCACGTCGTAGGCCTCCACCATGGCGCCGAGGCGGCGTGCCGTGGCGATGGCCTGCAGCCCCGCCACGCCCGCGCCGATCACCAGCACCCTGGCGGGGCGGATGGTGCCGGCCGCGGTGGTGAGCATGGGGAAGAAGCGTCCGGTGAGGTTGGCGGCGAGCAGCGCGGCCTTGTAGCCCGCCACCGAGGCCTGCGAGGAGAGCGCGTCCATGCTCTGCGCGCGCGAGATGCGCGGCACCAGCTCCATGGCGAAGGCCGTGATGCGCCGGTCGCGCAGCCGCGCCACCCGCTCGGGGTCGCGGTGGGGGGCCATGAAGCCGATCGCCACCGCCCCCTCGCGCATGGCCTCGATCTCCTCGAGGCTCGGCGGCTGCACCTTGAGGATCACGTCCGCCTCGCCCAGCAGGGCCTGGGCCGAGTCCACCAGGCGGCAGCCCTCGTAGGCCTCGTCCGGGTAGTGGGTGGCGGCCCCGGCGCCCCTCTCCACCAGCACCTCGGCCCCGAGCCTGATCAGCCGGGCGGCCACGTCCGGCACGAGGGCCACGCGCCGCTCCCCCGGCGTGGTCTCCTTCGGCACTCCCACGCGTACTGCCATGCGCACTCTCCGGTAGCCTGTGTGGCCGGTCCGCCCCGGCGCGGGCCGCACGAGGCCCCGTCCGCGGGCGGCCCGCGGAAAGAGGCGCGATTTTAGCCGAACGGGAGACGGGAGACGAGCCAGGCGCCGCGGGCGGCCCGGCAGCACAGGCCGGAATGACGGTCCAGGCCCCGTGGGGCCGGCTTCCAGCCGGCCCTCGCCTGCCGGGGCTCCGGCACGGAGGGATTCCGATCGCAACCCTTCCGCCCTCCTGCAGGGAGGGCGCGGAAATTGCAAATGTCCCGGGCATCCTTTAGATTCGGGCGCGGCCCCGCGGAGGGCGTCGCAGCCATGACCGACCTCAGCCAGCAGGTCCTGCGCACCGACGTCTCCGGGATGCCCCTGGAGTGGGTCCACTACCAGGATGCGGTGCGCCTCTACCACGCAGGCCAGGTGGCCTACGCCTGCGGCTCGCTGCTTTACCGCATCCGTGGCGGCATCAACGCACGCACGGGGCGGCGCAGCGTCATCGAGGTCAGCTCCATCATCGCCACCTGCGGGCACAGCCGCATCCTGGACCGCGCCCGGGACGGCGGCTACGTGCCCCCGCTCAACAACGCGGCGCTCTTCAAGCGCGACGCCTACCTCTGCCTCTACTGCGGCGAGCGCTTCCCGGCGCGCGAGCTCTCGCGCGACCACGTCACGCCGCTCAGCCGCGGCGGCACCGACACATGGAACAACGTGGTCACCGCCTGCAAGCGCTGCAACAACCACAAGGCGGGCCGCACGCCCGAGGAGGCCGGCATGGAGCTGCTGGCCGTGCCCTTCACGCCCACCCACGCCGAGTACGTCTACCTCCAGGGCCGGCGCGTGCTCGCCGACCAGATGGAGTTCCTGCTCGCCCACTTCCCGCGCTCGAGCCCGCTCCACGAGCGGCTCGCCCGGCGCATCGGCCGCGCCTGAGCGCGCCTCTGGACGCCTGCCCGCGCCCGTCGCACACTGGGGCGGGAGGCGGAGCGGACGGCTCCGCGACGGAGGGAGGACGACGTCATGAGGCATGGAGGTCGGATGCTGGCTGCAGCGGCGGCGCTCGGGCTCGCCCTCCAGGCGGCCGCCGGGCCCGCGCCGCGGGCCACGCGCTACCTCGTCACCTTCGAGACCACCGCCTGCGGCGGCGGCATGGGCCGGGCGAGCGTGGACGCGGCCTGGATCGAGCGCATCGTCGAGGCCGGCTGCGCGGGCCCCGGCGGCGAGCCGCTGATGCAGGTGCTGGTGCGTGCGCCAGGCCAGCAGCATTACTCGGCGCACGTGGTCACGGCCGCCGAGGCGCGCCGCATCATGGACCAGGTGCAGGCCTGGAGCGAGGCGCGCCGGCGCGTCCTCGAGCAGGGCGGCAGCATCGTGCTCGACCGGCCGTGAGCCGGAGGAGGGCGCGCGTGCGGTGAGCACGGGCGCGGGCGAGCGTGCCGCGGCCCTCGGGGCGCTGGCGGGGGGCGTGCTGGCGACCCTCCTCGCGCCCGCCGCCGGGGCCTGGCTCGCCGGGCGGCCGCTGCCCGAGCTCGCCTTCCCGCCGCGTCCCGTCGAGCCCGGGCCGGCCAGCCTGCACGTGCCGGCGGCCGTCGCCGTGGGCTGGATCGGCGCCGCCGTCGTCTGGGCGGCGCTGGCCGCCGCCTTCGGCTGCCGGCCTCCCGGTGGCGCGGAACCTGGCGCGCCGCGCGGCCGGTGGCCGGCCTGGGGGTGGGCGGCGCTCGCCTGGACCGCGCTCTGGTGGCTCGTCGCCTGGACGCGGATCCCCGCCCTCGACCCCGTCCAGCCGCTCACCTTCACGCCCCTGTGGCTGGGCTACATCGCCACGGCCGCGGCGGGGGTGCGCGCCCTGGGCGGCAGGCTGCCGGCGCCCGGCGCGCTCGGCCTGCTCGCCGCCGCCAGCGGCGCCTACTGGTGGCTCTACGAGCACCTGAACCTGTTCGTGCGCAACTGGCACTACCTGGGCACCGGGCGCTACGGCGACGCCGCCTATGCGCTGCTGGCCACGGCGGCCTTCGCCACGGTGCTGCCCGCCGTGCTGCTGACGGCGGCGCTGCTGGCCCGCCTCCGGCGCCCCTGGCGGTGTCCTGCGCGGCTGCGGCCGGTGCGCGCGCGCAGGCCCCGGCGCGCCGCCGCCCTGTGGGCTCTGGCGGGGCTCGGGCTGCTCGCCGCCGCGGGCGCCTTCCCGGCCCAGGCCTATCCCCTCATCTGGGCGGCGCCTGCCATGGCGCTCGCGGGGCTCCAGCGGCTGCTCGGCGGCCGCACCTGGCTCGCGCCGCTCGCGCGCGGCGACTGGCGCCCGGTGGTGCTGCCGGCGCTGGCCGCCCTCGTCTGCGGCCTGTTCTGGGAGCTGTGGAACTGGCGCAGCCTCGCCCGCTGGGACTACACCCTGCCCGGGCTGCAGGCCCCGCGCCTCTTCGCCATGCCGCTCACCGGCTGGGCGGGCTACCTCCCCTTCGGCGTCACCTGCGCCGTCTTCGCCGACCTCGTCCTGCGCGCGGCCGGACGCGGCGGGCTCGCGGCTGCGCTAGGATGGGACGCCCTGCACGAGCCACCGGAGGAGGGGAGCCGATGAGACCGCGCATCGCGACCGCGCTCGCCGCCGCCCTGCTCGCCGGCGCGGCGGCCGCCCACGAGGAGAAGCCCTACGACGCCCGCGAGCAGTGGTGGTGGGACGAGGCCTGGTGGGAGGAGGGCCGGATCGAGCCGCCCGTCAACCACGCGGTGCGGGTGCGCTGGGCGAGCGTCATGAACGGCGACGTGGAGGTGCCGCTCATGATCGCCCGGCCCGACGACGGCCGCCGCTACCCGGCGGTGCTGTTCCAGCACGGCCGGCGCGGTCTCGACGACCTGGTGCAGCTCCAGGTCAGGCGCATCGCCGCGCGCGGCTTCGTGGTCGTGGCCCCCGATGTCTTCACCGCGCGCTTCATCCCCAAGTTCCCCATCGAGCACGACTACGCCGTCGAGGGCGACGTGGACAAGGGGCTCGACTTCCTGCTCGCGCTGCCCGACGTCTCCACGCGCAAGGCCTGCCTCGCCTCGCACACCCGCGGCGGCTACATGACGCTCAAGGTGGCGGTGAAGCACGGACGCCAGGAGAAGGACGTGGCCTGCTACGTCTCCTGGTACCCCCACATGCAGGACCCCAACGCCCCCGAGCCCATGCAGGTCTACCGCTTCGCCCCCGAGGCCGAGCGGCTGACGATCCCGGTGCTGGTCTTCATCGGTGAGCACGAGCAGTACCAGCGCCGCCGTCCC
The DNA here is from genome assembly GCA_026989495.1 of Gammaproteobacteria bacterium. GTDB lineage: Bacteria > Pseudomonadota > Gammaproteobacteria > S144-34 > S144-34 > S144-34. Next base: position 291 of record JALSJE010000115.1, on the reverse strand, counting down.
ATCGAGATGGCCATCGCCACCCTGCAGCGCAAGGGACGCGACGCCACCCTGATCGTCTATCCGGGCGTGGGGCGCGGCTTCGACTTCCGCCCGCCCAACGTGCGCACCTTCGCCGACGACCTCGCCGCCAAGGACGCCGTGGTGCGCGCCGCCCGCTTCATGCGGCGCCACCTCGCCCCCTGGACCAGGCCCGAATGAGAGCCCCCTGCCGCAGACGCGTGGGCGCACGCTCCGGAGCTCGGTGGCCCGCGGCGCTCCCCACGCCCGCCTGGGATGCGGGGGGCACGCGCT
>JALSJE010000114.1 GCA_026989495.1 Gammaproteobacteria bacterium | reverse complement strand
ATCGACCATCTCGCCAAGGCAGAGACCCTGGTCGGCCTGCTGGGCGGGCTCAGGGACATGCTTTCCGAGATGGTCGATGGCAGCCGCGCGGTGCTCGAGGCGGCCGGCGAGATCGCCCAGGCCGTCGGCGAGGCCAAGAAGGGCATGGAACAGATCGCCGCCGCGGCCGAGGAGGCGAGCACGGCCACCGCGCAGGCCGCGGCCGCCGCCCGCCAGCAGGCCCAGGGCACCCAGGAGCTCGCCGCCGCCGTCGAGGAGATCGCCTCCACCGCGGACGAGCTCCAGAGCGCGGCGGCCTGATTCCGGCAGGGACGGAGAAGGGAGATGGCGCAGGCCGCGGAAGCGTCGCGGGCGGCCGAGCCCACCGGGGAGGCGGGCGGCCAGCTCGTGATCTTCGGGCTCGACGGCGAGCGCCTCGCGCTCCCCATGGCGGCGGTGCGCGAGATCGTGCGCACGCTGCCGCTCGGGCCCGTGCCCCGCGCGCCGGACTGCCTGCTGGGGCTGGCCAACCTGCGCGGCCGGGTGCTGCCCGTGCTGGATCTGCGCCGCCTGCTGGGCGCACCCGCGCGCGAGCCCGACGAGGCCGCCCGCATCCTGGTGATCGAGCACGGCGGCAGCCGGATGGGGCTGCTGGTCGACCGCGTGCTGCGCGTGGTGGCGACCGGCGCGGAGGCCGTGGCGGGCGGCGCGCGCGCCGGCGGGCTCCTGGGCAGCGCGGCGCTCGCGGGCGTGGTCCGCGCGGGCGGCGAGCTGGTCCAGGTCCTGGACCTCGACGCCCTGCTCGCCGCGCATCTGAAGGACGAGGCGGGCGCGGGGGCAGGGCCTCGGGGCGGCGTGCGCCTCGGGGAGGCCGGCGGCATCGAGGACGACGGGCCCGCCGGGGAAGACGACGGCGACGGCATGGAGCAGCTCGTCGCCTTCCGGGTGCGGGGCCAGGAGCTCGCGCTCCGCATCGCCGAGGTGCGCGAGATCGTGCGCCTGCCGGAGCGGCTCGAGCGCGTGCCGGACGCCGCTCCCCATGCCCTCGGCGTGATGGCGCTGCGCGGCGAGACGCTGCCGCTGGTGGACATGGGCGCCGTGCTCGGTCTCGGGCCCGTCCCTGCGCCCGAGGGCGGGCGGGTGCTGGTGGTGGACGTGCCCGCCGGACGGTGCCGTACGCGCGTGGGCCTCGTGGTCGAGTCCGTACGCGAGGTGCTGCGCGTGCCGGAGTCCGCGCGCGAGGCCGTGCCCGGGCTCCTCGCCCGCGGCGGCGGGCTGGACGAGATCGACCATGTCTGCCGGCTGGAGGGCGGCCGGCGGCTGGTCCCGGTGGTCACGGCCGCGCGCCTGGAATCCCTCGCCGGGGCCCGGGCCGCGGCCGGCACGGAGGACGAGGCCATGCACGAGGACGACCCGATGGAGGGCGCGCCGGCGCCCGAGGCAGAGGAGGACGAGGTCCAGCTCGTCGTCTTCCAGCTCGACGGCGAGGAGTACGGCGTGCCCGTGGAGGCGGTGCGGGAGATCACGCGCGTGCCGGACCGGCTCAGCCGCGTCCCGAAGACTCCGCCCTGGGTGGTGGGCCTGGTCAACCTGCGCGGCGCGGTGCTGCCGGTGCTGGACATGCGCGAGCGCTTCGGGCTCGGGCGGGCCGGACGCAGCGACCGCCAGCGCATCCTCGTGCTCGAGCTCGGCGGCAGCCGCACCGGGTTCGTCACCGACGCCGTCACCGAGGTGCTCCCGGTGCCGCGGGCGCTCGTGGAGGCGGCGCCGCGGCTGTCCGAGGAGCAGGCCCGCCTCATGGGGCGCGTGGTCAACCTTCCGGACAGCGGCCGGATGATCGTGGTGATCGACCCGGCGCACCTCGTGGACGAGGACGAGCGCGCGGCGCTCGAGGAGAGCGTGCGCAGCGCGGCCTAGCGCCGCGGGCTCACGGGAAGGCAGCGGAAAGGAGCGGCGGCATGACGATCCGGGTGCTGGTGGTGGACGACTCGGCGCTGATGCGCAAGTACCTGCGCGAGATCCTGGAGGCCGAGCCGGGCTTCGAGGTCGAGACTGCGCGCGACGGCGAGGACGCCCTTGCGCGCATCCGCGAGCTCGACCCCGACGTGGTCACGCTCGACATCAACATGCCGGTCATGGACGGCCTCACCTGCCTCGCCCACATCATGTCCGAGTCGCCGCGCCCGGTGGTCATGGTCTCCTCGCTCACCGAGCAGGGCGCGCTCGCCACCTTCGAGGCGCTCGAGCTTGGCGCGGTGGACTACGTGGCCAAGCCCGGCGGCACGGTCTCGCTCAACCTGAAGGAGATCGCCGACGAGATCCGCGCCAAGGTGCGCGCCGCAGCCGCCTCGCGCATGCGCCGCCGCGGCGGGGGCCCCAGGCGCCCGGAGGGTGCCCGGGCCGCCGCCCGGGCGCGCGGCGCGGCGCGGCGCCCCGCGCGCCCCCGCGCCCGCGGCCAGAGCGCCGAGGGCCTGGTGCTGATCGGCGTCTCCACGGGCGGACCGGGCACGCTGGAGATCGTGCTCACGGGCCTGCCCGCCGACTTCCCGTGGCCCGTGCTGGTGGCCCAGCACATGCCGGCGCGCTTCACGCGGGTCTTCGCCGAGCGTCTCGACCGGCGCTGCGCGCTCGCCGTGCGGGAGGTGGAGCGGGCGCTGCCCCTCGAGGCCGGGACCATCGCCATCGCCCGGGGCGACGCCGACGTCGAGGTGCGGCTGCGCCTGCGGCGGCCGACGGCGGTGACCGTCGAGGCCGATCCCGGCCTGCTCTGGCATCCGAGCGTGGAGCGCATGGTCGAGACCGCCATGGAGGTCTACCCGCCCGAGCGCCTGGTGGCGGTGCAGCTCACAGGGATGGGCCACGACGGCGCCGAGGCCATGGCCGAGCTCCACCGCCGCGGCGGCCGCACCATCGCCGAGTCCGAGGAGACGGCGGTGGTCTTCGGCATGCCGCGCGAGCTCATCGAGCGCGGCGGCGCGGACGCCGTGCTCGCGCGCGAGCGCATCGCGGAGCGGCTGTGCGAATGGCTCATGGGCGCCGCGGGCGCCCAGGCGACGACGGGAGGCTGAAGGATGGGTCTGGTACGCAGGCAGGATGGCAGGCAGGAGACGGGCGCGCCGGCGGGGACGGTCGAGCGCCGCCGCCGCGGCCGCGGCCTGGAGGATCTCGTCGAGCAGCTCCGCGACCCCGACCCGCAGGCGCGCCGCTGGGCCGCGCGTGACCTGGCCGCCCATCCGGAGGCCGTGGACGCGCTCGCCGACGCGCTCGAGGCCGAGCGCGACCCGGCCGTCCGCGCCGCGCTGCTCGACGCGCTGGCGGCGATCGGAGGCGAGCGCGTGGCCGAGCGCCTGGTCCCGCTGCTGCGCTCCGAGGACGCCGCCCTGCGCAACGGCGCCATCGAGGTGCTGCAGGGGCTGCCCGAGGCCGTCGCCCCGCACATGGCGCGGCTGCTCGCCGACGCGGACCCGGACGTGCGCATCTTCGCCGCCGACATCTGCCGCGCCCTCCCGCACCCCGAGACGCCCTCCTGGCTCGCGGCGCTGCTCGCGCGCGAGACGCACCCCAACGTGGTGGGCACCGCCATCGACGTGCTGGCCGAGATCGGCGGCCCCGCCGAGCTTCCCGCCCTGCGGGCCGCGGCCGAGCGCTTCGCCGCAGAGCCCTTCCTCGCCTTCTCGGCCCGGGTGGCCATCCGGCGCATCGAGGAGTCGGCCCGATGACGGAGGCGCAGACGGAGGCGGAGCGCGGCGCATGCACGGAGCCCGTCATCACGGACGCCGACTTCGAGCGCTTCCGGGACTTCTTCTACCGGAAGACCGGCATCTATTTCGAGGACGGCAAGCGCTACTTCGTGGACAAGCGCCTGCTCGAGCGCATGCGGGCCACCGGGCACACGAGCTTCCGCAGCTACTTCACCTTCATGCGCTTCCAGGCCTCGGGCGAGGAGCTGCAGCGTCTCATCGACCTGATGACGGTCAACGAGACCTACTTCTTCCGCGAGGAGTACCAGTTCCGGTGCCTCGCGGGCCCCGTGCTGGACGAGCTGCTCGAGCGCAAGGCGCCCGGCGAGTCCGTGCGCATCTGGTCCATCCCCTGCTCCACCGGCGAGGAGCCCTACTCCATCGCCATCTGGCTGCTCGAGCACTGGCCGCCCATCGAGCGCGTGGACGTGGAGATCCTCGCCTCCGACATCGACACGCAGGCTCTGGAGAAGGCGCGCGCGGGCGTCTACGGCCGCCGCTCGGTGCAGCGCCTGCCGCAGGCCCTGCTGCGGAAGTATTTCGAGCCCCTGCCCGACGGGCGCTGGCGCATCGCGCGCGAGCTGCGCGAGGCGGTGGACTTCCGGCGGGTCAACCTCGCCAACCCGGGCGAGACGCGCCCCTACCGCCGCATCGACGTCATCTTCTGCCGCAACCTGCTGATCTATTTCGACGACGCCTCGCGGCGGCAGGCCGCGGAGGTCTTCTACGACGCCCTCAACCCCGGCGGCTTCGTCTTCCTGGGGCACTCGGAGTCGATGAGCCGGATCTCCTCGCTCTTCCGGGTGCGCCGCTTCGCCGACGCGGTCGCCTACCAGAAGCCGGTGTGACGCCATGGCCAGAGTGATGATCGTGGACGACGCGGTGACGGTGCGCATGTACCACCGGGAGCTGGTCGAGGCCCTGGGCCACCAGGTGGTGGAGGCAGAGAACGGGATCGAGGCGCTGGAGAAGGCGCTCGGCGCCGACTGGGGGCTGTTCCTGGTGGACGTCAACATGCCGAAGATGGACGGCTACCGCCTGGTGCGCGAGATGCGCGCCGGCGAGGAGCTGCGCGCGGTGCCGGTGGTGATGGTCAGCACCGAGGCCGGCCCCGGCGACCGCGAGCAGGCCTGGGCCGCGGGCGCCAACTTCTACCTGGTCAAGCCGGTGCGTCCCGAGACCCTGCAGGCGGTGGTGCGGGCCCTGGCGGGGGAGGTCGCCTCATGAGCACGCAGGCGCTGCTGGAGCAGTTCATCTCGGAGTCGCGCGAGCTGCTCGAGGCGGCGGGCAGCCGCTTCCTGGAGCTCGAGTCGCGGCCGGACGACCCGGAGCTGGTCAACGACCTCTTCCGGGCCATGCACACCATCAAGGGCAACTCGGGGCTGTTCGAGATCCCGGCGCTGACGCGCACCGTGCATGCCGCCGAGGACGTGCTGGTGGCGGTGCGCGAGGGCAGGCTGCGCCTGGGCCCCGACGAGGTGGACCTCCTGCTCGACGCCATGGACCAGGTGGGCGTCTGGCTGGACGAGCTCGAGCGCGACGGCCGCCTCGGCGAGGGCGCCGACGAGGCGGGCGATGCGCTCGCCGCGCGGCTGCGGGCGCTGCTCGGCGGGCCCGCCCCCGCCGCGGACGGGGAGGCCGGGGGCGGCGGCGGGCGCGGCGAGGCCGCCCCTGCCGCCCCGGCGCCGCCGCCCGAGTGGGTGGCGGCCCTGCCCGGCCGCGCGCGGGCCGCCGCGTGGGAGGCCGCGGCGGCGGCCGGCACGCCCTGCGTCGCCGTCGGGTACGAGCCCGACGAGAACTGCTTCTTCGCCGGCGACGACCCGCTGCAGACCGTCCGCAGCGCCCCCGGGCTGGCCTGGCTCGAGGTGGCGCCGCGCGAGCCCTGGCCCGACGACCCCGGCGCGCTCGATCCCTTCCGCTGCGTGCTCCGCTTCCGGCTGCTGTGCGCGGCCGAGCCGGAGGCGGTGGCCGGACACTTCCAGTATGCGGGCGATGAGGCGCGCATCGCGGCCTTCGATCCCCTCTGGCTCGCCGTCCCCGAGGGCGAGCCGCAGGGCGACGCACTCTGGGGCGAGGTGGCGGACGACCTGCAGGCCGCGCTCGATGCGGGTGACGCCGCGGCGCTGCGCGCCCGCGCCGGGGTGGCGCTCGAGGCCCAGGGCGGCGAGGGCTGGGAGCCCGATTGCCTGCGCTGGATCGCGCGCCTCGCCGCACGCGGCGACGGGGCCGCCCTCGCCCGCGTCGCCCTCCTCGTGGAGGCGCTGCGCAGCGGCCGCCTGCCGGAGGACGGGTCCGAGGCCGACACGGGCCCGGGCGGAAGGGAGCCGGCGCAGGCCCCAGACGGCGCAGCACCGGCCGGCGCAGGGCCCGACCCCACCGCGCGCGAGCTGCTGGCCGCCCAGGCCGAGATGCTGCGCACGCCCTGCGCGGCCGAGGTCTGGGACGGCCGGCTGGCCGCCGCGCGGGCGGTGTGCGGGCGCCTCGGCCTGGCGGCGCGGCTGGAGCCGGCCTTCGCGGAGGCCCGCGCCCGGCGCGACGCCCGTCCCGTGATCGAGGCCATCGAAGGGCTCCTCGAAGGCGGGGAGGCCGCCGGCGAGGCCCACGCCGAGGCCCGCGCCCCGGCCGCCGCGGAGGCCGCCCTGGCCGACGCCGGGCCGCAGGCCGCACCCGCCGCTCCGCCCCGGTCCGCTGCCGGCGGGACCGCCCCCGGGGCAGGCCACGCCGGCCCGGACGGCGCGGGGCGCGGCGCGGCCCCGCCGCCCCCCGCCCCGGACCGTGCGCCGGGCGGCGAGGGCGGCGGGCGGCCGCGCATCCGCACCCTCAAGGTGGACCTCGGGCGCATCGACGCCCTCATGGAGCTCGTCGGCGAGCTGGTCGTGGCCAAGAACGCCCTGCCCTACCTCGCCCGGCGGGCCGAGGAGGTCCACGGCGCGCGCGAGCTCGCCCGCGAGATCAAGGCCCAGCACGCGGTGCTGCACCGCGTGACCGAGTCGCTGCAGGCGGCCGTCATGCAGGTGCGCATGATCCCGCTCTCGCACGTCTTCCAGCGCTTCCCGCGGCTGGTGCGCGACCTCTCGCGCAGGCTCGGCCGGCCCATCCGGCTCGTGATCGAGGGCGAGGAGGCCGAGGCCGACAAGAACGTGGTCGAGGACCTCGCCGAGCCGCTGGTGCACCTGATCCGCAACGCCTGCGACCACGGCATCGAGCCGCCGGAGGAGCGCGAGGCCGCCGGCAAGCCCCGCGAGGGCACGGTGCGCCTGCGCGCCGAGGCCCACGACGACCACGTGACGATCGAGGTGAGCGACGACGGGCGCGGCATGGACCCCGCCGTACTCAGGCGCAAGGCCTACGAGAAGGGGATCATCTCCGAGGCCGAGCTCGAGGCGCTGGACGACCAGGCCGCGCTCCAGCTCGTCTTCGCCCCCGGCTTCTCCACCGCCGAGCGGGTCTCGGACGTCTCCGGCCGCGGCGTGGGCATGGACGCCGTGCGCGCCATGGTGCGCCGCGTGGGCGGCGAGGTGCGCGTGCGCTCCACGCCCGGCGCCGGCACCACCGTGCGGCTCGTGCTGCCGCTGTCGGTGGCCGTCAGCCAGGTGATGATCGTCGAGGCGGGCGGCCAGCACTTCGGCGTGCCCGTGGAGCTCATCCGCGAGACGGTGCGCGTGCCCGCCGGCGAGATCCACCGCGTCAAGGACCGCGAGGCCGTGGTGCTGCGCGACCGTCTCGTCCCCGTGCACCGCCTGCACCGCCTCCTCGGCCTCGAGGAGGGAGAGCGGCCGGAGGAGGAGGCACTGCTGGTGGTGCGCGTCGACGGCGAGACCGCCGCGCTCGTGGTGGACCGCTTCCACGAGGGCGTGGACGTGATCCAGAAGCCGCTCGAGGGCGTGATGGCCCGCTTCACCATCTACAGCGGCACCGCCCTGCTGGGCGACGGCCGCGTGCTGCTGATCCTGAACCTGAGGGAGCTGCTGAGATGCCCGTGAAGCTCGGCAAGAAGGTGGCGACGCTCGAGGGGGTGTGTGCGGTCGAGGAGGCCGAGCCCCTGCTCGCCTGGCTGCGCGAGCACCCGCGGGGGCGGGTCAACCTCGCGCGCCTCGAGCACCCGCACACTGCGGTGCTCCAGGTGCTGATGGCGCTCGGGCCGGCGGTCTCGGCGCCGCCGAAGGACCGGGAGCTCGCCGCCTGGCTGCTGCCCGCGATGGGCGCCGGCGAACGGGAGGAGGCCGCGGCGCCGTGAGCGGGCGGCCGCGCATCCTCGCCGTGGCCAACCGCAAGGGCGGCACGGCCAAGACCACCACCGCCGTCAACGTGGCGGCGGAATGGGCGGCGGCGGGCCGGCGCGTGCTGCTGGTCGACCTCGACCCCCAGGGCCACGCCACGCTCGGCGCCGGTGCGCATCCCGCCCCGGACCACCCGGGGCTGCGCGCCCTGCTCGGCGCGCAGCCGCCGGCCCTCGATCCGCTCCTCGTGCCTGCCGCCGAGCCCGGCGTGTGGGTGCTGCCGCCGGGCGACCCCCTCGCCGGGCCGCCCGCCGGCACCGACCCCGGCGCCGCCGCGTCCTGGCTGCGGCGCGAGGCCGCCCGCCTCGGCTTCGAGCGGGTGGTGATCGACACGCCGCCCGACGCCGGCGCGGCGCTAAAGCTCGGCCTGCTCGCGGCCGACCATGTGGTCGTGCCCTTCGTGCCGCACCCGCTCGCGGCCGAGGGCGTGCGGCAGATGGCGAGGCTGTTCTACCGCATCGCCACCCGCGCCAACGCCGGCCTGCGGCTGGCGGGGCTCGTGCCGGTCATGCTGGACCGGCGCCTGCGCGAGCACCGGCGCGTGGTCGCCGAGCTCGCCGGCCGCTTCGGCGCCGCGCGTCTGCTGCGCGGCGTGCGCGCCAGCATCCGGGTGGCCGAGTCGCTGGGGCGGGGGCTGGCGGTGCGGCGCCACGCCCCGCGCTCGGGCGGGGCCCTGGACTACGCCCTGCTCGCCGGGGAGATCGAGCTGGCAATGGGCTGACGGACGGAGACGGGACGATGAAGAAGGCGCTGCTCGTGGACGACTCCACCACCCTGCTGATGAGCATGGAAGGGGTGCTGCGCAAGGCCGGCTGGGAGGTGAAGACCGCCACCGGCGGCCAGGAGGCGCTGCGCACGCTGCAGGGCTTCAAGCCGGACCTCATCATCACCGACCTCAACATGCCCGGCATGGACGGGATCACGCTCATCCGCGAGATCCGCAGGCTGCCGCAGACCCGCTTCGTGCCCATCCTGATGCTGACCACCGAGTCGCTCCAGTCCAAGCGCCAGGAGGCCAAGGCCGCCGGCGCCACGGGCTGGCTGGTCAAGCCGGTGCAGGCGAGCGCCCTCATGGACGTGGTCCGGCGGGTGGTGCCCGGGGCATGAGGGCCGGGAGCGCGCAGGCGCGCCGGGAGGACGACATGGACGCCGAACGCTATCTGATCGTCGAGCGGGGCCGCTTCCGGGCCGTCACGCTCTGGAGCGCGGCGGGGCTGGTGGCCGCGCTCGCGCTGGCCATCGGCCTGCTGGACGAGCCCGTCCGGAGGCTGGCCGGGCAGGCCGGCGTGCCGCCGCTGCTGCTCGACCTCGGCCTCGGCCTCGGCAGCGTGGTGCTCGCCCTGGCGCTCTACCGCTGGCTGCTGCTGCGGCTGGCCGAGCGCGAGGTGGACACCGGGGCCGAGGGGATGGTGCCGGTGCCCGCCGAGCGCGTGGCCGCCTGCGAGGCGCTCACGGCCTCGGCCGAGGGCTACCGCCGCGCCCTCGAGGTGCTCGGCGGCCAGGTGCGCGAGGCCGTCGGCCAGACCGAGGCGGCCGCCGTCGAGATCCTGCGCCGCATCCAGGAGGTGGACGGCGCCGTGGGCGAGGCGGTGGCGCTGGTGGACCGGGCCGTGGAGCGCACCGAGTCGGTGGCCGGCGCGAGCCGCGAGCGCATCGAGCACAACCGCGCAACCCTCACCCGCCTGCGCGAGTTCATCGCCGGCCGCGCCGAGCGCATGGGGCGCGACCGCGAGCGCATCGAGCGCGTGCTCGAGGAGGCCAAGGGCCTCACCGGCCTCACCCAGCTCGTCAAGGAGATCGCCGCCCAGACCAACCTGCTCGCGCTCAACGCCGCCATCGAGGCCGCGCGCGCCGGCGAGCACGGGCGCGGCTTCGCCGTGGTCGCCGACGAGGTGCGCAACCTCTCGGTGCAGTCCAACAGGGCCGCCGAGCGCATCGAGGCCGGCATCGTGCGCATGGTGGAGACGGTGGAGTCGCAGTTCGCCGAGCACCTCGAGGAGGACAGGAGCCGCTACGAGGCCGAGACGCTCGCCGGCATCGAGCGCCAGCTCACCCAGCTCGGCGATGCCTACGAGCAGATCGAGCGCCTCAACGACGAGATCGTGCGCGCCTTCCAGGCACGCGCCCGCCAGGTGGCCGAGCTCGTCATGGACGCGCTGGCCCGCGTGCAGTTCCAGGACGTGATCCGCCAGCGCCTCGAGCACGTGATCGGCGAGCTCGGCCGGCTGGGCGAGCACGTGGACGCCTGCGCGCGCGCGGCCGCGGGCGGCGGCGAGGCGCCGCCGCCCTACCGGCCCGACGAGATGGCGGCCGGCTACCGCATGGCCACCCAGCGCGACACGCACGACCGCGTCCTCGGCCGCGAACAGGCCGCGGACCAGGCGGCCGGCCCCGACATCGAGCTCTTCTGACCAACCCGCAGGGCCCGATCCCCCCGTGGGGCCCCAACCCCCGTGGGGCCGGCATCCTGCCGGCCCCGGCGCCCGATCCCCTGTGGGGCCGGCTTCCAGCCGGCCCCCACGGCGCGGCTGGAAGCCGCGCCCACGGGGGGGTGAGAGACCGCGGCTGGAAGCCGCGCCTACGGAGGAAAAGGGGATCGCGGCGTTCCTGCCTCCGTGGGGCCGGCACCCCTTCCACCGTGGGGCCGGCATCCTGCCGGCCCAGTGCCGCACCGTGCTATCCTGCGCCAGGCACGGCATGGAGAATGGAGGGAGGGATCCCGCCTTGTCCAGGGAAGGCCTGCTTCGAGGACGGCCCACATGCGCGGGCGTCCCGACACTGCTCACCACCGTCACCCACGGACGCGCACCCCTGCTCCGCGCACCCGCGGCCGCAGAAGCGGTTCTCGCCACGCTGGAATGGCTCCACGCCCACCACCGCATGACGCTGCACGCGGCCGTCGTCATGCCGGACCACGTGCACTTCGTCTGCGTCGCGCACGTCCCGCTGGCGCGACTCCTCCACAGCTTCAAGAGCTACACCGCCAACCGCATCAACCACCTGCTCGGCCGCAGCGGCCCCCTGTGGCAGCCGGGCTACCACGACCGCGGGCTTCGCACCGGGCAAGCCTACCGGCGGGCCGTGGCCTACGTGCTGGATAACCCGGCGAGGGCGGGCCTGACGGGCCCGGACGAGCCCTATCCATACCTCCGCCATCCCCGCTCGTGCTGGTAGGGCGACAGGCCCCTCCCCTCTCTCCACGGGGCCCGATCCCCCGTGGGGCCGGCTTCCAGCCGGCCCCCACGGCGCGGCTGGAAGCCGCGCCTACGGGGAGGTGGCGGTGTTCCCCTTCCCCGTGGGGCCGGCACCCCTTCCACCGTGGGGCCGGCATCTTGCCGGCCCCAGGCACCCGATCCCCCGTGGGGGCCGGCATCCTGCCGGCCCCGGCGCCCGATCCCCCGTGGGGCCGGCTTCCAGCCGGCTCCCACGGCGCG
>JALSJE010000113.1 GCA_026989495.1 Gammaproteobacteria bacterium | reverse complement strand
CGCTCGGCCACCCAGGCGCTCTCGGCGGTGCTCCTGCCTTGGGTGGCGCGCATCGCCCATCCGGACTGGCGCTCCGACCCGGTCCTTGAGGGGGCGATCAACGTGGCCGAGGGAGAGATCGTGCACCCGGCGCTGCGGGAGGAGCTGGGCGGGTGCACGGCGGTCACGGGCAGGACAGCATGAATCTATTTGGAAAGGCTGAAAAATCGCGATTTTTCAGCCTTTCCCGGCGGCCAGGGACGGCCGCGGGACGGCTCATGCACACGGAAGTGCATGACGATACGAAAAAAATCGAAAATGGGTCGCGAAGCACCATAGCGCTGATCAATCCGCGCAGCGGATTGGCCAGAGTTTCCTATTTTCTTTTCTCATAGCCTGTTGCAGGCTAAACTTGCAGCTGTTTCGTAGGTAGGGCGGCGATGGCCAGGCCAGGCTCCAAGCGCATCCCGGTGCAGCCCTTGAGCGTGCACCCCGCGGGTCGAGGTCTCCGGGAGGGCATCCTGCTGGTGCTGGTCGCCGTGGCGGCCTACCTGCTCATCGCCCTTGCCACCTACAGCCCCGCCGATCCGGGCTGGTCCCATGCCACCGACGTGGAGCGGGTGGCCAATGCGGGCGGGCGCGTGGGGGCCTGGTTCGCGGACCTGTTCCTGTACCTCTTCGGCTGGCTCGCCTACCTCTTCCCGATCATGGTGGCCTACAGCGGCTGGCTGGTCTTCCGCGGCCGTGGCGAGGGGCGCGAAGGTTTCGACGGACGCGTTCTGGCGCTGCGCTGGGCCGGCTTCGTGCTCACCGTGGCGGCCGGCTGCGGGCTCGCCACGCTGCACTTCACCGCGCCCGCCGGAGCGCTCCCGCTGGGGCCCGGCGGCATCCTCGGCGAGGTGGTCGGAGGCGGGCTGCTGCCCGTCTTCAGCCTGCTGGGCACCACGGTGCTGCTGCTGGCCCTGTTCCTGGCGGGCGTGACGCTGTTCACCGGACTGTCCTGGCTCGCGCTCATGGAGCGCATCGGCCGCCTGACGCTCGCCCTGGCCTCGAAGGCGCGCCGGGCGGCGGCGGGGCTGCGGGTGCGGCTCGAGGGCCGGCGCGCGCGGGCCGAGCGCGAGGAGGTGGTGCGGGAGGAGAAGAAGCGCCGCGCCCGCCGCCGGCCGCCGCGCATCGAGCCCGTCATCCGCACGCTCGAGCCCAGCGAGCGCGCCGAGCGCGAGCGCCAGGTGCCGCTCTTCGACCCCCCGCCCGATGCCTCCCTGCCGCCGCTCTCCCTCCTGGACGCCCCGCCGGCGCATCGCGCGGGCTACTCCGAGGAGGCCCTGGCGGCCATGTCGCGGCAGGTGGAGCTCAAGCTCCGCGACTTCGGCATCGAGGTGGAGGTGGTGGCGGTGCAGCCGGGGCCGGTCATCACCCGCTTCGAGCTCCAGCCGGCGCCCGGCGTCAAGGCGAGCCGCATCACCAGCCTCTCCAAGGACCTGGCGCGGGCGCTGTCGGTGGTGAGCGTGCGCGTCGTGGAGGTGATCCCGGGCAAGTCGGTGGTGGGGCTGGAGATCCCCAACGCCGAGCGCGAGCCCGTGGCGCTCAGCGAGATCCTGCGCTCCGAGGCCTACGACCGTGCGGCCTCGCCGCTGACGCTGGGGCTCGGAAAGGACATCGGCGGCCACCCGGTGGTGGTGGATCTGGCGCGCATGCCGCACCTGCTCGTGGCCGGCACCACCGGCTCGGGCAAGTCCGTGGCCCTGAACGCCATGGTGCTGAGCCTGCTCTACAAGGCCACCCCCGACCTGGTGCGTCTCATCCTCATCGATCCCAAGATGCTGGAGCTGTCCGTCTACGACGGCATCCCGCATCTCCTCGCGCCCGTGGTCACCGACATGAAGGAGGCGGCCAACGCCCTGCGCTGGTGCGTGGCCGAGATGGAGCGGCGTTACCGCCTGATGGCGCATCTCAAGGTGCGCCAGCTCGCGGGCTACAACCGCAAGGTGCGCGAGGCGCTCGAGGCCGGCGAGCCCATTCCCGACCCCCTGTGGCAGCCGGAGGAGGGCGACGGCGAAGCGGTCGAGCGCCCCCATCTCCAGCCGCTGCCCTACATCGTGGTGGTGGTGGACGAGTTCGCCGACATGATGATGCTGGTGGGCAAGAAGGTGGAGGAGCTGATCGCCCGCCTGGCGCAGAAGGCGCGCGCCTCCGGCATCCACCTGATTCTCGCCACCCAGCGGCCCTCGGTGGACGTGATCACGGGCCTCATCAAGGCGAACATCCCGGCGCGCATCGCTTTCCAGGTCTCCTCCAAGGTGGACTCGCGCACCATCCTCGATCAGATGGGCGCCGAGCAGCTCCTGGGGCAGGGAGACATGCTCTACCTCGCCCCGGGCACCTCCGTGCCCGAGCGCATCCACGGTGCCTTCGTCTCGGACCAGGAGGTGCACCGGGTGGTGGCCCACCTGCGCGGGGCCGGCAGCCCCGAATACCTGGAGGAGGTGCTGCGCGAGCCCGCCGAGGGCGGCGCCGCCGAGGGCGTCCCGGGGCTCACGCCGCCCGACGCCGAGCAGGATCCCCTCTACGACCAGGCGGTGCGCATCGTCACCGAGACCCGGCGCGCCTCCATCTCGGCGGTGCAGCGCCGCCTCAAGATCGGCTACAACCGCGCCGCACGCATGATCGAGCAGATGGAGCAGGCCGGCATCGTGGGCCCGCTCCAGCCCAACGGCAGCCGCGAGGTGCTCGCGCCCCCGCCCCCGGAGGACTGACGATATGGCCAACGGCCGCGCCCGCACCTTCCTGCTCGGCCTCGGGCTGCTGCTCGCGGCGCTCCCGCACCCGCCGGCCCCGGCCGTGGTCGCCCCGCGGCTCGAGGCCTTCCTGGCCGAGATCCGCACGCTGCGCGCCCGCTTCGTGCAGGAGATCGTGGACGAGGCGGGCGCGCCCGTGCAGCGCTCGAGCGGCACGGTGGCGGTGCTGCGGCCGGGCCGCTTCCGCTGGGACTACCGAGAGCCCTACCGCCAGCTCATCGTGGCCGACGGCGAGCGGCTGTGGATCTACGACGAGGACCTGGCGCAGGTCACGGTCCGCCCCCAGGCCGAGGCCCTGGCGCGCACCCCGCTCCAGATCCTCACCGGGCGGGCCGGCCGCGCCCTGGAGGGCTTCCGGGTACGCGAGCTGGGCCTGCGCGAGGGGGTGGAGTGGGTGGAGCTCAGCCCGGCCGGCGACGGCGGCGAGGCCGACTTCGAGCGCATCCTGGTGGGCTTCGACGGCCCGCGGCTCGCGCGCATGGAGCTGGTGGACGCCTTCGGCCAGACGGTGCGCCTGCGCTTCGAAGCCGTGGAGCGCAACCCCCAGCTCGACCCGTCGCTGTTCCGCTTCGAGCCGCCCCCCGGGGTGGACGTGGTGCGCGGCGACGGACCGGAAAGCGCCGCACCGGCGCCCTGAGACCATGGCACCCGGGCAGGGCGAGCTGCTGGCCGCCGGAGCCGAGCCCCGGCCCCTGGCCGACCGCATGCGCCCCCGCACGCTGGACGAGGTGGTGGGCCAGCCCCATGTGCTGGGCCCGGAGGCGCCCCTGCGCCGCGCGCTCGAAGCCGGGCATCTGCATTCCATGATCCTGTGGGGCCCGCCCGGCACCGGCAAGACCACCATCGCGCGGCTGGTGGCGCGCCACACCGAGGCCGAGTTCCTCAGCCTCTCGGCCGTGCTCGCCGGCGTGAAGGAGATCCGCGCCGCGGTGGAGCGCGCGCGCACCGTGCGCGCCGCCGAGGGACGGGCCACGATCCTGTTCGTGGACGAGGCGCATCGCTTCAACAAGGCCCAGCAGGACGCCTTCCTGCCGCACGTGGAGGCGGGCACGATCGTCTTCGTCGGCGCCACCACGGAGAACCCCTCCTTCGAGCTCAACAACGCGCTGCTCTCGCGTGTGCGCACCTACGTGCTCAAGCCCCTGGACCGGGCGGCCCTGCGCACGGTGCTGGAGCGGGCCCTGGCCGACGCCGAGCGCGGCCTGGGCGGGCGTGTGGAGGTGGCGCCCGGCCTGCTCGACCTGATCGCCGAGGCCGCCGACGGCGACGCCCGCCGGGCCCTCAACCTGCTCGAGATCGCTGCCGACCTCGCCGAGCCCGGTCCCGAGGGCCGGCGCGTGGTGACCGAGGCCATCCTGCGGCAGGTGGCGGTGAGCGACGTGCGTCGCTTCGACAAGGGCGGCGACCTCTTCTACGACCAGATCTCGGCCCTGCACAAGGCCGTGCGCGGCTCCGACCCGGACGCCGCCCTCTACTGGCTCGCGCGCATGCTCGACGGCGGCTGCGATCCCCTCTACGTCGCCCGGCGCCTGCTGCGCATGGCGAGCGAGGACGTGGGGCTCGCCGACCCGCGGGCGCTGCACCTCGCCCTCGACGCCTGGGACGCCTACGAGCGCCTCGGCAGCCCCGAAGGCGAGCTCGCCATCGCCCAGGCCGTGATCTACCTCGCCTGCGCGCCCAAGAGCAACGCGGCCTACGTGGCCTTCGGCGAGGCGATGGAGGACGCGCGCCGGCACGGCTCGCTGGAGGTGCCCCTGCACCTGCGCAACGCGCCCACGCGGCTCATGAAGGCCCTGGGCCACGGGCGCGGCTACCGCTACGCCCATGACGAGCCGGAGGGCTACGCCGCCGGCGAGCGCTACTTCCCGGAAGGCATGCCCGAGCGCCGCTACTATCGCCCGGTGGACCGCGGCCTGGAGAGCCGCATCCGCGAGCGGCTGGAGGCGCTGCGCGCGCTCGATCGCGAGGCCCGCAGGCGCGGGCGCGGGACGAGGGGCGAGAGGCGGGAGCCGCGGTAGCGGAGCCTGCCGCGCGCATGGCGGGCAGGCGGGCGTTTCCTGTACCATTCCGCGGCCATGCCGTCCACGTTCACATCCGGTGCCGTGCTTGTCCCCCGGAGGGGTGCGCGGTGACGCGCCTGCTCGCGGTAGCGGCGGGCGGTGCCGTCGGGGCGCTGGCCCGCTACGGGCTCACCGCCGCGGTCCACACGGTGGTGGACCGCGGCTTCCCTTGGGGTACGCTCGCCGTCAACCTGCTGGGCTCCTTCGCCATGGGGCTGCTCTACGTGCTGCTGCTGGAGCGCTCGGCCGCGGGGCCCGAGACGCGGGCGCTGCTGCTGACCGGGTTCCTCGGGGCCTTCACCACCTTCTCGACCTTCTCGGTGGAGACGCTGAACCTGCTCGAGGCAGGCAGCGCGGGGCGGGCGGCCGCGAACGTGGCCGTGAGCATAGCGGCTTGCCTGGCGGCGGCCTGGCTCGGCATGGGGCTCGCGCGCCAGCTCTAGGAGGCCGAAGGCGCGAAAGGAGGCGGGGATGATGGACAGCGCCGAGGTGACCCTGGTCCGCATCTACATCACCGAGGGTGAGCACCGCATGGAGCGCATCCTGGCGCGCCTTCACGACGAGGCGCGCGTGCGGGGGGTGACCGTGTTCCGCGGCATCACCGGCTTCGGCCGCTCCGGGCGCTACCATTCCTCGCAGCTCGTGGACCTCGCCATGGACCTGCCGGTGGTGATCGAGTTCTTCGACGCGCCCGCGCGCGTGGCGGAGGTGCTGGCGAGCCTGGCCGATCTGGTCGAGCCGGGCCATGTGGTGTGGTGGCCGGCCCGGGTCAACGAGGGGGCGGGTGCGGCCGGAGAGGAGGGCTGAGATGCTGGATCCGCGGCTGCTGCGCGGCGATATCGAGGCGGTGCGCCAGGCACTGGCGCGGCGCGGTTTCGAGCTGGACGTGGCGCGCTACCGAGGGCTCGAGGCACGCCGCAAGGCGCTGCAGACGCGGGTGCAGGAGCTGCAGAACCTGCGCAACACCCGCTCCAAGGCCATCGGGCGCGCCAAGGCGGCGGGCGAGGACATCACACCCCTGCGCGAGGAGGTGGCCGCCATTGGGCGCGAGCTGGAGGCGGCCGAGGCCGAGCTGCGTGAGCTGCTGGCCGAGCTGGAGGCCTTCCAGCTCGGGCTGCCGAACATCCCCCACGAGAGCGTGCCGGACGGCGCCGACGAGAGCGCCAACGTGGAGGTGCGCCGCTGGGGCGAGCCGCCGGACTTCGGTTTCGAGCCCCTGGACCACGTGGCCCTGGGCGCGCGCAACGGCTGGCTCGACTTCGAGGCCGCGGCCCGGCTCTCAGGGGCGCGCTTCGTGGTGCTGCGTGGGTCGGCGGCGCGGCTGCAGCGGGCGCTCATCCAGCTCATGCTCGATCTTCATACCCGCGAGCACGGCTATACCGAGGTCTACGTCCCCTACCTGGTGCACAGGGAGGCGCTCGTCGGCACGGGGCAGCTGCCCAAGTTCGAGGAGGACCTGTTCCGGGTGGAGGCCGAGCCGCCCTTCTGGCTCATCCCCACCGCGGAGGTGCCCGTCACCAATCTCGTGCGCGAGGCCATCCTCAGGGCCGAGGATCTCCCGCTGCGCTTCGTCTGCCACACACCCTGCTTCCGCGCCGAGGCCGGGGCCTACGGCAGGGACACCCGCGGCATGATCCGCCAGCACCAGTTCGAGAAGGTGGAGCTGGTGCAGATCGTGAGGCCCGCCGAGTCCTACGAGGCGCTGGAGGCGCTCACGGGCCATGCCGAGGCCGTGCTCCAGCGCCTCGGGCTGCCCTATCGGGTGGTGAGCCTGTGCGCGGGCGACCTCGGCTTCTCGGCGGCCAAGACCTACGACCTGGAGGTGTGGCTGCCGGGGCAGGGTCGCTACCGCGAGATCTCCTCGTGCAGCAACTTCGAGGCCTTCCAGGCGCGGCGCATGCAGGCGCGCTGGCGCAACCCCGACACGGGCCGGCCCGAGCCCGTGCACACGCTCAACGGCTCGGGGCTGGCCGTGGGGCGCACCCTCGTGGCCATCCTCGAGAACTACCAGCAGGCCGACGGCAGCGTGCGGGTGCCCGAGGTCCTGCGGCCCTATCTGGGCGGGCAGGAGCGCCTTCCCGCCGGCTGAGGCGAAAGCCCGGCGGCAATGGAAAAGGCGGGCCGGGGCCCGCCTTTCCGTTCTTCGACCCAGGTCTTCGACCCTGGGACCGCCGGCTCAGCCGTGGGCGCCGGCCTCGTGGACGTGGCCGTGCTCGAGCTCCTCGGGCGTGGCCTCGCGCACGTCCACCACGGTCACGTCGAAGGTGAGGGTGGCGCCGGCGAGGGGGTGGTTCGCGTCGACCGTCACCCGGTCCTCCTCGACACCCACCACCGTGACGATGCGGGCGCCGGACTCGGTCTCGGCCTGGAACTGCATGCCCGGGGCGACTTCCTGCCCCTCGCCGAAGAGGGAGCGGGGAACCACCTGCACCAGCGACTCGTCGCGTTCGCCGTAGGCCTGCTCCGGCGGGATGCTCACCGTGACGGACTCGCCGGCCGAGCGGCCCTCCAGGGCCTGCTCCAGGCCCGGGATGACGCTGCCGATGCCCTGGATGTAGGAGAAGGGCTCGCCGCCGGCGGAGCTGTCGATGACCGAGCCCTGCTCGTCCTTGAGGGTGTAGTCGATGGTGACGACCTTGTGCTTGCTGACCTGCATGGATGCTGGACCTATGTGGCATGAGAATAGGATCATGGAGTCTAGACCACCTGTACGCCACGCGCCAGCACCTTTTCCGAGCGGTCCGGTGGGTCCGTGCGACCGGAGTCGGGGGGATACCGGGACGCGATCTAGCCCAAGGGGGATATTCCGCTGCGTGGCCTCATGGTGTGAAGTGTTGCAAACGGGGTCTAAAGCATGGATTTTCTGCCGGTTTTCATGAACGTGCGCGAGCGGCCCTGCCTCGTGGTGGGAGGCGGGGAGGTGGCCGCGCGCAAGGTCTCTCTCCTGCGCCGGGCCGGCGCCCGCGTGCGGGTGGTGGCCCCCGCCCTGTGCGAGCGGCTCGAGGCGGCCCGGGCCTCCGGCGCCGTCGAGCACCTGGCGCGCGCCTTCGAGCCGGGCGACGTGGAGGGCATGGCGCTGGCAGTGGCCGCCACGGACGACGAGGCCGTCAACCGCGCCGTCTCCGAGGCGGCGCGCGCAGGCAACATCCCGGTCAACGTGGTGGACCGCCCGGACCTGTGCACCTTCGTCATGCCCTCCATCGTGGACCGCTCGCCGGTGCAGATCGCCGTCTCCACCGGCGGCAGCTCACCCGTGCTGGCACGCCAGCTGCGTGCGCGCCTGGAGAGCGTGATCCCGGCGGGCTACGGGCGGCTGGCGGCGCTCGCCGAGGCCTACCGTCCCCGGGTCAAGGCGCGCATCCGCGACCCCGAGGTGCGGCGGCGCTTCTGGGAGCGGGTGCTCGACGGGCCCATCGCCGAGCTCGTGCTCGCGGGCAAGGAGGCCGAGGCGCGGGCCGCGCTGGAGGCCGCGCTGGCCGAAGCCGACCCGCACGCGCAGCCCCTGGGCGAGGTCTATCTGGTGGGCGCGGGTCCGGGGGATCCGGATCTGCTGACCTTCCGGGCGATGCGCCTCATGCAGCAGGCCGACGTGGTCGTCTACGACCGCCTGGTGGCGCCGGAGATCCTGGACCTGGTGCGCCGCGACGCCGAGCGCGTCTACGTGGGGAAGAAGCGCAGCCAGCATACCCTCCCGCAGGAGTCCATCAACGAGCTCCTGGTGCGTCTGGCCCGGGAGGGCAGGCGGGTGCTGCGGCTGAAGGGGGGCGACCCGTTCATCTTCGGGCGCGGGGGCGAGGAGATCGCCACCCTCATGGCCGAGCGCATCCCCTTCCAGGTGGTGCCGGGCATCACCGCCGCCTCGGGCTGTGCCGCCTACGCGGGCATCCCGCTCACCCACCGCGACTACGCGCAGGCCTGCGTGTTCGTCACGGGCCATCTGAAGGACGGTTCGCTGGACCTCAACTGGCCCATGCTGGCCCAGCCCCACCAGACGGTGGTCTTCTACATGGGGGTGCACGGCATCAAGGTCATCTGCCGCGAGCTGGCTGCCCACGGGCTGCCGGCCACGACACCGGCGGCGCTCGTGCAGCAGGGCACCACGCCGGACCAGAAGGTCTACGTGGGCACCCTGGAGACCCTCCCGGACCTGGTGCGCCGGCATGAGGTGGAGCCCCCTGCCCTCGTCATCGTGGGCGAGGTGGTGCGCCTGCACGACACCCTGTCCTGGTTCAAGCCCGCCGGCGAGACGGTGCGCGCGGACGAGCCCTCCGCGGCGCCCGCCGCGGAGGCGTCCAGGGGCTGAACGCTCCCCTGCTCAGGCCGCCGCACCCCGGTGGGCGAGGCGGTAGACGGCCGGTATCAGGGCCAGCGTCACCACCGTCGAGAAGGCGAGCCCCCAGACCATCACCACCGCGAGCGGCTGGAGGAGCTCTGCGCCCTCGCCGAGGCCGAGGGCGAGCGGTGTCATGCCGAGCACGGTGGTGAGCACCGTCATCAGGATGGGACGCAGGCGGTTTCCAGCGGCCTCCACGATGGCCGCCTCCAGCGCCCGGCCGCGCGCGCGCTCCAGCCTGATCTGCTCCACGAGCACGATGGCGTTGTTGACCACGATGCCGGCCAGCATGATGAGCCCGAGCCAGACGGGCATGGAGAGCGGCATCCCCGTCGTCGCGAGCCCCAGGGCCACGCCGGTCAGCGCGAAGGGGACGCTCGCCAGGATCACGAGCGGATCGCGCAGCGACTCGTACTGCACGGCCATGGCCACGAAGACCAGGAAGACGGCGAGCGCCAGCATGAGGCCGCCCAGGCGCCGCCCCTCGCGCAGGGCCTGGAGGGCGCCGGCGTCATAGAGGGCATAGCCCTCGGGCAGCTCGAGGCCCTCGAGCCGGCGCCAGACCTCGGCCATGAGGGCTTCCGGGTCGGTGTCCGGGGCGAAGCTGCCCGCCACCTCCACGATGCGCTGCTGGCGGTCGCGCTGGATGCGGGGCGGCATGGCCACGATCTCGACGGTGGCCACGTCGCCCACGCGCACGGGCCGACCATCCACCTCGCGCACGATCACGTCCGCCAGGGCCGCGGGGTCACGCGCCGCCGTGCCCGCGAGCCGCAGCCGGATGGGCACGGCACGGTCGCCGCGCACGAGCTCGGCCACCTCCAGCCCCTCCAGCGCCGCGCGCAGGGCGCGGCCCACGTGGGCGGCGGTCACGCCCAGGTCGGCCGCGCGCGCAGGCTCCAGGCGCACCGCGATCTCCTGGCCGGGCGCCTCGTAGGTATGGCTCAGGTTGCGCAGGCCCGGGATCCCGCGCAGGCGCTCGACGATCCGGTCGCCGATGCGGGCGAGCTCGGCGAGATCCGGGCCGCGCACGCGGAGCGAGAGGTCGTCGTCGCCATGGCCCAGCCGCACCCCGCGCACGCCGGCCACGTGCAGCCGCACCCGCACGCCCGCCAGACCCAGGCGCCGGATCTCGCGCCGCAGGCGCGTGGCGAAGGCCTCGCTCGAGACCGCGCGCTCGCCCAGCGGCACGAGCTGGATGGTGATCGAGCTGCGGTTGGGGGTCTCGTACTCGGAGCGGCCGAAGACGAAGCCGCCCACGACGGTGTAGGCGGTGTCGACCTCGGGCTGGGCGAGGATCAGCGCCTCCACCCGCGCCACGGCCGCGTCCATGTCGTCGAGGGTGATGCCGGGATCGCCCGTGAGCCGCACGTAGATGCGTCCCTCGTCGGGCACGGGCAGGAAGGCCTGACGCGCCCCGCCGAGCCACAGCACGGCCGCGGCCAGCAGGGGCACGAGCAGCAGCGGCGGCAGCCACGGCCGCCGCAGCACGCCCCGCACGATGCGCTGGTAGCGCGTGCGCAGCACGCCCATGGCGGCGTCGGCGAGGCGCCGCACGCGCCCGGGCGAGCGGTCGCGGATGCGCGCCCCGAGGGCCGGCACCAGGGTCAGCGCCACCACCAGGGAAGCGAGGATGGCCAGCGCGATGGTGAGGATGAGCTCGCGGAAGAGCAGCCCCACCAGCCCGCCCACGAACAGGAAGGGGAGGACTGCGGCGAGGTTGGTGCTGGTGGCGGCGACGATGGGGCTCGCCACCTCGCCCGCGGCGCGCACCGCCGCCTCGCGGGTGGGCTCCCCCAGACGCTGATGGCGGTGGACGTTCTCGAGCATGACGATGGTGCTGTCCACCAGCAGCCCCACACCCACGGCCAGGCCTCCGAGCGTCATCACGTTGAGGGTGAGACCGCCCGCGGCCATGCCCGCGAAGGTGACGAGGATGGCGATGGGGATGGCCGTGCCGATGACCAGGGTGCGCCGCAGGTCGCCCAGGAACAGGTAGACCACGGCCATGGCGAGCAGGGCCCCCGTGAGGGCCGCGAGCGCCGCGTTGCGGATGGCGTGGCGGATGAAGGTCGACTGGTCGCCCACGGGCCGGACGGTGACGTCCCCCGGGATGAGGCCCTGCGCGCGCAGCCAGGCGAGGCGCGCGCGCACGTGGTCCACCACGGCCACCGTGTTGGCCTCGGGCTGCTTCTGGATGGAGGCCTTCACCCCGGGCACGCCGTTCAGGCGCACGCGCAGACGCTCGGGCTCATGCCCCTCGGCCACGGCCGCCACCTCGCCCAGACGCAGGGGGAGGCCGTCGGTTCCGGCGCGCACGGGCAGCCGCGCCAGCGCCTGCGCGTCCCGTGCGGCCGCCACGGCGCGTGCGGTCCAGGCCCGCAGCGCGCCGGTCAGGCGCCCGCCGGGCGCGTCACGCCCGCCCCGAGCGATCGCCCGGGCCAGATCCTCGTGGTCCAGGCCGAGGGCGGCCAGCCGCGCCGGGTCGGCCACCACGGCGATCTCGCGTTCCAGCCCGCCGCCCACCTCCACCGCGGCCACCCCGGGCAGGTTGATGAGCCAGCGCGAGAGCGTGTAGTCCACCCACTCCCGCAGCGCCACCGGATCGCGCGATGCCGAGCTCGCCACGAGCTCCAGCACCGGGATCTGCGAGGGGTCGCGCTTGAAGATGATGGGCGGCTGGATGGTGTCCGGGAGGAAGCGGCGCGCGCGGTCGAGACGGTTGCTGGCATCCCGCAGGGCCGCGTCGATGTCGGTGCCGTAAGGAAAGGAGAGGTTGACCGCGCTGCGGCCCTCCGTGGTGAAGGACTGGATGGCCACCGCACCTTCCGTGATGGCGAGCTGCTCCTCAAGCTGGCGGGTGACGCGGTCCTCCATCACGGCTGGCGGCACGCCCGGATCCAGCACCCGCACGCGGATCTCGGGGTAGATGAGGCGGGGCAGCAGGTCGACCCGCAGGGCCGCGAGCGCCGCCAGCCCCAGCACGCAGACCGCCGCGGCGAGCACGCTCACCCCCACCGGATGGTCCACGGCCCAGGCGGCGAGGCCGCCCCGGCGGCCCACGCCAGGCGCGGCCGGCACGCTCACGGTGCCTCGCCCTCCCCCGGACCGGGATCGGCCACGCGCACGCGCGCGCCGTCGCGCAGGCCCAGGAGGCCACGTACCACCACGCGGTCGCCCGGAGCGAGCCCTTCCAGCACGACGACGCCGCCGGCCGGTGCCAGGGGACCGAGGCGCACCGCCGTGCGCCGGGCGCGCCCCTGGGCATCCACCCGGAAGACGTAGGCCCCGGAGGGGTCGCGCTGGACCGCCGCCGCCGGCACCACCAGGTGCTCGGCGGGCGGCGTCCGCAGGCGCAGCCGTGCCAGCAGCCCCGGCACGGCGCCGGCGGGCAAAGGCTCCGGAACGGCCTCGACCGTGCCCTGACGCGTGCGCGGGTCCACCTCCGGAAAGACCCGCACCAGCCGCCCGCGCAGCCAGCCCGTGCCCAGGGCGTCGATGCGCAGCCGCACCGCGTCGCCCGGACGCAGGCGCACCACGATGCGCTCGGGGGCGCCGGCACGCGCCACCAGGGAGGCGGGGTCCACGAGGGTGAGCAGATGCGAGCCGGCGGCCACCACATCACCCGGCTCGGCCAGCCGCCGGGTGACCACGCCCGCGAAAGGGGCAAGGATGCGGGTGCGGGCGATGCGCAGCCTGAGCGCCGCCTCCTCGGCCCGCGCCAGCGCGAGCGCCGTGCGCGCGGCCGTCAGGGCCTCCTCGCTCGCGAGCCGCTTGCGCGAGAGCCCCTGCAGCCGCCGCAGGTCGGCTTCTGCCTGGGTCCGCCGGGCGACGGCCTTGTCGAGCTCGGCCCGCAGCAGGGCGTCGTCGAGGCGCGCGAGCAGCGCGCCCGCCGGCACGCGGTCGCCCTCGCGCCAGGGGAGCTCGACCACGCGCCCCGCCTCCTCGCTGTAGACCCGGCGCAGCCGCCGGACGACGAGGCTGCCCGTCGCCTCGGCCTCCAGGGAGACGGGACGCCGCTCGACCACGGCCACGTCCACCAGGTGCGCGCGCGGAGGCCGTTTGCCCTCCGGGGCGGCCGACGCCATGGCGGCAGGGAAGGGCGGCGGCAGGAGGAGGGAGAGGAGCGTCAGCAGAAGCGCGCAACTGCGGCGAGGTCGGCATCCAACCCTTCTGGGGGATCGGCCCCCGGGCTGCAGAAACCCCGTCTCGCGGCTCGCGGCCTCAGATTCGCTCACGCGGGCATCCAGCTCGTCCACGGGATCGCCATTTTGCCGGAAAGGCAGCCGAATGCGCCACGCGCGCTTGCGGGCGGCGCGGAGGGGCGGCAAAGTGTCCGATCGCATGGTTTTCGGATCCTGAATTCCCATGGTGCACGTACGCTATACCGAGCCGCCGCACAGCGACCGCCGCGACCTGCACAACCTGCGGCGCGTCGCCCCCTTCCTGTGGGAGTACCGCGGGCGGGTGCTGCTGGCGCTGGCCGCCCTGGTGCTGGCCAAGCTCGCCAACGTGGGCGTGCCCCTGGTCCTCAAGGACATCGTCGATCATCTGGATCTTTCGGCCCCCGGGATGCTGGCCCTGCCCCTGGGGCTGCTCCTCGGCTACGGCGCCTTGCGGCTCGCGGCCTCGGCCTTCAACGAGCTGCGCGACGCGGTCTTCGCACGGGTGCGCTACCGCGCCATGCGGCGGCTGTCGCTGCGGCTGCTCGAGCACCTGCACCGGCTGGGGCTGCGCTTCCACCTGGAGCGTCGCACGGGGGCCATCTCGCGCGACCTGGAGCGCGGCACCCAGAGCGTGAGCTCGCTGCTCAACTACATGGTCTTCAACATCCTGCCCACGGCGGCGGAGTTCATGCTGGTGGCCTTCATCCTGCTGGGGCGCTACGAGGCGCGCTTCGCGGTGGTGACTTTCGCCACCGTGGCCGTGTACGTGGCCTTCACGCTGGCGGTGACGGAGTGGCGCATGCACTTCCGCCACACCATGAACGCCCTCGATTCCGAGGCCAACACGCGCGCGGTGGACAGCCTCATCAACTACGAGACCGTCAAGTACTTCGGCAACGAGCGCCTCGAGCTCGCCCGCTACGACGAGACGCTCGCGCGCTGGGAGGACGCGGCGGTCAAGAGCCAGACCTCCATGTCCTTCCTCAACTTCGGCCAGGGCGCCATCATCGCCGCGGGCGTGACCCTCATCATGATCTACGCGGGGCAGGGGGTGGTGGCCGGCGCCATGACCCTGGGCGACCTGGTGCTGGTCAACACCATGATGCTCCAGCTCTTCATGCCCCTGAACTTCCTCGGCATCGTCTACCGCCAGCTCAAGCATGCGCTGGCCGACATGGACCGCATGTTCCGCCTGCTGGAGCGCGAGCCCGAGATCGAGGACGCCCCGGACGCCCGCCCGCTCGCCGTGCGCGCGGGCGAGATCCGCTTCGAGCGCGTGGACTTCGCCTACCGTGCCGACCGCCCCATCCTGCACGATGTGGATTTCCACATCCCCGCAGGGCGCAAGGTGGCCGTGGTGGGACCCTCCGGGGCGGGCAAGTCCACCCTCGTGCGGCTGCTGTTCCGCTTCTACGAGGTGGACCGCGGGCGCATCCTCATCGACGGGCAGGACATCCGCGCGGTGACGCAGGAGAGCCTGCGGCGTGCCATCGGCATCGTCCCGCAGGACACCGTGCTCTTCAACGACACCATCTACTACAACATCCTCTACGGGCGCCCGGACGCCACGCGCGAGGAGGTGGAGCAGGCAGCGCGGCTCGCCCACATCCACGACTTCATCCTCTCGCTGCCGCAGGGCTACGAGACGGTGGTGGGCGAACGGGGGCTCAAGCTCTCGGGCGGTGAGAAGCAGCGCATCGCCATCGCGCGCGTGCTGCTCAAGGACCCGCCCATCATGGTCTTCGACGAGGCAACCTCCTCGCTGGACTCGCGCTCGGAGCAGGCCATCCTGGCGGCGCTGCGGGAGGTGGCCATGCACCGCACGACGCTGGTGATCGCCCACCGCCTGTCCACGGTGGTGGACGCGGACGAGATCCTGGTCATGGACCAGGGCCGTATCGTCGAGCGCGGCGACCACCGCGGCCTGCTGGCCCAGGGGGGCCTCTACGCTCACTTGTGGGCGCTGCAGCAGCAGGAGCGCGAGGCCGCGGCGGGCGATGCGATGGCGGCGGGTGTCTCCTGAGGCCCGGGTGCGGCCCCTCTGGACGGGAGAAGACGCAGATGAACGAGGAAGAGCTGAAGCGGGCGGTCGAGGCGACCATCGGTGGCTGCGCGGGCTCCGAGCCCTTCGCCCTGCAGGTGCTGGGCGACAGCATGGCGCCGGAGTTCGAGCACGGCTGCATCATCATCGTGGACCCGGGCGGGGTGGTGGAGAGCGGCTGCTACGTGGTGGCCGAGCACGGCGGCGAGTACATCTTCCGCCAGCTCCGCATCGAAGGTGGGCGCTGGGAGCTGCACGCGCTCCAGGAGGGACACGCGGTGCTGGAGATCCCGGGCCCGCAGGCCATCAAGGGGGTGGTGGTGCAGAAGGCCGGACGGCGTCGCCGCGACCGCAAGCACTATGTCTGATGGAAACTCTGATCAATCCGCTGCGCGGATCGATCAGCGCCGGGGTTTACTCCGGCACGCGGCACGGTCGGGTGGCGCCGGCTCAGCGCCCGGGCAGGTGCTCCAGCGCCCAGGAGAGGAAGCGGCGGTAGAGCCTGAGCGCGGGCTCCACGGCATCGGCGACACGATCGAGATCGATGACGTCGTAGAGATGCGTGAGCACGTTGCGCATGGCGCAGGCCTGGATCAGCCCTTCCGCGAGCTCGTCCGGCAGGCCGGCGCCGTCGCGCAGCCGCGTGAAGATCTCCCGGTAGCTGCCGGCGCCTTCGCCGGTCTTGCGCCTGAGGATCTGGAGGCCCACGTCGGCCGCAGCCTCGCACAGGAGCTGGAGCAGGCGCTCGATCGCGTAGTGCTGGGCGCGCCTGGCCTCGCGGTCCAGCGGCTCGAACGTCCCCAGGTCGTTCAGGAAGCGCTCGAGGAAGGCGAGCTTGCGCTCGAGCAGCTCGCGGCCCGGCCCGGTCATGGGCCGCTTCCCTCTCCGCGGGCTCCGGCCGCCGCCTCGAGGGCCTCGCGGCGGGCGCGGCGGAACTTGGCGCTGTCGGCGTAGAGGAAGAAGGCGCGGCTGAGCTCGCGGTCGTGGAGGCCGGGCGCGCGCTCGTAGAGGAGCCTGCCCTTCCACAGGGCCTCGTAGCGGGTGAGCGGATCGGTGGCGTCGGTCAGCACCAGCAGGTCCACCCGCCAGCCGGGCAGCGCGTCCTCCAGGTCGGAGAGCCAGCCCGCTTCGGTCATCAGGTCCGGGAAGCGGCCGGGCGGGGGCTGGACCGCGATGTCCAGGTCCCGGGGATCGGGTGCCCCGCGGGCGGCGGAGCCGAAGAGCACCACCAGTTCCCATCCGTGACGCCGCGCCAGGCGCCGGATCGCCTCCAGCGCCTCCGTATCGAGCGGTAGCGGCGTCTGCGCGGCGGCCATCCTCCTTCCCATACGGCTCGTTCCAGTGGCGACGGCATGGCAGTGTAGCAGAGGCCGCCGCCCACAGGCGCACGCACGCGATGGGCGGCGGCTAGCGGCCGCCGGCGGCGCGGGCCGAGGGGCGGCGCTCGGGGGGGAGCTGGTCCTCGCGCACGCGGGGCGCGAAGTACGCGTCGGCCGCCTCGATGGGCACCTCGCGTCCCTCGGCGTCCACCAGCGGGAGCTCGGCGTCGTTCCAGCCCTTGAGCCCGGTCCTCAGGGAGGAGACGTGCGCGTAGCCCATGAGCTGCATGGTACGGGCGGCGAGCGCGCTGCGGTTGCCGGAGCGGCACACGACCACGATCTCGCGCCCGCGCGCCTCCACCAGCTCGGGCACCGTCTCCTCGTAGCCCCAGTCGCAGGCGGCCTCCAGGATGCCGCGCGGGACGTTGAGGGAGCCCGCGATGCGCATGGCGGCGTACTCCTCCGGCTCGCGCACGTCCAGGACCAGCGGCGCCTCATCCGACTTGAGACGCTCGTCCAGGTCCCAGGGGAAGATCTCGGGCACGTGCGCGAGGGCCTCGCGCACAAGTTCGGTGTAGCGCTTCACGGCTTGGCGTTCTCCTGTTGTGCGTTGCCACGCTGGCGCAGGCCCATCTCCACGGCCATGACGGCGGCCTCGACACGCGAGTGCACGCCGAGCTTGCGCAGGATGGCCTTGACGTGGAGCTTGACCGTGCCGTCCGAGATGCCCAGGTTGCGGGCGATGGCCTTGTTGCTCTGCCCCTCGGCCAGCAGGCTCAGGATCTCGGTCTCGCGGGGGGTGAGACGGGCGAAGGGATCGTCGGGCTCGCCCTGCCCGTCGGCGGCCTCGCCGCCCTGGACGGCGCGCGCGAGCACGGGGGCGAGCTCGGGGGCGACCACGGTCTTGCCGGCCACGATGTCGCGCAGGGCCACCACGAGCTCGTCCGGCTCCATGTCCTTGAGCAGGTAGCCCTGGGCGCCCGCGCGCAGGGACTCGATGAGGTCGCGCTCGTCGGTGCTGGTGGTGAGCATGACCACGGCCATCTCCAGGCCTTGCTGACGGATGCGGCGCAGCACCTCGAGCCCGCCCATGCCCGGCATGCGCATGTCGAGCAGGATGACGTCCGGCTCGAGCTCGGCCGCGAGCGCGAGCCCCTCCTCGCCGCTGCCCACCGAGGCGACCATCTCGATGCCGCGATGCGCGAGCAGGCTCTCCAGGCCTTCGCGGAAGAGGGTGTGGTCGTCGATGAGCAGCACGCGCAGGCTCATCTATTCGAGCGCTCCCCGAAGGCCGCTTCCTTCCAGGCCCGCACGGGTGAAGGTGAGATGGACGCGGGTGCCCTCGCCGGGCTCGCTCTCGATGCGGAGCTTGCCGCCGAGGCGGCGGGCACGGTCGCGCATGATGCTGAGCCCCAGGTGCTCGCCGCGGTGGCCGCCCTGGGGCGGCTGGTCGAAGCCGACCCCGTCGTCCTCGACGAGGACGCGGTAGGTGCCGTCACGGGCCTGGAGCAGGACACGGATGTGCTGGGCACGGCTGTGCTTGCGGGCGTTGGCGAGCGCCTCCTGCACGATGCGCAGCACCTCCATCTCGGCCACGGCGGGCAGGCGCTCGTCCTCGCGCCATTCCTTCTGGAAGAATACGGGAATGCCCATCTCGCGGCGGGCGCGCTCGACCAGCCGTTCCACGCCCGCGAGCAGGCCGCGCCTGTCCACCGGCGCGCGGAAGTGGGCGATGAGCTCGCGCAGCTCCACGTAGGCCTCGTCCACGCTGTTCTCGATACGCTCGAGCTCGTGCCAGAGGTCGGCCTCCTTGCCCTCGTGCAGGGTCTCGTCGAGGACCCGGATCTGGAAGCGCAGGCTGGCCAGCGTCTGGGCGAGGGAGTCGTGCAGCTCGTGGGCGAGGCGGGTGCGCTCCTCCATGATGGACAGGCGCTGGGCCTCCTCGTCGAGGCGGGCCTTCTCGATGGCCATGCCCAGGTGGCGTCCTATGCTGGTCAGCAGCGCCTCGAGGTCCTCGCGTCCGCGCAGCGTGTCGCGGTCGACGAACAGGTTGTAGACACCGAGCGTGCGTCCCCGGTACTGGAGGGGGACGGCGAGCAGGGACAGGCGCTCGTCGCCGAACAGGGTCTCGCCGAGATGCCGGCGGCAGTGCTCTATGCTCTCGCTGCAGAGCACGGTGTGGGCGTCGGCGGCGTTGCCGCACAGGCAGTCGCTCGCCGGGATGAAACGTTCCCGCTCCTCCACGCTGGGGTCGAGCCCCACGCTCGCCACGAGCCGCATCTGTCCCGAGGCGTCGAGCAGCCGCACGGTGGCGGCGCGTGCGTCGACCACCTCGCGCAGGGTGTGGAGGAAACGGGTGAGGAGATCGTCGAGGTCGCGCGAGACGTTCACGCTCGCGGCCACGTCGTAGAGGATCTTGAGCGAGCGCGTCTTCTGCTCGATGCGCTCGGTCTGGCGCCGCACGGCCTCGTCCAGATCCCTGGAAAGCGTCTGAAGAGTATCAGATAAAGCATTGATATCCTTGGCAAGTTTTGCAAATTCGCCGTGCTGTGGCTCCGGGATGCGCACGGCGAGGTTCCCGGCGCGGATGCGGGTGGCCCAGTTGCGCAGGTGCGCAAGCGGCACGAGCAGGTCGCGGCGCACGAGCCAGGCGCCGATGCCGAGCAGCCCGAAGGCCACGGTGAGCAGGGCGCTCAGGGTGGCGGCGGGCGCCGCGCCCGGGGCATACGCGAGCCACACCGCGGCGAGCCCGACGCCGGCGAGCGTGGCCGCAAGCGCGAAGCCGAGCATGGCGAGCCCCGGATGGCGCGGCCCGGCGGTGGGCTTGCGTCGCCAGCCCGGTGCCGGCGCGATCGACCAGGGGTCGCGCGCGAGGGCCTCGGCAGGCCCGGCGCCGTCCCGGGGGATGGCCTTTTCCGGCCGGCCGTCGGCCGCCCGCAGCCGGGGCGGAGCCACCGGCACGGAGCGCGCGGTCCGGGCCGTCAGGGTCGTGGTCTGCACGGAAAGAAGCATATCACACGGGGCGCTGGCGCCCGGGGCCTCACTCGCTGGCGTAGATGCCGGCGCGGAAGACCTCGCGCCCGGACCTGATGAAGGCCGCGGTGTAGGGGTCGATGGCGTTCTCCAGCTCCTCGCACCAGGAGGGATGGCTGTAGCTGATCTCCTTGAGGAACCACAGCCCCTTGCGCGACTGGCAGGCGGCTGTGAGCATCTGGATCTGCTCGCCCGCCTCGGGGCCGACGATGCAGCCGCCCAGCATCTGGCCCGTCTCCTCGTCGTGCACCACCTCGATGAAGCCCTCCACGTCGTGGCGCGTGCGGGCCTTGGGCGAGCCGCCGAGGCTGGCGCGGGCCACATCGGGCTCGAAGCCGGCGTCCTCGGCGCGGCCCTCGGTCAGACCCACGGCGGCGATCTCCAGGGCGGAGTCGATGACGATGGGCACGATATTGTAGTTGCGCTGGAGGCTGCCCCCGCCGGCGGCGTTGGTGGCGGCGACCTTGGCGTCGTGGAGGGCGGCGTTGGCGGTCATGGGGCCGCCCTTGACGTCGCCCACGGCGTAGATCCCGGGGGCGGTGGTCTCCAGGTGCTCGTTGGTGACGATGAAGCCGTGCCCGTCCACGGCCACGCCCGCGGACTCCAGCGCCAGGCCGGCGGTGCGGGGCCGTCGGCCCACGGCCACCAGCACGAGGTCGAACAGGGCCTCGCTGCCGTCGGAAAGGTACACCCGCACCCCCTCGGGGCCGGGCTCGGCGGCCGCCACCGTGGTTCCCAGGCGCAGGTCCACGCCGAGGCGCTGCAGCTTGCGGGCCAGCAGCGCGCTCGCGCGCTCCGGGATGCAGGGGCGGTCGAGGAGCCGCCCGGCCCGCTCGACGATGGTGACCTCGCTCCCGAACTGGTGCAGCACGTAACCCAGCTCGCAGCCGATGGTGCCGCCGCCCACCATGAGCGCGCGCCGGGGCTGGGACGGGTGGCCGAGCATGAACTCGCGTGAGGTGATGATGCGTTCGCCGTCCACCGGGCAGGCGTCCAGCCGCCGCGGCTCGCTGCCGGTGGCGATGATCACGCGGTCGGCTTCGAGCACCGTCGTCCCGTCCTCGCCGGCGACCTCGATGCGGCGCCGGTCGAGGAAGCGGGCCTGCCCCCGGTGCACCCGGATGCCGAGGCGGCGCAGCCACACCGGAAAGCTCGAGCGGATGCCTGCGACCACCTCGTCGCGGTGGCGCAGCGCTCCGGCGAAGTCGCCCCGCACCTTGCCCGCGAGGCCGCGGCCCTGCAGGGCGGAGACGTCCTCGATCAGGGCGGCAAGGTAGGCCAGGGTCTTCTTGGGGATGCAGCCCTGGTTGAGGCAGGTGCCCCCGGGGAGGTCGCGCTCCACCAGGGCCACCCGCGCGCCCAGGTGGGCGGCGGTGACCGCGGCCTTGTAGCCCCCGGGCCCGGAGCCGATGACGACCAGGTCGTAGCCGGTGGCGCCCATGGGGCCGTGCTCCCCCTCACTCCTCGGTGGGCGGGCTGTAGTTGGGGTCGTTGGGGTTGAGAAAGATGAACTCGTGCCGGCCGGGCTCGAGCTCCACGTAGTCGATGGTGGTGCCGCTCAGCAGCTCCAGGCTCACCGGCGCGACAACGATCTCGATGCCCTCGCACTCGAAGCGCAGGTCGTCGTGGCGTCCGATGTCGTCGAAGCCCATCCCGTAGTGGATGCTGCCGTCGGGCAGGCGCTTGGCGGCGAGCCGCAGGGCCATGCCCTCCGACTGGGTCTGGCGCGCCGACTCGCGGATCTGCTTCGCGGCGGCAGGAGTGATGGTGATCATGGGGTCGCCCTCCTTCCGGCCGGCAGGGCCGGGCTGTCGTGATCGGTGTGCGTGCCGCCGGCACGGCCGGCCCGCGCCTGGCGTACGAAGGCCAGGAAGCGTTCGGTCCAGCGGTGCGCGGCCGTGTCGCGCAGGTGGGCGTAGCAGGCGAGCGTGTTGCCGGTGACGATGCCGTCGCGGCGGCCGTCCACGCCCTGGCCGCGGAGCACCTCGTAGGCGAAACGCGTATCCGCCGGGAGGCCCTCGAGGCGCGAGTAGTGGAACTCGTGGGCGGCGAGCTCGCCGGAGGCCGTGCCTGGCCAGGGGTGCGCCGCGGTCTCGGCGAGCCGCACGTAGCCCCGGCCCTGGGGACGCTCGCACATGACGGCCTCGGCCGGGATCAGGCCCACCATCTCGCGGCGGCGGCCGCCCCAGCGGATGGCGCGGCTGAGGTACATGAGCCCGCCGCACTCGGCATAGGCGGGAAGCCCGCCCGCCAGCGCCGCGCGGATGGCGCCCCGCAGCTCGACGTTGGCCGAGAGCGCGTCCATTTGCGTCTCGGGGAAGCCGCCGCCGATGAGGAGGGCGTCCACCGCCGGCAGGCGCCGGTCGCGGATGGCGTCGATGAAGACGAGGCGCGCGCCGGCACGCTCCAGGGCCTCCAGGTCGCCCTGGTAGTAGAAGCCGAAGGCGGCATCCCGCAGCACGCCGACCGTGAGGTCGCCCGCATCAGGCGGGGCGGCAGGGGGCGGCGTGGCCGGCAGGGGCGGGGCGCTGCGTGCCACCGCCAGGACCGCGTCCAGGTTCACCTGGGCGGCGATGCGCGCGCCCACGGCCCGGATGCGCTCGGCGGCGGCCTCGTGCTCGTTGCTGGGCACCAGCCCCAGGTGGCGCTCGACGATCTCCAGGGCCGGGTCGCGGTGCACGGCCCCGAGCACGGGGACGTCCGTGTAGTGCTCGATGACCGCACGGAGCTTCGCCTCGTGGCGGCTGCCGCCGAGCTGGTTGAGGATCACGCCTGCGATGTGCACCCCGGGCTCGAAGGCCTGGTAGCCGAGGATGAGGGGGGCGATGCCGCGGGTCATGCCGCGCGCGTCGATGACCAGCACCACTGGGGCGCCCAGCAGGCGGGCCAGGGCCGCGTTGCTGTTGCTGCCGTCCAGGTCCAGGCCGTCGTAGAGGCCTTTGTTGCCTTCGATCAGGGCGAGGTCGGCGTCGACGGTGCGGCCGGCGGCCAAGGCCACGATCTCCTCGCGGCCCTGGGTGTGGAAGTCGAGATTGTGGCAGGGGCGGCCCGCGGCCAGCGCGAGCCACATGGGGTCGATGTAGTCCGGCCCTTTCTTGAAGGGCTGCACGCGCAGGCCGCGGGCGCGCAGGGCCGCGCACAGGCCGATGGAGACCGTGGTCTTGCCCGAGGACTTGTGCGCAGCGGAGATCAGCAGGTGCGCCATGGCGCCTCCGGACTGGCCGCTGCGCTGCCGTCCCGCCCCGCGCGCGGCGGGGGGCGGCGCTCAGCCGGCCGTGCCTGATGCCGGTGCCGCCTCGCCGCTGCCCGCGGCGGCCTCCGTCCGGCCGCCACTCCCCTCGCCGGCAGCGGCCGCCTGCGCCTCCACCAGGGGGTCGTCCAGGCGCTCGGGCAGCAGCGGCAGCACCCTGATGGCGAGCAGCACGGCGAGCAGCGCGATGGCGATGCCACCCACGCCGAGCGCGATCTCCGGCAGGGAGGGCGCGTATTCCGCCACCACACCGTCGAAGAAGGTGCTCGAGACCTCCTTGCCCGGGAACAGCACCAGCGGGTAGGCCTGGCCACCGATGATGGTGACGTACATCTGCCCGAGGCCGCCGATCACCACCAGGGCCGCGGCGGTGGCGATCCAGGCGCGGCGGGTGCCCAGCTTCGGGTGGAAGACGATCACGAGCGGCGCGATCCCGCCCAGCAGGATCTGCACGATCCAGAACACGCGCGTGTAGACCCCGCCTTCGAGCAGGATGAAGCGCTCCACGCTGCCGTGCTCGGCCGCGTACAGGTTCGTGAGGTGGTAGACGGCGACGAAGTAGAGCGAGGCCGCGACGAAGACGCCCAGCAGGTTCTTGAGCCGGCGCAGGAGCTCAGCGCCCAGCGGGCGGCCGGTCCAGCCGTAGGCCGGCAGCAGCACGAGCAGGAAGACGGCGAGCCCGTAGGCGAAGGAGAAGACGATGAACATGGGCGCCATGATGGCGGCGTCGTAGGCCTGGCGTGCCACCAGCCAGCCGAAGATGGATCCCGTGCCGGTGGTGAGGATGAGGCGCCAGATGAAGGCCGCCAGCCCCGCCGCCTTGCCGTAGGGGCGCCCCATGCGGTCCATCATGGTCCAGAGGTAGATGGCGACGATGGCCATGAAGCCCGTGTAGAGGAAGATGTTCCAGGCGAAGATCGACTTGAAGTTGTAGTAGGTCATGGCCACGATGAGCCGGTCCGGGCGCCCCAGGTCCAGCACCAGCACGGCGAGCCCACCGGCCAGCAGCGCCACGGCCAGCACCGCCGACAGCCGCGCGAGCGGCTTGTAGCGGGCCTTGCCGAAGACCGAGGCGATGGAGGCCACGTTGAGCGCCCCGGAGGCCGCCACGATCAGGAACACGGCGAAGACGTGGGGCGTGCCCCAGACGATCTGGTTGGACATGCCCGTGACCCAGTGGCCCTCGGTCTCCATGTAGTGGGCCGCGGCGAGGCCCGCCAGGACGAGGATGCCGAAGAGCCCGAACAGCGCCCAGTAGCCCGGGCTGCGGCCCTCGATCTCGCGGAAGTGCACGTGAGGCTTCATTTCCGGCTATCCCCCTCAGCTCAGGCCCAGGTAGCGCACGCCGGTGTCGAGGCCGAGGTCTGCGCGGATCTCCTCGCCGCCGTAGCGCGCGAGCCGCTGCGAGATCTCGCTGCGCGGGTCCTTGAGGTCGCCGAAGACGATGGCGCCGTTGCCCTCCGCGGCGCAGGCCTCGACGCAGGCGGGCACGCGCCCGGCGTCCACGCGGTGCACGCAGAGGGTGCAGGACTCGACCGTCCCCTTGCCCCGCGGGGCGTGCGGCTTCGGGTCATGCACGTCCTCGTGCACGAAGGAGCGCGCCTTGTAGGGGCAGGCCATCATGCAGTAGCGGCAGCCGATGCAGATATGCTTGTCCACCAGCACGATGCCGTCGGCGCGGCGCATGGAGGCGCCGGTGGGGCAGACGTCCACGCACGGCGGCTTGCGGCAGTGCTGGCACATGAGCGGCAGCGATTGCGTGTGGCCCGTGCGGGGATCGCGCACCTTGACCTTGCGGATCCATTGGGGATCGGTGGCGGGCCTGCCGTGCCCTTCCCAACCGTTCTCGGTCTTGCAGGCGCGCACGCAGGCGTCGCAGCCGTCGGCGCAGCGGGTGGTGTCGATCAGAAGCCCCCAGCGCTGGGCCTCGGAGGCGGGCTCCTCGGGCGCGCGGGCCCGCGCCACGGGCAGCAGCATCACGCCCGGCGCGACCAGCAGGCCGGCCGCGGCCGCGGCGCCTCCCGCCAGGAAGCGACGGCGCGAGGTGTCGGTACCGCTCATCGTGCCTCCTCCCCGGTGGCGAGCACCTTGAGGGTCTCCACGGTCACCCGCCGGCCGACCGCGGCGTCGGGCAGGGTCCGCGGGTTCTGTGCCAAGGGCTGGCCGGACTGTTCAGGGCGGTCGTTGTGGCAGCCGAAGCAATCGATCTTGACCGCGGCGTAGCGGTGGCATGCGCTGCAGAAGTGGTCGGGGCTGTCGGCCGTGGGCAGGGGCTTGCCGGGCTCGGCCGTGACGTGGCAGCCCAGGCATTCCTTGAGGCTGTGCTTCTTGGTGCGGATGCCCCGCCGCAGGGTGTCGTCGCGCTGGTGGAGCAGGAACTTCATGTGGTTGCGCCGCATGACGTCCGTGGGCTCCACGCACTTCTCGCCCTTGGCCTTGGGGATCTTGGGCAGGGGCACCTCGGCCTGCGCCCCGCCCGCCGCAGCGAGCAGGGTGAGCGCCGCCAGCGCCTGACCCAGGTGGCCGATCAGCCCTCGCATCGCCTCTGCCTCCGCGCTCACTCGCCCAGGGCCATGTCGATGTAGCCCGTGGGACAGACGTCGGAGCAGATGTGGCAGCCGATGCAGCGCGAGTACTCCGTGTACACGTAGCGGCCTGTGGTTCGCTCCTTCTTCGGCACGCGATGCACGGCGTCCTGCGGGCAGAAGACGACACAGTTGTCGCACTCGAAGCACAGCCCGCAGCTCATGCAGCGGTTGGCCTCGGCCTGGGCCTGCTCCTCGCTCAGGCCCTCACGCCGCTCCTGGAAGTTGCCGATGACCTGGTCGGCGTCGACCACATGCTCCTTGCGCTTGATGCGGGGCGTGTAGGTGAAGTGCCCCAGGAACATCTTGTCGGTGGTGATGATCTCCTGCTTGGAGCGGTCCTCGTAGTTGTGGATCGCGAACCGCGACGAGGAGGTGCCGCGCACCTGCTCGTGGTTGTAGGGCTCGGGCTCGAGCCCGGCCTCGCGCAGCTTGTCCAGCAGGTTGAAATGATGCTTGTCCACCTTGGGCCGCTTGGCCGGCTCCTCGCCGCGCAGGAAACGGTCGATGCCCTCCACGGCCACCCAGGCCTGGCCGATGGCCGTGGTCAGCAGGTGCGGGCGCACGATGTCGCCGGCGACGAAGTGCTTCTCGCGGCCGGGGACGCGGTAGGTGCGGTCGGCCTCGATGAAGGTCTTGCCGTTGTCGAGCTCCTCGACGCCTGTCAGGTCGCCCTGCTGGCCGATGGCGGCCACGATGAGGTCGGCCTCGAGCTCGAACTCCGTGCCCTCGATGGGCACGAGCTTCATGTTGCCCTCGACCTTGCACTGCGCCATCCGGATGCCGCGGGCGCGGCCGTTCTCGTCGAGCAGCACCTCGAGCGGCATCACGCCGTCCTTGAGGGTGACGCCCTCGTGGATGGCCTCCTCGACCTCGTGCGGCTGCGCGGTCATCTTGTCGCGCGGGAAGACCGAGGTCAGCACCACCTCGCACGGCTCGGTGCCGTAGGCCTCCTGCGAGAGGCTGTGGTCGCGGATGACGCGCTCGGGCAGCTCCGTACTGCCGGGCAGCACGCCCAGGCGGCGCGAGACCGAGCACACGTCGATCGAGGTGTCGCCACCGCCCACCACGACGATCTTCCTGGGAACGTTCTTGAGACGGCCCTCGTTGTAGGCGCGCAGGAAGTCGAGGGCGCTGACGCAGTTCGGGGTGCCCTCCCAGCCGGGTACGGGCAGGTCACGGCCCTTCTGGCAGCCGACGGCCCAGAGGATGGCGTCGAACTCCTTCTCCAGCTCCTCGATCGTGACGTCGCGCCCGACGCGGGTGCTGGTGCGCACCTCCACGCCCATGTCGAGGATGCGCTTGATCTCACCGTCGAGCACGTCGCGCGGGATGCGGTAGTTGGGGATGCCGTAGCGCATCATCCCGCCCAGCTCGGCCAGCGCCTCGAAGATGGTGACCGCGTGCCCGCGACGGCGGAGCTGGTAGGCGGCTGCCAGCCCCGCGGGTCCGCCGCCGATGACGGCGACCTTCTTGCCGGACTCCTGGGCCGGCCTGGTGAAGCCGTAGTTGTTGCGCAGGGCGGTGTCGCCGATGAACTGCTCGACGGCGTTGATGCCTACGTGATCCTCGACCGCGTTGCGGTTGCAGCCCTCCTCGCAGGGGGCGGGGCAGACGCGGCCCATCACCGCGGGGAACGGATTGGCGTCGGTGGCGCGGCGGAAGGCATACTCGTGCCAGTCCACGTCCTGCGGCGGCTTCTCGATGCCGCGCACGATGTCCAGCCAGCCGCGGATGTCCTCGCCCGAAGGGCAGCTGCCCTGGCAGGGCGGGGTGCGATGGACGTAGGTCGGGCACTTGTGCGACCAGCCGGCCTGAAAGATGGCCTCCGACCAGGAGCGCCACCGGTTGTCTCCGTCCTTGAAGCGGCGGAAGGTGAGCTTCTTCTCCTGCATCTCTTCGCTTGAAGTCGCCATTGGCCGTTCTCCCGTGGCTGGATTCCGGATGTTCTCTTACGCCTGGGCCTCGAACACCAGCGCGTCGCCCACGAGCTGGTGGAGGCTGAGTATCTGGTCCATCTCGAAGCCGTAGTAGGGCAGGACCTTGCTGAACTGGCTCTTGCAGATGGCGCAGATGGCCACCAGATGGGTCACCCCGTACTCCTCCACCACGTGCTTCAGGGCCTCCATGCGGGGCAGGGCGCCCTTGACGCGCAGCTCGATGAGGTCGTCGGTGAGCAGCCCGCCGCCGCCGCCGCAGCAGAAGGTGGCGTCGTAGATGGTGTCGGCGGGCATGTCGTAGAAGTGGTTGCACACGCTCTTGAGGATCTCGCGCGGGATCACGAACTGCCCGCCCGGGAAGTCACCCATACGGGTGGC
Source organism: Gammaproteobacteria bacterium (assembly GCA_026989495.1). Taxonomy (GTDB): domain Bacteria; phylum Pseudomonadota; class Gammaproteobacteria; order S144-34; family S144-34; genus S144-34. The sequence continues at coordinate 21,829 of JALSJE010000113.1, read as the reverse complement.
GCGCGCCACGTTGCATGAGTCGTGGAAGGTCACGCGCCGGTGATCGTTGGCCGAGGGGTCGAGCTTGAGCGCCCCGCGCTTGATGAGATCGTAGGTGACCTCGCAGATGTGCTGCGGCACCGGATACTTCGGATCGAGGAAGTCGAAGGGCCCGGCGAGCGTGTTGAGGAAGGCGTAGGCCACGCGCCAGGCATGGCCGCACTCGCCGAAGACGATGCGCTTGACCCCCAGCTCCAGGGCGGCCTCGCGGATGCGCAGCGCGAGCTTGCGCATGTTCTCGTAGGAGCCGATGAACATGCCGAAGTTGGCCGCCTCGGAGGCGTAGGAGCTCAGCGTCCAGGAGATGCCCGCCTGGTGGAAGACCTTGGCGTAGCCGATGAGGCCGTCCACGTGCGGCTCGGCGAAGAAGTCGGCCGAAGGGGTGACCAGCAGCACCTCGGCACCCTTCTCGTCGAGCGGGAAGCGCACGTCCCTGCCGGTGTCCATCTTGACCTCCTCCTCCAGCCCCTCGAGGGTGTCGGCCAGCGCCGGCTGGGGGAGGCCCAGGTTGTTTCCGATCTTGATGACCTTGCCGATGATCTCGTTGCAGTACTTCTGGCCCTTGCCCACGGAGTCCATGATCTCGCGGGCCGCCATGGAGATCTCGGCGGTATCGATGCCGTAGGGGCAGAAGACCGAGCAGCGCCGGCACTGCGAGCACTGGTGGTAGTAGCTGTACCACTGGTCGAGAACCTCCTCGGTGAGGTCCACGGCGCCCACCAGCTTGGGGAAATACTTGCCGGCGAAGGTGAAGTAGCGGCGGTAGACGCGGCGCAGCAGGTCCTGGCGCGCCACGGGCATGTTGTTGCCGTCCGTGGTGCCCAGGAAGTAGTGGCACTTGTCGGTGCAGGCCCCGCACTTGACGCAGATGTCGAGGAAGACCCGCAGCGAGCGGTACTTGCCGAGGAGCTCGCCCATCTTGGCGATGGCGACCTCCTGCCAGTTGTCCACGAGCTCGCCGGGGTAGCCCAGCGGCTCCTGGAACTTGGCATCCGCCACGAAGGGCTTCAGGTGGCCGGTGACACCCTCCCGAACCGGCGGGGGGGCGATCTCTTCCTTCAGCTCGGGAACCTCGAAGTCCGCCACGTCAGCCGCTCCTCAAAGCCAGGGTCCGGTCAGGACGTCGTCGAGGCGGAGCGCTCGCCCGCCTCGAGCTGTGCCGCCCAGGGCACCAGATGCCGCTTTTCGCGCGGATTGTCGATCTGGTTGCGCGTGGGCGCGAAGAACAGGCCCGGGGCATGCAGCAGCTTGCTGAAGGGAAAGATGACCATGAGCAGCGCCACCAGCGACAGATGCACGATCAGCATGGGATCTGCCGGCAGCGGCTGCAGGTCGAAGCGCATCAGGCCCAGGAAGAAGGCCTTGAGCGCGACGATGTCGGTGTGGAAGAAATATTTCATTGAGAGTCCGCTCAGCGCGATGGCGAGCAGCAGCGCCAGCATGAGGTGGTCGGAGGGCGCGGAGATGTAGCGCACGCGGTCGACGAGGAAGCGCCGCGCCCACAGCCCGGCGAGGCCCGCCACCATGGCGAAGGCGGCGTACTTGCCGAAGGGCTGGATCAGGGCCACCCAGCCCCACACCGGCTCCTGGAAGTAGCGCAGGTGGCGCAGCAGCACCAGGAGCAGGGCGAAGTGGAAGACCCAGCCGAAGAGCCAGGTCCATTTGTTGGAGCGGAACAGGCTGGCGAAGAGCACCACCTCCTTGCCCAGCCTGAGGGCCACGCCGGCCGGGGTCAGCGGGGCCGGCGTGACGGGGATCTTCAGCGGCGCGGGGGTGCGCGCATAGAGCCAGATGCGATAGCCGACGCCTGCCACGAGGATCGCCGTGGCGAGGTAGAAGATCAGCGCAAAGACGACGGTCAGCACGCTCACGGTCGCAGCGCTCCGCTTGTGGCAAGGGCGGGGGGCCGCATCCGGCCCCCCGCTACCCGAGGGTTTGCGGCCTCAGACGCAGCCGGTCGGCTTCGGCAGGCCGGCGTACTTACAGGCCTGCTTCGCGGGGCCGTAGGGGAACAGCTCGTAGAGGTACTTGCTGTTGCCCTTGTCGGGGCCCAGCTTCTTGCCGATGGCCTTGGTCAGGACGCGCACGGCGGGAGCGATCTGGTACTCCTCGTAGTACTCGCGGAGGAAGTTGATCACCTCCCAGTGGTTCTCGGTCAGCTCGAGCCCGTCCTGCTTGGCCATGTACTCGGCCACCTCAGGGGACCAGTCGCTCAGGTTCTGGAGGTAGCCCTCCTCGTCGGTCTCCAGGACCTTGCCGTTCACTTCAATCGTACCCATCTCGCCATCTCCTCCGTCGTCGGGTTCAGCCGTGTCACAGCCAGGACTGCACCGTCCCGTACTCAATGGTCAGATCCACGAAACCGCCGTAATCGACGATCTCGATGCCCTCGATCACCTTGTCGCCATCCATGCCGCGGGCCTCGAGGTCGGGTCCAAGCACGTAGAAGCGCACCTGCTCCATGGCCGCGCGCACCTTGTCGGCGATAGGGGTGCCCTGCATCGCCGCATAGACGCCGTCCTCGATGAGGAGCACCGCGCTGCCCGGCAGGGCGTGGCGCAGGCAGCTCTCGAGGGTGCGCGTCTGGAAGGGGGACTTGTTGACCGTGTGCAGCATCTTTCCCTCGCTCCCGTCAGAAGCTCAGCACCACGTCCTGCTCGGCCATGAGCTTGGAGATCTCGTCGGCCGAAAGGACCTGCACGTCCACCACCAGGTCGTCGGGGGTGAGGCCGCGCTGCTCGAGGGACTCCTTCTCGACATAGAGCTTGTCGATGTCGTAGCCCTCGAGCGCCCGGTAGGTGGGCGAGAAGTTCTTCATGTCCACCGCCTTGGTGTGCTGACCCTTCTTGAGCTGGTAGACCCCGTCGTCGAGGAATACCAGGCTCACGTCCTGGTCGAAGGCCGCGCTGATCAGCACCACCTCGAGCGCCTCCAGGGCGTAGATCGTCCCGTAGGGCGCCTTGCGGTTGACGAACATGAACTTCTTGACGGTGCCGCCGGTCTCCTCTTCCATCTCGACGCCGCCGGTGACCTCGCTCATCGTTTCCCCCTTCCGTCTGGATCAGTCGCCGAAGACCACGAGCCGGTCGGCCTGGATGCCGGACTCGACCAGCTGTCCCAGCCCCGAGATGCGGAAGCCCGGCGCCAGGATCTCGTCCTTGATGCCGCGCCGCAGGGCTGCCGCCACACAGACCACGAGGTCGATCCCGTGCTCCTGCGCGAGCTTGGACCAGCGCTGGACGATATTGCGATCGTCCTGCTGGGGCTCGGAGAGCTTGTTCGAGTTGTTGACACCGTCGTGGTAGAAGAACACGCGGTGCACCTCGTGGCCCTTCTCCAGCGCGGCCTTGACGAAGTGGTAGGCCGTGTCGGAGGCCTGGTGCTGGAACGGGCCTTCGTTGACCAGGATCCCGAACTTCATCGCTTGGTCCTTTCCCCCCTAGCTTCCCGCGGCGGCGGCCTCACGCCTCAGAAGCGGATGTGGGTCGAGGCGTTGAGGCTGTTGCGCGCGCCACGCCAGTTGTCGATGTGGTACTTGGTGAAGGGCAGCCCCGTCAGCTCGAAGAAGCGCGGCCAGCCGATGCGCTCGATCCAGTCGTTGATGCGCTCCCAGTCGCGCGCGTCCTGCTGGTAGGCGCGCAGGATGCGCTTGACGATGGCCGTCGCCTCCGGCCAGCGCGGCGGGTTGTTGGGGATGCCCGCGGCGACCAGCTTGTGGAAGGTGGGCCGGCCGCGCGCGTTGGAGTGGTTGCCCCCGACCCAGATCGCGAGCTTGGTGTGCTCGGGGTCATTGATCTGCATCGGCGGGCAGGGCGGATAGCACGCGCCGCAGCAGATGCACTTCTTCTCGTCCACCTCCAGCGAGGGCTTGCCGTCCACCAGCGCCGGACGGATGGCCGCCACCGGGCAGCGCGCCACCACCGCCGGGCGCTCACACACGTTGGCCACCTGATCGTGGTTGATGCGCGGCGGCTTGGTGTGCTGCACGTTGATGGCGATATCGCCCTGGCCGCCGCAGTTGATCTGGCAGCACGAGGTGGTGATGTGCACCCGGTTGGGCATGCGGCAGTTGCGGAACTCGTCGATGAGCTCGTCCATCATGGCCTTGACCACGCCCGAGGCATCGGTGCCCGGGATGTCGCAGTGCAGCCAGCCCTGGGTATGCGAGATCATCGTGACCGAGTTGGCCGTGCCTCCGACCACGAAGCCCGCCTCCTCGAGAGCGTTGATGAGCGGCTCGACCTTGTTCTTGTCCGCAACCATGAACTCGATGTTGGAGCGGATGGTGAAGCGGACGTAGCCGTCGGCGTACTTGTCGCCGATCTCGCACAGCTTGCGGATGGTGAAGACGTCGAGGATGCGCTGGGTGCCGGCCTTGACGGTCCAGATCTCCTCGCCGCTGTAGGCCACGTGGCGCAGCACGCCCGGGCGCGGATGCTCGTGGTACTTCCACTGCCCGAAGTTGCGCCGCATGACGGGGTGCATGTACTGGAAGCCGTCGGGGCAGCCCGACTCGATCGGCATGCGCGGGGTCGCCTGTGCCTGGGTCATGTCCTGTTACTCCTCAAGCAGAAACCGGTCGTCAGTTCACGCCTCGCCGGGAGGGCAGGGGCGGCGGCCTCAGCCGGCCGCCGCCTGCTTCTTCTCCTCGAGCTTGCGGCGGAACCACTTCTCCGCCTCCTCGTCCCAGCCGTCCGTGCGGACGTAGGACGTCTGACGCGGGTGCAGGACCATGTTGGGATCCGGCTCCACGCCGATGCCCTCGAGGAAGTTGACGAGGCCGATGCGCTCGATCATCTCGCCGATGCGCTCGTGCTCGAGGCCGTTCTCGGCCCAGAAGTCGATGGCGTTCTCGGCGAGCTCGACCAGCTTCTGGTAGTCCTCCTCGGTCTCCAGCTTCATGAAGGGCACGATCACGGTGCCCATCAGATCGCCGATCTTGAGGGTGCGCTTGCCGCCGATGAGGACGGACACGCCCTTGTCGTCGCCGGGGTGCAGCGCCTTGGGCATGACGTTGAGGCAGTGCATGCAGCGCACGCAGTCCTCGTCCTTGACGATGATGCGGTCGTCATCCGTGAGCGTCATGCAGTTGGTCGGGCAGCGCGTGATGACGTTGTCGATGACGTACTGGCGGCCCTTCTTCTCGATGAACTCCTTGACCGCGTCCTGGTCGATCTTCATGTTGTCGCGCCAGATGCCGATGATGGCGAAGTCCGAGCGCTCGATCGAGTTGACGCAGTCGTTGGGGCAGCCGGAGATCTTGAACTTGAACTTGTAGGGCAGCGAGGGCCGGTGCACGTCGTCTGTGAACCGGTTCAGCAGCGTGCGGTGGATGCGCTGCTCGTTGCAGCAGGACATCTCGCAGCGGGCCGCGCCCACGCAGGACATGCCGGTGCGCACGCAGGGACCGGCGCCACCGAGGTCCCAGCCGTACTCGTTGATCTCGTCGAAGAAGTGCTGGGTGGCGTCCGTGCTGGCGCCGATGAACATGATGTTGCCGGTCTGGCCATGGAAGGTGATCAGACCCGAGCCCCACTTCTCCCAGCTGTCGGCGAGCTGCCGCAGCATGTCGGTGGTGTAGAAGTTGCCGGCGGGCGGCTGCACGCGCAGGGTGTGGAACTCGCGCGACTCGGGGAAGGCGTCGCCCACCTCGGAGAAGCGCGGGATCACGCCGGATCCGTAGCCGTAGACGCTGACGGTGCCGCCCTTCCAGTACCCCTTGCGCGTCTCGTAGGAGTGCTCGAGCTGCCCGAGGAGGTCGTTCGCCACTCCCCGGATGCGCTCGTCGGGGTGCTGGTCACGGAGGCGCTTGATGCCGGAGATGAAGCTGGGCCAGGGGCCCTTCTCCAGCTCGTCGAGCATCGGGGTCTCGTGGATCTTCTTGGCCATGGCGATTCTCCTTACCGAACCTTCGCGGCGCCCGCCGCGCGGGTGACGCCGTGGATCCGTCGTTGGAGTTGGGTTCGCTGCGGACGCCCGTCGTGGCCGCCGGCGTGACGGCCTGCGCCGCAGGAGATGGAGATGGGACCGATCATCGACACCGGGTTGTGGTGCTTCCGCTCCGGTAGGTCGCGGCGAAAAGTCTAGGATTCCGGGATTTGCGCGGATACCCTACCGATGGGGTGCCCCTTTGTTTGGCGCCTATCCCATTGGGGATAGGGGGGCGGGGGCCGCTGCCGCGCCCCTTGCCGGCCCCCGGCAGCGGCCCTAAGGTGGACAGGCGCCGGCACTCCGCCGGCGGCGTGCCCGAACAGACGAACCCGGCCCCGAGCATGAGCGGACCCTTCGACCTGCAGGACGAGGCGGCCTACGCGGCCTGGCGCGCGCGCAAGCTCGCCGCGCGCCCGCGCCGCCTGGAGGAGCTGGCCGTCACGGTGGACGACCCGCGCGACCCCGGCGAGGCGGCGCTGGAGGCCGTGCGCGCCGCATGCGCGCGGGCCAACCTGGCGCTGGTGCGCTTCCCGCGCCCGCTGGGCAAGGACGAGCTCAGGGACTTCGCCGCGCGCCTCGGGCTGTGCCGGCTGGATCACAATCCCTGTGCGGACGAGGACGCCGTCACCAGCCTGCGGGTGCGCGAGGACGGCCCCCACCGGGGCTACATCCCTTACAGCGACCGTCCACTGAGCTGGCACACCGACGGCTACTACAACGCGCCCGAGCGGCGGGTGCGGGCGTTCGTGCTGCACTGCGTGCGTCCCGCGGCCGAAGGCGGCGAGAGCCTGGTTCTGGACCACGAGCTCGCCTACATCGACCTGCGCGATGCGGACCCCGCCCTGGTGGAGGCGCTCATGGCGCCGGACGCCATGACCATCCCGCCGAACGAGGCCCCGGAGGCCGCGCGTGCGGCGCGTACGGGGCCGGTCTTCTGGGTGGACCCCGTGAGCGGGCGCCTGCAGCTGCGCTACACCGCGCGTGGGCGGAACATCGTCTGGAAGGCCGATGCCTGGGTGCAGGCGGCGGTGGAGCGCCTGCGCACGCTGCCGGAGCGCCGGCCCGACTGGGTGCTGCGCCACCGCCTGGCTCCCGGCGAGACGCTGGTCGCGAACAACGTCCTGCACGCCCGCACCGGCTTCCGCGACGGGCCCGGAGGCGGGCGGCTGCTCTACCGGGCGCGCTACCACGACGCCGTGGCGGCGCCCCGCGGCGCGAAGGAGGACCGCAAACGTGCTGTGGCTCAGTGAGCTGCTCATACAGCGGCACGATCTCGAGTGCTTCGCGGACGTGGTCAAGGCCGTGCAGGAGCGCGCGCGCGAGGGCGAGCGCTTCCTGCGCATGGACGTGCGACCACAGTTCCCGGACACCCCGGAGGACTGGGAGGAGATCCTGGAGACGGCCTTCATGAACCCGGACCGCCCCGTGGGGACCGGCCCATGAGCCTGTTCTGGGAGGAGGACGACCGCGCCGCCGAGGCCCCGCCCGCGAGCGGGTGGGTGGACCTCGCCTTCGCCGTGCGTTGCCGCATGCTGCCGGTGGACCATGCGCTCGCGCTCTCGGAGGCGGTGCGGGCGGTGCTGCCCTGGCTCGGGGGCACGCCCGGGGAAGGGGTGCATACCATCCACGGCGCCGAGTCCGGCAACGGCTGGCAACGGCCCGAGGACCCCGACACGGGCCTGATCTACCTTTCGCGGCGCGCGCGCCTGATCCTGCGCCTGCCGCGCGAGCGCGTGGCAGAGGCGCGCACGCTCACCGGCGCCCGTCTCGAGGTGCTGGGCCAGATCCTCGAGGTGGGAGAGGCCCGCGAGCGCGAGCTCGCTCCGCTTCCCACGATCTTCTCCCGCTACGTGCTGTGCGAGCCGGGCGAGGAGGACGACGAGCCGCGCTTCCTGGCCCGGGTGGCCGAGGAGCTCCGCGCCATGGGGGTGCCGGTGCGCAAGGCCCTGTGCGGGCGCGCCCATCCGCTGCGCACCCCGCAGGGCCGGCGGCTCGCGCGCAGCCTCATGCTGGCCGACCTCGATCCGGCGGACTCGCTGAGGGTGCAGGAACGCGGGGTGGGGGCCGGCCGGGTGATGGGCTGCGGGCTCTTCCTGCCCCACAAGGGCATCCGCCCGGTGCGCCAGGCCGCCGCGCGCGAGGGCCCCTGAGCCCGGAACGCCCATCCCCCTCTACCGAAAGGGATATGGCCCCCGGGCGGGCTGCCCGGTAGAGTGCCCGCAGCCGCAGGGCGGGCCTGCGCGGATGCGCGGGTCCGTCGGGATCCACTAGCTCAGATCCGGAGGGCGACCATGGCGGACAAGCGTCGTGAGCTGATCGAGAAGCTGCTGGAGATGCAGCGCAAGTTCATCGAGTACGAGCACGAGCATGGCCTCGACCCGAAGGACTACTACGTGCCGGACGAGGGCCATCCGCTGCACAACTACCGCCAGGAGTACATGAAGACCGCCATGGAGCTGGTGGACCTGGCGCACCAGGAGGTGGGCTCGCACCGCTGAAGGGGCGCCTGACGCCTCTCGCAAAGGAAAGGCCGCCTTCGGGCGGCCTTTCCTTTGGCTCTTATGCTGTTGGAAACTCTGATCGATCCGCTGCGCGGATTGATCAGCGCGATGGCGCTTCGCGGTCCATTTCGATTTTTTCGCGTGTCGTCATGCACTTCCCTGTGCATGGGCCGTCCCGCGGCCGTCCCTGGCCGCGGGGAAGGCATGAAAAATCGCGATTTTTCCAGACCTTCCTGTTCTTGTGGGTTGCCCGGTCCTGCCAGGGCCGTACCCAATGGATGATCCTTCCCGGGCGCGGGGCCTGACGGATCCGGGGCGGGGCGCGGGGACCGGACCGCCGGACGCCGGGGCTCGCAGGGCGCTCACAGCTCCGCCCACATGCGCACGAGGTTGGCGTAGGCGGCCTGCACGCGGCGGGCGGGCTCGGCGGTGGGGTCGGCTCGCAGCAGGGCCTCGCGTGCGCGGTCCAGCTCGAACAGCACCTCGCGCCGGGCGGGATCGCGCACCAGGCTCTGCACCCAGGTCACGGCCACCAGCCGCTCGCCGCGGGTGACCTCGGCCACCCGGTGGCGGCTGGAGGCGGGGTACAGCAGCGCATGGCCGGCCGGGAGCTTCACCCGCTGCTCGCCGAAGGGCGTGTGGATCAGGAGCTCGCCGCCCTCGTACTCCTCCGGGGCGTTCAGGAAGACCGTGACCGAAACGTCCGAGCGGTAGCGCCCGCCGGGCGGCCCCATGACCGGGTCGTCCACGTGCTCGCCATAGGCCATGCCGGGCCGGTAGCGGGCGTAGAAGGGCACGGCCACGCGATGGGGCAGCGCCGCGCTCAGGTAGAGCGGATGGCGCGTGAGGGCACCCATGACGATGCGGTTCAGCGCCTCGATGCGCCGGTCAGCGGGATCGAGCTCCTCGTTGCGCTTGACCGGGCGCGCGGCCATGCCGGCCGAGAGCCGGCCGTCCACGAAGGGCGCGTCCTCGAGCAGCCGCCGCACGGCGGCGAGCTGGCCGGCGTCGAGCAGGTCCGGAATCTGGACGAGCATCGCTTTCCTTTCCTCGTGCGTGGTTGCGCCGGTCGCGGAGAGCGCATAGGGTAGCAGGCCCGCCGGGGCGGTGAGCGACGGAGGCATGCGATGCGGCTCGATGTGATCGTGGAGGACCAGGTCTTCCCGGTGGAGGTGCCGGAGGACCTGCTGGCCGAGGCCGAGGCGTTCTTCCAGCGCATGGACGCCGACATGGACCGCGGCTGGCAGGTGGGACGCGAATGGGTGGAGCGGCCTGACACCGTGGTGCGCTGTCAGATCGCCGCCGACCGCCTGCTCACGGCGCTCCACACCGACAACGAGGCCATGAAGGTGATGATGGCCGCCTACATCCTGGCCCGCATGCCGGGCACGCGCGCGGTGCACGTGGACACCGCCGGCAACCCCCTCGATACCGAATTCGTCAGCGGCTGACGCCGAGCGCGGAGGCGAGCGCCGCCTCCTGCACCGGCAGCGGCACGAGCGCGAGCGCGGGCCAGCGCGGCCGGAGCCGCTCGGCATGCTTCAGGCGCTCCGGCTCGGCGAGCGCCACGAGCCGGGCCCCGGGCGCATGCCGCTGGAGGGCGGCGATCAGCGTCTCCAGATTGCTGATGCGCGAGCCGTACACCAGCCCGTAGTTGAACTCCGCGACCACCGCCGCCGGCGCCAGTGTCCGCAGCCGCCTGAGGGCCTCGCGCATGGAGGCCGCCACGACCGGCTCGAAGCCCAGCCGCCGGAACACGGGGGTGAGGTCGGGGTAGCCCCCGAGCTCGACCACCTGCAGCAGCACGGGTGCGGTCACGTCGTCAGCCTCGCCAGCCGATCCTCCCTCAGAAGCCGGTCTGCCTCTGCGTGCTTCCCGCGGCGCTCACGGTGCCGTTCCCCGGCTCTGCTCCTGTTGCCAGCCTTTTCTCCATGCGCACGTGCCGGATGGTGCCGAAGAGCACGTGCCCGGGCCCGAGCGGGCGGTAGCCGTGCCGGAGGTAGAAGCCCGCCGCGGCCTCGCGCGCATCCAGCACGATGCGCCTGAGCCCCAGAGCGAGGGCGCGCGCTTCCAGGGCGGCCAGCAGGCGCCGGCCCAGCCCCTGTCCCCGCCACGCCGGCGCCACCGCCATGTAGCGGATCTGGCCCGTGTGCCCGTCGAGGCGGTGCAGGCGCCCGACGGCGAGCGCCTCGCCGTCCGCGTCCGCCAGCATCAGGTGCACCGCGGCCTCATCCTCGCCATCGCGCTCGCTCCCCGGAGGCTGGCCCCAGGGGGCGCGCAGCACGGCCCAGCGCAGCGCATAGTACCGCCGCCAGGCCTCGGGGCCGGCAGGCTCGAGGAGGCGCGCCTCAGGCGAACACGACCCAGGTCGTGGCGATGTACTTGACACCTTCCTGCAGGGTCACGCCCCGGTGCTCGTGGGTCCAGAAGGGCGGGAACAGGATGAGCTTGCCCTCCTCGGGACGGATGCGCACGTCCTGGTAGAGGAACTCGGTCTCGCCGCCCGGGCCCGGCACGTCGTTCAGGTACCACACGGCCACGAGCTGGCGCAGGGCGAAGCTGTGGCTGCCGCCGTCGATGTGCCAGTGGTAGTACTCGCCAGGAAGCGTGCGCTGGATGGCGTAGCCCATGTCGCGGAAGGGGCCGCGGAAGAAGGGGAAGGCGCGGCTGAACTCCTCCAGCGCCCGGGCGAGCGATGTGAACAGGGCCTGGTCGATATCCTTCCAGTGGGGCTTGCCGCTCACCACCAGATCGGTGGAGCGCTTGATCGAGCGGTCCTGGAGCGGTATCTGGCCGATGCGCCCCTCGTACTGCTCGTCCGGGTGGGCCTCGAAACGGCGGATGGCCTCGCGGCAGACCGCCGGCGCGAGCGCCCCGCGCTGCTCGAAGATGAAGCTGAGAGGCCGGACCTCGCGCAGGGTGGGCAGCTCGCCGGGGGCCACACGCGGGGCGGGCTGCGCCGGCCGGGGCTCGGGCTCGGGCATGGCGAAGGCTCGCTCCTGGCTGCGGAGATGGACGTCAGGCAGATTCTAGATTCTAGCAGGCGCGGCGCCGTGCGCGCGGGGCGGCACGCGAGCCGCGGCGCATCGGCATCGGCGCCGCGCGCGTGGGCGCGTCAGAGCCGCTCCTCGGCCATGAGGGCGTCGAGCCTCTCCGGGCGCGTGAGCTCGCCGCGGGCATGGAGCGCGAGCATGCGCCGGCCGACCTCCGCCCAGTGCGCCGCGCCCGCCGCTGCGGCCTCGCGCAGGCGGGCGGTGCCGCCACCCTCGTGCCAGCGCTCATAGGCCGTGCGCAGTGCCGGGAAGAGCTCGCCGCGCATGCCTCCGACACTCGCCATGAGGAAGTGCAGCCGCGACGGCCGGGGGTCCTCGAGCAGGGCGGGCAGGGTGGAGAGGCAGTCGGCGAGGTTGTCGCGCACCGCGCGGGCCAAGAGCTCGGCGCGCCCGCCGGCCACGTCGGCCAGCATGCGCTCCCATGCCTCTCCCAGCATCCGGCCTGCGGCGAGCTCGCCTAGCTCGTGCAGCAGCACCGTCTCGAGCTGGTCGTCCGTCATGCGCTCCAGCGCATCGGCCACGTCTCCATCCAGGCTGTAGCAGGCCACGGCCCGGCCCATGGGATTGTCGGGGCAGCGGCTGAAGCGCCAGGCCTCGACCTTCTCCCACAGGAGCTGGCGCAGGGCCGCCCGCCGCACGAAGACCGTGCGCCCCTGGCTCATGGCCGGCGGCGCCTGGAGGTCGCGCGCGTACTCCTCGTCCGAGACGAGGATGGTGCAGCCGTCGTGCTGCTGGCGCCGCGCCAGCCGCCCCAGGAAGAAGTGGGGGCGCATGCCGCGGCCGAAGCCGCCGCTGTAGACCAGGCCCTCGGGCACCAGCGCTGCGTTGACGATTTCGGACTCGAAGGGATCCACCTCGCCGCCGTCGACGGGCAGGGGCTCGTAGGAGGCGTCCTGCAGGCCCTCCCACAGCCGCTCGCGCTCGCGCACCCATCGGCCGACCGCCTCGTTCGGGAGCGAGGCCCCGTAGGGGTAGCCCCGCTCCCAGCGGAAGTACTCTCGCATCTTCATCAGGTAGGTGCAGAGGGTGAGGTCGCCCGCGTGGCGGGCGTCGCAGATGTGGCAGTTGCGCTGTACGGTGGCCCGGAGGCGGTCGATGTCGGTGGCCATGGCGGGAGAATTTCCTAGCTGCGCGCTCTGTTATTGCCGATGCTAGCACGCGCCTCCCGGCGAGTCACCGCACGAGCGCAATGGCTTTTGCGGCAGGGCTTTGCGCGCGTGGCGGACCGTGCTGAAATGTGCGCCCCCGGCCTGTCCGTCAGCCTTTCCGGAGGACGAAGTGCGCGTCAGGACAAGGTTCAAGAACCGCAAGCCCCGCAGCCTCGAGGAGGCGGCGGGCGTGCTCGCCTTCAATCTTTGGCGCATCGCCTGCCAGGGCGTGCTCGACCTGGAGAACGAGGGTTTCCAGACCGACACCCAGCGCCAGCGCCTCGACATCATCGCCGAGTTCCTCGGCTTCCTGGTGCATGTCACGGACCGCATGGTCTACGGCCGGCTCGACGAGGCGGACCGCCGCCGCTTCGTGACGGCGCTCGCCCTGCGCAGCATCGAGATCCTGGTGGACAACCTGCGTGACGTCTGCGGGCCGGGCGAGTACCGCGAAGAGGCCATCGCGCGCATGAACGAGCGCCTCGCAGACTATGCCGGCTACGAGTACGGGGAGCCCGAGGGGCCGGGCTTCGGCTTCCGGCGCCGCTTCGGAGACCTGGTGCAGGCGCTCGTCGGTCCCAAGGACCGCCAGTGGGTCCAGAGCTACATCATGGACGTGGGCGCGCCGGAGGCGGTGGAGACCCTGCGCAAGGCCGTTCGTGGCGTGCTGGCGCAGGTGGAGGCGGGCGGGCAGCGAAAGACGCCGGACGCCGCGGGGACGTCCGGCGCCGGGTCCTGAGGCCGACGGCGCGGCTCAGGCGGAGGCCTTGACCCAGGCCTCGTAGCCGTCGGTCCTGCCCTCGAGACCGTCCTTGTAGCCGGCCTCCCAGGCCTCGGTGATGCGCTGCTCCTCGCGCTTGGGCATGTGCAGGTAGCCGGACTGCCAGCCCAGGATGTACTCCGGGTCCACGCCGGCCTCTTCCATCTTCTTCGAGGTCTCGTAGTAGGTCTTGTCCATGGTCTTCTCCTCGAGGATGCGCCTGTTGCGGGAAAGCCGAATCTCTACGGGGTCTCCAGCGGGGCCGGGCTCAGGCCTCGCCGCGGAAGCGGGCCAGCGCCGCGCCGCCGGCGATGGCCTCACGCGCCATGCGCGCCCCTTCGGCCAGGTCCGCGGCGCGGCCCAGGTGCCAGAGGCAGATGGCCGCCCCGTAGACCATGGCATCCTGCATGGGTCCTGCCTGGCCCTCCAGCGCGGCGAGCCCCAGCTCGGCCGCGCGGCGCGCGGCCTCGGCGGTGTCGAGGCCGGCGTCGATCTCATCGCGGCCGGGGCCGCGGTTGAGGTCGGGCGGCAGCGGCACGGCGCGGGTGTCGCGCGCCACGCCCGCGGCGCCAGGCTCCACGGCGTGCTCGGTCTCGGGTGCGCCGCCCACGGTGCGGAAGACCTTGGCCGGCTGCTGCAGGGAGGGGATCACGCCACCCTCGACACCGCGCACGATGGCGGCCGATCTGTAGCCGACGAACCGTGCCAGCTCGCAGTAGACCGGCGGGTAGGCCTTGTGCACGTAGCCGGTGACCAGGTGCGTGGCCTTGCGCCCGCTGATCGGCCGCAGCAGCACCTCAAGCGTCGTGAGCGCGGGGCGCTTGACGATGAGGGTGCGCAGCTCCAGCAGCCCATGGAGGGCGGGGCAGAAGGCGGCCTGGTCCACATAGGCCCAGCCGGGACCGGCGAGGCGCTCGGCCGCCGCCGCGGGATCCAGGTCCACGGGCGCGTCCGCGGCGGCCAGCACCTGGCGGTGCGTGATGCCGTACTTGGGGCCCACGCTCTCGGTGCCGTGGCTCACGGTGGGCACACCGCAGGCGGCGAGCACCGCCGGCACGAAGGGCGAGGCGGGCAGCCCCCGCGCGTAGCCGTCGTAGGGGTCGGCAAGGTCCAGCACCTCGTCCACGGGCGCCGTGGCCTCGCGCACCACCGCGCGCAGCGCCTCCAGCAGCCCCTTGAACTCCTCCAGGGTCTCGCGCTTCATGCGCAGCGCGATGAGGAAGACGCCGGCCTGCACGGGGTGCGCGCGCCCGGCCAGGATCTCGGCCATGGCCGCGCGCGCCTCCTCGCGCGAGAGGTCCTTGCTGTATTCGGGCCCGGTCGCGACCTTCTGGATGCAGGCGCGCAGGATGTCCTGCGCCGCCGTGGCGGTCTGCTCGGGCACTGAGGTCGCCATCGCTGCTCGTGTCTCCGCGGGCACGCAGAATCCGGCCGGGGGATTATAGGCATCGCCCGCTGGCGGGGGCTATCTACAAACGGGAGGGCATGGCGCGCCGCAGACTCCCCCATTGGGGATATACGAGCGCTTTCGCACGGACCCCTAGACTGGCCGGAAACAGCGGAGGGAGAGAGAGGGCCATGCCCGAACCCAAGCCTGAGATCGACGAGATGCAGCTCGCGAGCGGCATGGCGGCCTTCGAGGCCAAGCATTTCGCCCGTGCCATGCAGCTTCTGCATCCCATCGCGGAACTCGGCCACCCGGAGGCTCAGCACCGGGTGGCCATCATGTTCCAGAACGGCCTCGGCGTGACGCGCAACCCCGGGCAGGCGGTGCGCTTCATGCGCATGGCGGCCGAGCAGGGCCATGCGCTCGCCCAGCACGGTCTCGGCTTCATGTATCTGGAGGGCGACTGCGTCGAGCCGGATCCCGCGCAGGCGGCCGAGTGGTTCCGCAAGGCGGCCGAGCAGGGGCTCGCGGGCTCGGCCACCACGCTCGCCATGATGTATGAGGAGGGACGCGGCGTGCCCAAGGATCCGGAGGAGGCGCGCCGCTGGTACCGGGTGGCGGGTTTCGAGACGTGAGCGCCGGCGGCGCCTTCTCGGCCCGGGGCGTCTCATTGAGCCCGGAGGACGCCCTGCGCCTCAACGTGCTGCTCGAGAACGGCCCGCTCGCCATCCGGATCGACGAGCCGGCCATGACCGTGCGCGCGCTCACGGCCGAGGGGGAGGCGGGCGTGCGCCTCAGCCCCACCGCGGGCGCCGAGCGGTACCTGCGCGCCGTGCGCGAGTTCCTCTCCCTGAAGGTGCTGGGCGCCCCCGGGGGCTACCCCGTCTACATCCGCCGCTGGACGCGCATGGGCCAGGAGCGCGACGAGCGCAGCCTGGAGCGGCTCCTGCTCCTGGGCGAGCCGGAGGCGGTGGTGGCGGTGGTGCACGCGCCCGGGCTCACCGACGAGCTTGCGCGCCGCGCATGGTGGGCCCTGCCCACGCCGGAGAACGCCCGGCGCATGCTGCTCAGCCCTTCGGTGGTGCGGGGCACGATGGGGCGCGTGCTTGCCGACTACCTGCTCGAGTGGCTGCCCTTCGAGCAGGAGCACCGGGCGATGGTGGAGATCGTGCAGCTCGTGCTCCAGCCGGGGCTCATCGACGCGCAAGCGCGCCTCGGGCTGTGGCGCAAGGCCCGCCAGCGCAACAGCTACTATGTGGGTTTCCTGCGCGCGATTCCGGACGCGCTCCCCGAGCCGCCGCCGGCGCACCCGGCCCTGGCCGAGGCCCGGGCGGCGTTGGCGCCGCTCGCGGAGGCGGGCAACCCGGTGGCCGCCATGCTGCTGCGGCTGCTGGATGCCCCGGGCCAGGCCTTCCTCGCCACCGTCGAGGCCGCGCTCAGGCGCCCCGCGGACCAGGAGGTGGTGATCCTGCTGTTCGAGGCGGTCGAGGCCTGGTTCGCGCCTCTGCGCGGCGGCGCCCGCGCCACCGAGCGCGACCCCGAGGCGGCGCGCGCCCGGGCGGCGGACTGGCTCGCGGGCAGGGCGGAGGGGGCGCCGGCCGGGCTGGCGGAGGCCGCTGCGGCGGCCCCGGCGCTTGGCCCGCAGCTCGAGGCGCTGCTCTTCCTGGGGCAGGTGGGGGAGGCCATGCTCGATCCCATCTTCGGGCGCACCGACGCCGTCGGCTCGGTCATGCGCAAGCGCCTCGAGCCCGTGACCGTCCCGCTGCGCGCGGCCCTGCGGACCCTTGCCCCATGAGCGCGGCAGCGGTGCCTCGCCCCATGTGGCCCCCCTGCCGACGTCCCCGCGTCCCGCCCCTCGTACCCTCGGTTGAGTCGGATGGGAGGCGGTTGCCGCTGTGAGCGCCCTCCACGTCACCCGCATCGGGCTGGCAGTCACGCTGCAGGTGCCGCACGAGGCGCTGGAGCGCCACGCGGCCTCCTCGCCGGCCGTGGTGGGCGAGCAGCTGGCGGAGGCGGTGGCCGCCTACGTGCGTGCCGAGGGGCTCGGCTACTATCCCGCGCTGGACTATTTCCGCGAGGCGGGTGGTGTGGATCCCGAGCTGATCGCCGCCGCCGACGCCATCGCCTGGCTGGCGGCCACCCTCGCGCGCAACGAGGTGCGGGTGAAGCTGCGGCCGGTCTTCTCCAGCGTCAACGTCCAGGGGCTGCAGGCGGTGGCCTTCACCCTGCCGCCGGTGCGGCCGCGCCAGACCGACGCGCTCCAGCGCCTCGCCCGGCACTATACGCCCGACACCCTCAAGCTGGACCTGAAGGTGAGCCTGATCCAGAAGCGGCCGCCCGCGGAAGGGATCGAGCGCCTCGCCTCACACATGGTCTACAAATGGCTGAAGGCCAACTTCACGTCGGTCGAGGTCACCAGCGCGCGCCTCGAGCAAGGCTGACGCCGCCCAAGCGCGTGGGGGCGTTTCCCGTAGGCGCGGCTTCCAGCCGCGCACCAGCAGGCCGCAAACGAGAGAGGCCTGGCGGCCGCGAGGACATGGCAGAGCCTTCCCGTCCACTGTCCCCTTATCCCTTTGGTGATATTCACCTGCCCGACGCGGGCTCGCTAGCCTTCGATGCCGTTGCCTGACGACGACACGCGCTAGACCATGCCCGAAGTGCGCATGTACTGCACCGCCGTCTGCCCGTACTGTGTGCGGGCCGAGCAGCTCCTCCTGCGGCGCGGGGCCGAGATCACCAAGATCCGGGTGGACCTGGATCCCGAGCGTTACGAGGAGATGCTGCGGGTGACCGGCGGGCGCCGCACCGTGCCCCAGATCTTCATCGGCGAGCGCCACGTGGGCGGCTACGACGATCTCGTCGAGCTCGACATGGCCGGCGAGCTCGTGGAGCTCCTCGGTGACGGCACCGCCTGAGCCCGAGCCTCTCAGGTCGTCCGTATCGTCGGTCGTCCGTATCGTCTGGAAACTTTGAGAAAACTCTGATGGAAACTCTGGGATCAATCCGCTGCGCGGATTGATCAGCGCTATGGTGCTTCGCGGCCCATTTTCGATTTTTTCGTATCGTCATGCACTTCCATGTGCATGAGCCGTCCCGCGGCCATCCTTGGCCGCGGGGAAGCTCTGAAAAATCGGATTTTTCAGAGCTTCCTCGAGTTTTTCAGACCTTTCGGCTGTTTTGAGAGGGATTCCAGTACTGATGGAACCGTCCGTGGTTCCATCTTCTCGGTCTGATGGTAGCGGGGGCAGGATTTGAACCTGCGACCTTCGGGTTATGAGCCCGACGAGCTACCAGGCTGCTCCACCCCGCATCCGTTGCGGCATTAGTGTGCCAAAGCGGCCCGAATCGTGCAAGAGAGGCCTCTTCGACAGAAACGAAGCGGACACCACCTTCGCATACCCCCCGCGCCTCTCTGCGCCTGCGGCCAGCCATGCCTCTCTCTCCTCTTCCCGCGCATCCCCCAGCACGGCGGACGAGTCCTGGCGAGGGGAATGGGTTTGGGTTGCCCTGGGTTGCCCCTCGAATAGATTGGACACACATTGGGAGCCGTGGGTTCATCAGCGACCTCTCGGGGTGGGGCGCGGGCGGCTTCCTGCCGTGAGGCCGTCGCGGGCGCTCAGTGTCCGGCGTAGCGGCTTTCGATGACTGCGCGCAGCCGTTCCTCGACGCGCTCACGGCGCAGCTTGAGGGTGGGGGTGAGGAGACCATCTTCCACGGTCCAGGGATCGAGCGTGAGCACGGCGCGGCGCACCTGGGCATAGCCGGGAAAGCCCTGCAGGCGGCGCGCGATGCGCTCGAGCGCGGCCTGCTCGGCATCGGTGGTCTCGAGGCCCGCGGGGGCCTCGGCGTCGAGCCCGAGCCCTTTCGCGAGCTCGCGCCAGTGGCGGCGGTCGAGCACGCACACCGCCACGAGGTAGGGCCGGCCCTCGCCGACCACCATGACCTGCTCGAAGAGCGGATCCTCGAGGATGGCCATCTCCATGTCGGCGGGCGGCACCTTCTCGCCGGTGGCGAGCACGATGATGTCCTTCAGCCGCCCGGTGATGTAGATGTGATCGCGCTCGATCCGCGCCTGGTCGCCGGTGTGGAGCCAGCCGTCGGGGTCGATCATCTGGCGGGTCGCCTCGGGACGGCGCCAGTAGCCGAGCATCACGGCGGGGCTGCGCACGAGCAGCTCGTTGCGCGGGCCGATGCGGGCTTCGACGCCGGGCAGGGGCTCGCCCACGCTCTCGGGCACGTTGTCCTCGGCGCGATTGACGCTGATGACAGGGCTGTGCTCGGTGAGGCCGTAGCCCTGGAGGATGGGCACGCCGAGCCCGATGAACAGCCGCCCGAGCTCGGGCGGCAGCGGGGCGCCGCCGCAGATCGCCGCCCGCAGCCGCCCGCCGAGCCGCTCCAGCACCTTCGCGGCGACGAGCGCCTGCAGCACGGGCCAGGGCAGGAGACCGGGGCTCCAGCCGAGACGGTGCTGCTCGTGCAGGAAGTGGCGCCAGCCGACGGCGGCGGCGGCATGGAAGAGCTGGCGCGCGACGGCGGTGCGCGCGCTGAGCTGCTCCTCGAGCCGACGTCGCACGCGCTCGAAGATGCGCGGCACGGTCACGAGCACCGTGGGGCGTACGGCGGCCAGGTCCTCGGCCAGCTCGCGGATGGAGCGCGCATAGGCGACGCAGCTTCCGGCCATGATCGGGAGGTAATAGCCCACGGTGCGCTCGAAAGTGTGCGAGAGCGGCAGGAAGGAGAGGAACAGGTCGTCGGGATAGGCGGGCACGGCGGCGAGCGATGCGGCCGCGTTCCAGAGGATGTTGTGATGGCTCAGCATCACGCCCTTGGGGCGGCCCGTGGTGCCCGAGGTGTAGACGATGGTCGCGAGCGCGTGGGGGTCCACGTCGGCGGGCGTGAACGGGCCTTCGGCCTCGCCCAGCCAGCGGCCGATCCAGCGCAGGCGCGGGTCGTCGCTGGGCACGGGCTCCAGGGTGACGATGCGCCGCAGCCCCCCGAGGCGCCCGGCGCAGGCGGAGAGCCGTGCCCACTGCACCTTCTCCTCGATCAGCAGCAGCCGCGCATCGGCATCCTGCAGGATCCAGGCGGCGCTGTCCGGGCGGTCGTCGGCGTAGAGGGGAACCACCACCAGGCCGAGCGCCTGGGCCGCCATGTCGAAGAGCATCCATTCGGGGCGGTTGCGGCACATGATGGCCACGCGCTCGCCCGGCGCGAGGCCTTCGCGCGCAAGCGCCGCCTGCCAGCGTCCGGCCTCGCGCACCACGTCGTGCCAGGTGAGCTCGTGCCAGTGGCCGGCCTCGCGGTCGAACCAGCGGTAGGCCGGGGCGTGCGGGCTGCGGCGGGCCCGCTCGGCAAGGAGGCCGGCGAGCGTGCGCGCGGTCTCGACGGGGATCAGGTCGGGTTGATGGGCGGTCTGGCTTGCGGTGCTGGCTGCGGACATGGCGCATCCTCCTTTCCGCCCGGTGCCGGCCGGCCCGTGGCCAGGACCGTCTCCCAGCCGGGGTCCGGGCGGAAACGCTCGCCGTGCCGGCGGGCGAGGGTCTCGAGTACGGCGCGAATGCGCTCAGGGCCCTCGTCGAGGGCGTAGTGCATGGGCCCGCCGCGGAAGGGAGCGAAGCCCGCGCCATAGACGAGGCCCGCATCGGCGAGGTCGGGGTCGGAGACCACGCCTTCGCGCAGGCAGGCGACGAGCTCGTTGAGCAGGGGGTAGATGAGGCGCTGGGTGAGGTCCTGCGGGGGGTGCGCATCGCGCGGCGGACGTGGCCGCCGGGGGCTTCCCTCACGCCAGGCGTAGAATCCCTGGCCGCTCTTGCGCCCCAGGCGGCCGTCTTGAACGAGCGCGCGCAGGCGCTCGGGAACGGACCGGCCCAGATGGGCACCGAGCACCTCGGCCACGGCCAGGCATACGTCCAGCCCCACGGTATCGGCGAGCTCGATGGGACCCATCGGCATGCCGAAGGCGAGGGCAGCCTCGTCGATGTGCGCCGGGTGCACGCCTTCGGCCTCCAGGGCCACCGCCTCCAGCAGGTAGGGCATGAGGGCGCGGTTGACCAGGAAGCCCGGCGCGCTGCGCACGGGCAGCGGCAGGCGGTCGATGCCGCGCACGAAGGCGCAGGCGCGGCGCGCGGCCGTCTCACCGGTGGACTCGCCGGTGACGACCTCCACGAGCCGCATCTTCGCGACCGGGTTGAAGAAGTGCAGCCCCACCAGGCGCTCGGGGGCCTCGAGCGCGGCCGCGATCTCTTCGAGGGGGATGCTGGAGGTGTTGGTGGCGAGCAGGGCGTGCGCGGGCGCATCGCGCTCGACGCGGGCGAAGAGCGCGCGCTTGGCCTCCAGGTCCTCGACGATGGCCTCGATCACCACGTCCGCGCGGCGCGCACCTGCCCCGGCGGGATCCGGCGTGAGCCGGTCGAGGGCGGCGGTCACCCGGCGCGGGTCGCGCAGGCGCCGGCGGAACAGCTTCGCCGCGCGCGCGACCGCGCTGCCCAGCGCCTCCAGGCGCGTGTCCGTGAGCGTGACGGCGAGACCCCGCAGGGCGCACCAGGCGGCGATGTCGCCGCCCATGGTGCCCGCGCCGATCACGTGCACGTGGCGCACGGGCGGGGCCTCGCCCTTGCCGAAGCCCTTGAGGCGCTCGCCGAGCAGGAAGACCCGCACCAGGTTGCGGGCGGTGGTGGTGGCGATCAGCCGTGCCACCGAGCGCGCCTCGGCCTCGATCATGGCGCGCGCGTCGCCGCCGCCGTGGCGGCGCCAGAGCCCGATGAGCGCGTAGGGCGCCGGGTAGTGCGCGCGCCGCGCGTGGCGGCTCAGGCGCCGCTCGAGCAGCCAGGCCGCGGCGTGGCGCGGCCCCGGCAGCGTGAGGGCACGCTGGAGGCGCGGCGGCCGCCTGCGCGGTGGCCGCTCGGCGACGAGACGGCGGACGGCCGTCTCCAGGTGGCGGCGCGGGACGGCGTGGTCCACCAGGCCCAGGCGGCGCGCTTGCCGGGCGTCCACGGTGCGGCCCGTGAGCA
>JALSJE010000112.1 GCA_026989495.1 Gammaproteobacteria bacterium | reverse complement strand
CTCGGCCAGCACCTGCACCCCGCATGCCGTCACCATCACGGCCCAGAGCACGGCCGGCGGCACGCTCACGGGCTACACCGGCACCATCAGCCTGAGCACGTCGTCGGGCCACGGCACCTGGTCCGTGAACACGGCCTCGGGCACCCTGAGCGACCCCATGGCCGACGACGGCGCCGCCACCTACACCTTCGTGGCGGCCGACAGCGGCACCATCGTGCTCGATCTCGCCAACGTCCACGCCGACGACCTCACCATCACCGTGAGCGACGCCTCGGCGGGCGTGAGCAGCACCTCGGCCGTCGTCCGCTTCCGCGACAACGCCTTCGTCGTCACGCCCACCACCTGCACGGGCGCGAGCTGCCCCGGCACGGGCGCCACCGAGGTGGTGGCAGGCCGCGGCCACGGCTTCCAGGCGGCGCTGTGGCGCCGCGACCCGTCGACAGGGAACTGCGCGATCGCGACGGCCTACGACGGCACGAAGGGGCTCAAGGCATGGATCGCGCGCAACGCCGCGGATCCCGGCGGGGCGGCGCCGGCCATCGCGGGCGCGGCGCTCCCGAATGCGGCGCCGGCCGCGAACAACCTGACGCTCGCCTTCACGGCGGGCGTGGCGACCTTCACGCTCGACACCACGGACGTGGGCAAGTACGCCATCGCGCTGCGCGACGACACCTCCGGATTCGCCAGGGACGCGAGCGGCAATCCGCGGCCCATCGACGGCGGTTCCGAGCCGCTCACCGTGCGGCCCTTCGCGCTGGGCTTCACGGACATCAATGCCGGCGCGACGGCGAATCCCGGCGGGACCGCCGCATCCGGCGCGGGCTTCACCGCCGCCGGCCGGCCCTTCGCCGCCACGGTCGGCGCCTATCTCTGGCAGGCCGCGGACGACGCCGACAACGACGGCCTGCCGGACGGCGGCGCCGACGTGACCGACAACGGGCTCACGCCCAGCTACGCCTGGGCCACGACGCTGACGGCGAGCCTGCACACCCCCGCCGGCGGCGTGGCGGGGACGCTGGGCGGCACCACGAGCCTCGGCGCCTCGGCCTTCGGGGGCGGCAAGGCCACGGTCTCCGACCTCACCTGGAGCGAGGCGGGCTCCATGCGCCTGCAGGCCTCGGCCACGGGCTTCCTCAACACCTCGGGCGTGGACGTCAGCGGCACGAGCCCCGTGATCGGGCGCTTCTATCCGGACCGCTTCGCGCTGGTATCGTCCGCGGTCACGCCGGCGGACGCGTCGGGCAACTACAGCTACATGGGCCAGCCCTTCACCGTGAGCTACACGCTGGAGGCACAGAACGCGGCCGGCGGGCGCACCCGCAACTACGACGCCGGGCTCTACACGGTGGGCGTCGCGGCCATCTCGCACGTGGCCGAGAACGCCGACGACGGCAACGACCTCTCGGCGCGGCTCACGGTGGCCGCCGCGAGCTGGGGCCAGGGCCTCTACACCGTCAACGACACCGCCGCGACCTTCGCGCGGGCGGCCTCGCCCGACGGCCCCTTCGACCAGCTCGCCATCGGCGTGAAGGCCACGGGCGACCCCGACGGCGTCCAGCTCTCGGGCCTCGACATGAACGCGGCCGCGCCGGGGTGCGGGAGCGGGTGCGATGCCCGCACGCTGGGGACGACGCGCGTGCGCTACGGGCGGCTCGCCGTCCTCCCCGCCTTCGGCTCGGAGCTGATCGACCTCAACGTGCCCGTGCGCGCCGAGTACTACGACGGCACGGCCTTCGCCCCGCACACGGACGACGGCGCCACCACGGGCGTGAGCCTCTCGCTCTCCGACCCCGACACCAGCGACACGCTCACGCCCGCCGACACCTGCGCCTGGGACCCGGCCGGCGAGACGGGCATCGCCTGCACGGGCACGCCCCCCGCCGGACGCGACTGGCGCGAGCCGCCCAGCGGCGGCGACTTCAACCTCTGGCTCAGGGCGCCGGGCAAGACCGGCGACCTCGTCCTCACGGCCACCGTGCCGGCGTGGCTGCGCTACGACTGGGACGGCGACGGCAGCGCCGAGGACCCGAGCGCGCGCGTCAGCTTCGGCATCTTCCGCGGCGACGAGGAGATGATCTTCCGCCGCGAGGTCTACTGACGGAACCGGCCATACGGATTCGTGGGCCTGGGCGAGGGCCGCTCCGCCTTCCCGGCCGGAACGGGATATGCTTTCCGGCATGAGCGGGAGCAATGGCGTCGTGCTGCGCTAGCTCGCCCTGCTGGAGCAGGTGCTGGCCGAGCTGCGCTCGGCGGGCGCGCCCGGCCCGGAGGCGCTGGCGAGGGACTGGAAGCTGCGGCGTGCCGTCGAGCGCGATCTCCAGATCCTCGTGGAGGTGCTGATCGACGTGTGCCAGCGCCTGCTGAGCCTCGCCGGCCAGCCGCCGGCGACCAGCGGTGCCGAGGCGGTGAGGCGTTGCGTGTCGCTCGGCGTGCTGTCGTCCGAGGAGCACTACCGGCGCATGGTCCAGTTCCGCAATTTCGTGGTCCGCCGCTACGACGCGGTGCGCCCCGAGGTCCTGGCCGGGATCCTGCGCGGGCATCTCGACGACTTCGAGCGCTTCCGCCGGGAGATCCTCGCCCATGTGCGCCGGGAAGGTTGACCGCGGGCGCCTGAAGGCCGTCCTGGCTGCCGAGCCGGGGCTGCTCGCGGCCTGGCTGTTCGGCTCGCGCGCCGCCGGACGGACGCACCCCGGCTCCGACGTCGACATCGCGCTGCTGTACGAGCGTCCCCCGGCGCTCGCGCGGCTCGCGGCGCTGCGGGCGCGCCTGCAGGAAGCGCTCGGCATGGAGGACGTGGATCTCGTGGTGCTCGACGGGGAGACGCCCTCGGTGCTCGCCTTCGAGGCGGTCTCGGGCCGCATCCTGCACTGCCGCGACCTTGACCGGCTGGCGGCCTACGTCTCCGAAATCGCTCGGCAGTACGAGGACGACATGGCCCTTGCGCGCGCCGGCCTCAGGGCCGTGCGCGCGGCACCGGTTCCTCGGCCCGCCCCCGGTCCCTGACCACGGTCCCGGCCTTCTCTCCCCGTGGGGCCGGCTTCCAGCCGGCCCGCGCGCGGCTGGAAGCCGCGCCCACGGATGAGGGGGGATCCGGGCTGGAAGCCGCGCCCACGAGGGGCGCGCACGCCCGCAAGGGAAGCGGCCGGAGGCGGCGCCTCAGGCGCGCTCGCGGCCGCGCGCCGGCTCCTCGGCCTCGAGCCCCAGCTCCCTGATCTTGCGCGTGAGCGTGTTGCGGCCCCAGCCGAGGAGGCGGGCGGCGTCCTGCCGGCGCCCGCCCGTGTGCTTGAGGGCGGTCTCGATCATGATGCGCTCGAAGCGCGGCGTGGCGCGGGCGAGCAGCCCCGTCTCGCCCATGGCGAGCCGCACGTCGGCCCAGCGCCGCAGCGCCTCCTCCCAGTCCTCGCCGCCGCGCGCGCGTGCGGCCTCGCCCCGCAGCTCGGGCGGCAGGTCCTCCATCTGCACCTCCTGGCCCGAGGCCATCACCGTCAGCCAGCGGCAGACGTTCTCGAGCTGGCGCACGTTGCCGGGCCAGTCCAGGCGCGTGAGGTGCGCCTCCACCAGCGGGCTCAGGGTCTTGGGCTCGACGTCGAGCTCCCGCGCGGCCTTCGCCAGGAAATGGTGCGCAAGGCGCGGGACGTCCTCGCGGCGGGCGCGCAGCGGGGGGATGTGGATGTGGATGACGTTGAGACGGTGGTAGAGGTCCTCGCGGAAGCGGCCCTCGGCCACGGCGCGCTGCAGGTCCTGGTGCGTGGCGGCGATGACGCGCACGTCCACCCGGATCGGCGTGTGTCCGCCGACGCGGTAGAACTCGCCCTCGGCCAGCACGCGCAGCAGCCGCGTCTGCAGCTCCGGCGGCATGTCGCCGATCTCGTCGAGGAAGAGCGTGCCGCCGTGGGCCTGCTCGAAGCGGCCGATGCGGCGGGCTTCGGCCCCGGTGAAGGCGCCCTTCTCGTGCCCGAAGAGCTCGCTCTCGAGGAGGTCCTTCGGGATGGCCGCCATGTTGAGGGCGATGAAGGGCCTGTCCGCGCGCGGGCTGTGACGGTGCAGCGCGCGCGCGACGAGCTCCTTGCCCGTGCCGGACTCGCCCGTGATGAGCACGGTGATGTTGGAGCGGCTGAGGCGGCCGATGGCGCGGAAGACGTCCTGCATGGCCGGCGCCTCGCCGATGATCTCGGGCACGCGCTCGGTTCCCGTGGGCGCCTGGCGCGCGGCGCGGCGCGCCTGGGCCACGGCCCGGCGCACCAGCGCCACCGCCTCGTCCACGTCGAAGGGCTTGGGCAGGTACTCGAAGGCGCCGCCCTGATAGGCGGAGACGGCGCTCTCGAGGTCGGTGTGGGCGGTGATCACGATCACCGGCAGCCCGGGCCAGCGCGCGCGGATCTCGCGCAGCAGCTCGAGGCCGTCGATGCCGGGCATGCGCACGTCCGTGATGAGGGCGTCGGGCCGGGCGCGCTCGAGACGGTCGAGGATTCCCTCGCCGCTCGCGAAGCTCTCCACCGCCATGCCGGCCTGACCCAGGGCGCGCTCCAGCACCCAGCGGATGGCGCGGTCGTCGTCGATGATCCAGATCCGTTCGCGCTCAGCCATCCTCGCCTGCCTCCAGCGGAAGGAAGATCGTGAACACCGTGCGCCCGGGACGGCTCTCGCACTCGATGAGCCCGCCGTGCTGCTGCACCAGCGACTGGGCGATGGACAGCCCCAGCCCCGTGCCCTCGGCGCGGCCGGTGATCATGGGGTAGAAGATCTCGCCCCGGATCGCTTCCGGCACCCCGGGGCCGTCGTCGATCACGTCGATCCGCGCCACCAGCCGGTGACGGCGCCGGCCCAGCGTGAGCTGGCGCTCGGTGCGCGTGCGCAGCAGGATGGTGCCGCGCTCGCCCACGGCCTCGACGGCGTTGCGCACGATGTTGAGCACCGCCTGGATGAGCTGGTCGGCGTCGGCCGCGAGCTCCGGGATGCTGGGGTCGTAGTCGCGCTCGATGCGCACCCCGGCCGGCGCCTCGGCCTCGACGATGCGCCGCACCCGCTCGAGCACCTCGTGCACGTTCACCGGCGCCCGCCTCGGGGCCTGGTTCGGCCCCAGGACGCGGTCGACCAGCGCGCGCAGCCGGTCGGCCTCGGCGATGATGATGCGCGTGTACTCGCGCAGCGCCGCCTCGGGGAGCTCGCGCTCGAGGAGCTGGGCCGCGCCGCGGATGCCCCCGAGCGGATTCCTGACCTCGTGAGCGAGGTTGCGCAGCACCGCGCGCGCCGCCTGGGACTGCGCGAGCAGGTGCTCCTCACGGGCGATGCGCAGCGGCCGGTCCACCCGGGCGAGCTCCACCAGCAGCAGCCGCTCGCTGCCGGGCTCGGCCAGCGGCGTGACCGTGCAGTCCACGGTCACGCGGCCGCCGCCCGGCAGGCGCAGCGTGAGCCCACGCTCGGTGTAGGGGTGGCCGGTCCGCAGGGCCCCGGCGAAGGCGGCCTCCACGGCCTCGCCCCCGGCGAGGAGCTCCCCTACCCGCAGGCCCCGGGCCTTGCGGGCGCTGGCCCCGAGCAGCATCTCGGCGGCCGGGTTGAGCGCCACCACGGAGAGCCCGGCGTCCAGCACCAGCACGGCGGTGGCGAGGCTCTCCAGGATGCGGCGGGCGAAGGTCGACGGCGCGTCCATGGCGGCGACTGCGTTCATGCCCGGCGTCTCTGCAAGAAACAAACCACTGGGGCAGGTCGCGCCCCGCACCCCGCCGGGCGGATAATCCCTCAGAAATCAGCACCTTCGATGACCGCGGCGATTCCCGCGAATGGCCCCGCACCGCCCGGGGATCCCAGTGTGCACCATTACGGTGCATGCCGCCAGGCCGGCATGCTCCCAGTGTGCGCTCAGGGCGGTCTCGGCCTCAGGACGGAGGGCCGAAGGAGATGGAAGGTGACCGAGTCGGAGGCGGCCAGCACCTCGCCCTGAGCGCCCGTCACCTCGGCCCGAAGGGTGTGCGTGCCCGGGTTGACGTTGCGCAGCCGGACCGCTCCGCTGCGCAGCGGCTCGCCCACGGGGCGGCCGTCCATGAACAGCCGCAGGCGGTGGCCGGCCTCGATGTCCAGGGGTGGATCGGTCTCCACCTGTATCACCACCTCACCCACCGCGCTCCAGAAGGCCTGGTCGTGGGCCGGCGAGACGATGCGCACGGCGCGATAGGCGGGGGCCCGATCGGGTCCGGGTGCGGGGCGGGCGGCGCCGAGCCCCTCGGGCACGCGCCCCCGGTAGACGGAGATGCCGGGCAGCTCCACCTTCTCGGCGCCGGGGCGCGGCTTGTCCGTGTACACCACGGTGCCCGACTCGTCCACATAGCGGTAGATCCCGGCGCCGGCATCCGCCGCACCGAGCGCGAGCGTGGCGAGGACGATCGTGGCGGCTACCCTGACCCTGCACATGCTCCAAAAATAGCACCTCCGGCGCATGCCCGACAGAGGATGCCCCCGCCCGGCGCCGCCGGACGGGGGCATCCGAAGCATCGAGCGCAGAGGCTCAGAGGCTGTAGTACATGTCGAACTCCACCGGGTGGGTCGTCATGCGCAGCCGCTGCACCTCCTCCATCTTGAGCTCGATGTAGCCGTCGATGGCGTCGTCGGTGAACACGCCACCGGCCTTGAGGAAGTCGCGGTCCCTGTCGAGGGCCTCCAGCGCCTCCTCGAGCGAGGCGGCCACGCGCGGGATGGCCTTCTCCTCCTCGGGCGGGAGGTCGTAGAGGTCCTTGTCGAGCGGATCGCCCGGGTGGATCTTGTTCTTGATGCCGTCGATGCCGGCCATGAGCATCGCCGCGAAGGTGAGGTAGGGGTTCCCGCAGGAGTCGGGGAAGCGCACCTCGATGCGGCGCGCCTTGGGGCTGGCCACGTGCGGGATGCGCACGGAGGCCGAGCGGTTGCGGGCCGAGTAGGCGAGCAGCACCGGCGCCTCGAAGCCGGGCACGAGCCGCTTGTAGCTGTTGGTGCTCGCATTGGTGAAGGCGTTGAGGGCCTTGGCGTGCTTGAAGATGCCGCCGATGTAATAGAGGGCGGTCTCGGACAGTCCCGCGTACTTGTTGCCCGCGAAGAGGTTCTTGCCGCCCTTGGCGAGGGACTGGTGGGTGTGCATGCCGTTGCCGTTGTCGCCAACCAGCGGCTTGGGCATGAAGGTGGCGGTCTTGCCGTAGCTGTGCGCCACGTTCATGACCACGTACTTGAGGATCTGCAGCTCGTCGGCCTTGCGCACCAGGGTGTTGAAGCGTGTGCCGATCTCGCACTGGCCGGCGGTGGCCACCTCGTGATGGTGCACCTCCACCGGAACGCCCATCTCCTCCAGCACCAGCGCCATGGCCGAGCGGATGTCCTGCAGCGAGTCCACCGGCGGGACCGGGAAGTAGCCGCCCTTGACCGAGGGGCGGTGGCCGATGTTGCCGTCCTCGAAGACGCGCTCGCTGTTCCAGGAGGCCTCCTCGGAGTCGACCTTGTAGAAGGCGCCACTCATGTCCGCGCCCCAGCGCACGTCGTCGAGGATGAAGAACTCGGGCTCGGGACCGAAGTAGGCGGTGTCCCCCACGCCGCTCGCCTTGAGGTAGGCCTCGGCACGCTTGGCGATGGTGCGCGGGTCGCGCTCGTAGCCCTGCATGGTGCTGGGCTCGAGGATGTCGCAGCGCAGGATCAGGGTGGGCTCGTCGGCGAAGGGGTCCATCACCGCCGAGGCGGGATCGGGCATGAGCACCATGTCCGACTCGGCGATGCTCTTCCAGCCCGCGATGCTGGAGCCGTCGAACATCTTGCCGGCCTTGAAGAAGTCGGCGTTGACCACGTGCGCCGGGACGGAGACGTGCTGCTCCTTGCCGCGGGTGTCGGTGAAGCGGAGGTCGACGAACTTGACCCCCTTGTCCTTGATCATCTTGAGAACCTTCTGTGACATGGACGTTCCTCCGAAGAAGGCTGGACCGTTTCGACAAGTTCCTGGCTACTGACGCGCTACCTGGGCGCCGCGCGGCCACGATGCGTCGGGCCGCCCGGGCTCGCGGGCCGGTGCCGGCCGAGGTGCAGAAAATATGCCACGGGGCCGCTCAAGGAAAGTGCCTGTTGCGCCGTCGGAAACCTGCAGACTCCTTCCCTGACGTGCACCATTATTGTGCGCGCATCAAACGAGCGCACAAAATCGGTGCATATGGCGGGATCAATGGAAATGGACCCGCACTTCGCCCAGCTCGGGCAGCTCCCGCGCCGCCGCCCGCAGGGCCGCCGCCACCCGCTCGGCCTCGGCATGGTCACGCACGGCCGCAAGCGGCAGCAGCACGTCCACGTGGATCTTCCCGTCCAGGTAGTGGAGCGTCACCTCCTCGATGCGGCGCGCGGGGGGGATGTCGGCCCAGCGGCGCTCCAGCCGTTCCAGCACCTCGGCCCGCAGGGGCAGGCCATCGCAGCGCGGCCCCTGGGCGTCGTCCTCGGGGTCGATGTGGACGGTGACGTCGGCCACCTCCTCGATCTCCTCGATCAGCCGCCGGCGCACGGTCTCGCCGATCTGGTGGCCCTCGGAGACGCTCAGGCGCGGATCGACCTGGATGTGCACGTCCACCAGGGCGTCGGGGCCCATGCGGCGGGTGCGCAGCATGTGGAGGCTGCGCACCCCGTCCACCGCCAGGATGGCGCGGCGGATGGCGGCCAGGCGCTCGGGCTCGAGGCCGGTGTCGATGAGCTCGCGCACGCTGTGGAAGACGAGCTCCCAGCCGATCCTGACGATGAAGCCGGCCACGCCGATGGCGGCCACCGCGTCCAGGTAGGGAAAGCCCGCCATCGTGCCGCCCACGCCCGCAAGCACCACGAGCGAGGAGATGGCGTCGGTGCGGTGATGCCAGGCGTTGGCGCGCAGCATGTCCGAGCGCAGGGCCTGGGCGGCGCGCAGGGTGTAGTGGTATAGCCACTCCTTGGCGGCGACCGAGACCAGCGCCACCGCGAGCGCGGCCGCGCCCGGGTGCAGGAGCAGATCCGGGGCGAAGATGCGCCGGCCTGCGTCGATCGCCAGCCCCAGCCCGACGGCGACGAGGGCGGTGCCGAGAGCGACCGTGGCCACGGTCTCGATGCGGCGGTGGCCGTAGGGGTGATCCTGGTCGGGCCGGCGGCTGGCGTGCCTGGCGGCAAGCAGGACGACGGCGTCGCTCGCCAGATCCGAGAGCGAGTGGATGCCGTCGGCGATGAGGGCCTGGGAGTGGGCGAGCCAGCCCACCACGATCTTGGCCACCGTGAGCAGCAGGTTCACCACCGCGCCCACCACGGTGACGCGGCGGGCGGTGCGGTAGCGCCCGTGGTCGAAGGCCGCCTCAGCCACCCGCGCCATCACCCACCTCGATGACCACCACCACCAGCCCGTCGGGCCGCTCGCACGCCTCCAGCACCCGGTGGCCGCTGACGCGGCACCAGGCGGGGATGTCGTTGAGCGCGCCGGGGTCGGTGGCGTGCACCTCCAGCACGTCGCCCGGGGCGAGCCGCGCCACCCGGTCCTGGGTGCGGATCACGGGCAGCGGGCAGAGCAGGTTGCGCGCGTCGAGGACCTCCCGGGCCATGGCCTGAAGCCGCCTCAGGCCCGCGCGGCGCCCGCCGCGCGCAGGGCCTGGGCGCCGCGCCGCTCCACGTACCACTCGGGCCGGATCTCGTGGGCGGCGAGCGGCGCCACCTCCAGCTCGCGCGTCCCGCCCTCGGGGGTGGTGGCGGCCACGCGCACGCGCCCGGCGCCGCGCCCCTTGCTGAAGCGGGCGGTGATGCGCGCGGCGAGCTCCAGGTCGGCCTCGTCCAGCTCACCGTCCACCAGCACCAGCGGGCCCGCGTGGCTCACCGGGCGGAGGCTGAGGAAGCGCTTGCGGTAGCCCTCGAGGAAGCGGTTCTCGCCCTCCTCGCGCCCGACGATGAGCTTGAAGTGGGGGCGCGGGCGCAGATGCCGGCCCACCTTGAGCAGGAGGATGTCGTCGAGGTCGTAGTCGCGCCGCCCGCGCGCGGCCCACAGGTCGGCGAGCTTGGCCGCGTACTGCTCGTCGGTGAGGAAGCAGCACCCGCCGGCGGGCTGGGCGTAGTCGCGGAAGCCGTAGCGGGCTGCGAGCGCCATCTGGGGCTTGCGCGAGCGGCCGTGGAAGCCGTAGAGGCGCTCGCGGTCCACCCAGCCCTCGCGCTCGGGCCGCGTCGGTGGCAGGAGCCTGGCCGACAGCGGCCGCAGCAGCAGGTCGCCGACGCCGGACTCGCGCGCCACCACGGGAAAGGTGTCTCGCCGCTGGGACATGGGGCGCTGGCCGATCACCTCACCCGTGATGATGAAGTCGAAGCCGTGCTCGCGCATCCACTCGTGGGCCTTGCGCACCATGAAGGTCTTGCAGTCGAGACAGGGGTTGAGGTTCTGCCCGTAGCCGTGGCGCGGCTCGAGGAGCACGGCCTTGTACTCCTCGACGATGTCGATGATGTGCAGGCGGATGCCGAGCTGCTCGGCCACCCAGAGGGCGTTGTTGCGCTTGGGGCGGGCGCGGTCGCGGCGGCGGATGGCGTGGGTATGGCCCTCCACGCAGAAGCCCGTGAAGAAGTTGATGCCCTCCACGTGGACGCCCTGGTCCATGACGACCCGGGCGGCGAGCATGGAGTCGAGCCCGCCCGAGATGAGGGCCACCGCCTTGCGCTGCGTCTTCGCCATGGGAGCCGTCGGGAATCTGCCGTGCGGCGCGCCTGGCGCCGGGAAGGGGATCGTCGGGCGAAAAGTTTAGCGCGACGCTCGGAAAAGCGCACGGGGCGCGTGGACACGGGCGCGCGGAGCGCACGGTCGCGGGGGGCGGCGCCGGCCACCGAGCCCCGGCGCACAAGCCCCCGGCACGGCGTCTGGGGACCGACGCTGCCGGACCGCGGCGACGAGGTGGCGGCGCCTCCCGCCTCTCGCTCAGTGGCGCGTGTCGCCGCCACGGACGGGCATGGCGTCGGTCCACTCGGCCACGCGGGCGCGGGCGGCCGCGCTGCCGCTCTCGAGGGCGAGCTCCACCGCCTCCAGGGCGTCCATCAGGCGGCGCTCCTCCGTGCCGCCGCGCAGCGCCAGCAGCACGTCCATCAGCGCCACGAAGTGCTCGGCGAGCCTGAGGTAGATCTCGGCCGCCCCGTGCTGGAGGCTCGCGCCGAGCTGCTGGTAGGCCGTGCGGCCGAGGTCCACGAAGTAGCTCACCCGCACGTTGCGCCGCCGCGCCCGGCGCGGGAACAGGCCCGAGTAGAGCAGGCACTGGTCGCCCACGTCGCGCAGGGCGTCGATGCGCATGCGGCCGCCCGCGCGCATCCCGCGCAGGTAGTCGAGCGCCAGGACGCGCACGGCGAGCTCCGGGCGGCCGGCGAAGCGCATGAGGAGGAAGACGAGGTAGCTCTCCAGGTCCTCGTCCAGGCGGCGGCCCAGCCGCCCTTCGGCCTCGCGCACCAGGGCGTGCCAGTGGGCGGTCTGGGTGGGCTCGATGCGCAGCCCCTTGGTCATCGCTCGCGCTCTCCCACGCCTCGTTCCGCTTATCGGCCCGGCCCGGGCGGCCTTGAGCCGCCGGCAGGGGCCCGGCGCCGCTCCTTTTCCCTCCGCCCCTTTCCCCTGCGCGGGCGGAGCGGGGACGGCGCGGGCGTCGCCGGCCAGGGAAGGCCGGTGCCGAGCGCCATGGACGGTCCTCGCGTCCCGCGCAGACCCCGCTCCGCCCGCGCAACCGCAGGGCCCGAGTCCGCGGCGCCCGGAAAATCTTATGCACGATCCGGGCCCGGCCGTCCACAGTCGACCGCCCGTCCGCCCGCGCTATACTTGCGGGCTTTCGGCGAGCGGTGGACGAGGCTACATGGCACGCGCGCGACCTCCCACCTTCCAGGACCTGATCCTGGCCCTGCAGCGCTACTG
>JALSJE010000111.1 GCA_026989495.1 Gammaproteobacteria bacterium | reverse complement strand
CGCGCTGCCCGCTTCATGCGGCGCCACCTCGCCCCCTGGACCAGGCCCGAATGAGAGCCCCCTGCCGCAGACGCGTGGGCGCACGCTCCGGAGCTCGGTGGCGGTGCGGCGCTCCCCGCACCTGCGCGCTCCGCGCGCCCGTGTCCGCGCCGCCACCTCGCCCCCTGGACCAGGCCCGAATGAGAGCCCCCTGCCGCAGACGCGTGGGCGCACGCTCCGGAGCTCGGTGGCCCGCGGCGCTCACCACGCCCGCCTGGGATGCGGGGGGCACGCGCTCCTCTCCCGTGCCCTCCCCCCGCGAGCGGGGGGAGGGTCGGGGAGGGGGGCGCACCGACTGCGCCCCCCGTGCCCTTCCGGCGGACTGGAGAGCGGAGCCGTGAGCGGGACGCTCTGGGAGGCCATCGCCACGCGCATCGCCGAGGCCACGGGCCGCCCCTTCCGGCCCGAGGGCCACGACCCCGTGGGCGGCGGCTGCATCAACAGCGCCGTGCGCCTGCGCGGGGCCGGCGGCGACTGGTTCGTCAAGCTCAACGACGCGGGGCGGCTGGCCATGTTCGAGGCCGAGGCCGAGGGGCTGGCCGAGATCGCCCGCACGGGCACGGTGCGCGTGCCCGAGCCCGTCTGCTGGGGGGTGGCCGAGGGGCAGGCCTTCCTGGTGCTCGAGCACCTGCCGCTCGGCGGCGGCGACGCCCGCGCCGAGGCGCTGCTCGGCGAACGGCTCGCGGCCCTGCACGCCGTCACCGCCCCCGAGGGCTTCGGCTGGCGGCGCGACAACACCATCGGCGCCACCCCGCAGCCGAACGCCTGGATGCGCGACTGGGTCGCCTTCTGGCGCGAGCGTCGCCTCGGCTTCCAGCTCGCGCTCGCCGAGCGCAACGGCCACGGCGGCCGCCTCACGGAGAAGGGCGCGCGGCTGCTGGAAGCCCTGCCCGCCCTGCTGGAAGGCCACCGCCCCATGCCCTCGCTGCTCCACGGCGACCTCTGGGGCGGCAACTGGTCGGCGCTCCCCGACGGCGAGCCCGTCATCTACGACCCGGCCGTCTACTATGGCGACCGCGAGGCCGACCTCGCCATGACCGAGCTCTTCGGCGGCTTCGGGCCGCGCTTCCACGAGGCCTACCGCGCCGCCTGGCCGCTGGAGCCCGGCTACGGCGTGCGCAAGGTGCTCTACAACCTCTACCACGTGCTCAACCACCTCAACCTCTTCGGCGGGGGCTACCGGCCCCAGGCCGAGCGCATGATCGAGCGCCTGCTCGCCGAGGTCCGGTAGCGCCGCCGTGCGCGAGGTCTGGCTGGTGGCGGGCGCGGGGGCCGGCCCCTGGGAATGGCGGCTGTGGCTGCCCGTGCTGCGGGCGGCGGGGCTGCGCCCACGGCCGCTGGCGCTGCGCCCCGCCCCGGGCGGGCTGGCCGCCACCCGCTTCGAGGACTACGTGGACCAGCTCGCGGCGGCGGCCGCCGCCTCCGGGGCCCCGCCCCTGCTGCTCGGCGCCAGCATGGGGGCGCTGGTCTGCCTGGCAGCCGCGCCGCGGGTGCGGGCCGCGGCCGTGGCATGCGTCGCGGGCGCGCCGCCGGCCGGCACGCCGGGCTGGCCGCCGCAGCCGCGCGCCTTCCCGGACGTGGTGCGCTGGTCGGAGGAGGCCACCTTCGAGGGCACCCGCCGCGCCATGCCCGAGGCCCCGGCGTGGATGGCACGCTGGGCCCTCGGCCGCTGGCGCGACGAGTCGGGCGCGGTGCTGCGCGCCGTCTTCGGGGGCGTCGCGCTCGCCCCGCCGCCCTGCCCGGTGCTGGCCGTGCACGGGCGCGCCGACGCCCAGGTGCCGCCGGCCTGCGCCGAGTCCTGGACCGCACGCTGGGGCGCGGACCTCCTGCTCGTCGAGGGCGCGAGCCACGTGGGCCTGCTGCTCGGCCCCCACGCCCGCCGCGCCGCGGCCGCCACCGCGGCCTGGCTGGCCGCGCGGACCGGGGACACCAGGCCATTCCGGCCGGGAGCGCGCCGGCGCCCTCCGCAGCCACCGCACGGAACAAACAATTTCAAAATCTGATTTTGAAATTCTGAGGAAAAAGGCGCAAAATAGTTCCATCTGCAGGGCATACAGGGTGCTTTTTCAAAATCTAATTTTGTAAATCCTGAAAAATCCGATCTTTCAGGGCTTTCCCGCGGCCATGGACGGCAGCGGGACGGCCCATGCACAGGGAAGTGCATGACGACAAGCGAAAAATCGAGATGGACCGCGAGGCGCCATCGCGCTGATCGATCCGCGCAGCGGATTGATCAGAGTTTCCTTGAAATATGCAGATAATCCCGCGTCACCTCGAGCCCGCGCTGCGGGAAGCCGCCCGCCATTTCCCGGTGGTCACGCTCACCGGTCCCCGCCAGTCCGGCAAGACCACGCTCGTGCGCGCCACCTTCCCGAACCACGCCTACGTCTCCCTCGAGCTGCCGGACGAACGGGCCTTCGCCCGGGAGGATCCCCGCGGCTTCCTCGCCCGCTTCGCCGGCCCCGTGATCCTGGACGAGATCCAGCGCGTGCCGGAGCTGCTCTCCTACATCCAGGCGGCCGTGGACGCCGATACCGGCGCACGGGGCCGCTTCATCCTCACCGGCTCGCACAATCTCCTCCTTCGGGAGAAGGTTTCCCAGTCTCTCGCGGGCCGCACGGCCGTGCTCCATCTCCTCCCGCTCTCGCTCACCGAACTGTGGCGCCATCCGCCGCTCGATCCCGAACGGCTCGGCGAGCCGCCACAGGCCGGGCCTCCACCGCACGCCGACAGCCCCTGGCCCGTGCTGCATGCGGGCTTCTATCCCGCCATTCACGACCGGCAGGTGCCCGCGCCCCTGTGGCTCGCCGCCTACCGGGAGACCTACCTGGAGCGCGACGTCCGCCAGCTCGTGCAGGTGGGTGACCTGGAGGCCTTCGACCGCTTCCTGCGGCTGGCGGCGGGCCGCAACGGCCAGCTCCTCAACCTCTCGTCGCTGGCGGCCGATTGCGGCATCACCCAGCCCACGGCCCGACGCTGGCTCGGGGTGCTGGAGGCGAGCTACCTGGTCGTGCGCGTGCCCGCCTACCGTTCGAGCCGCCGCAAGCGGCTCGTCAAGGCGCCGCGCCTGTACTTCCTCGACACCGGCCTGCTGTGCCACCTGCTCCGGATCGAGACGCCGCAGGCGCTGGAACAGCGCGCCGAGCGCGGCGCCGTGTTCGAGGCGTTCGTGGTCTCCGAGCTGCACAAGGCCTACCTCCACGCCGGGCGCGCGAGCACGCTCCACCACTGGCGTGACATCCAGGGCCACGAGGTGGACCTGATCCTGGAGACCTCACGCGGCCCGCTCGCCGTCGAGATCAAGTCCGGGGCCACGGTGGCGGCCGACTTCTTCAGGGGCCTGCGCCGCTGGCGGCAGACGCTCGGGGAGCCGTCCGCGCCGGCGGCCCTGGTCTATGGCGGGACCGAGCGCTATTTCCGCGAGCAGGTCGCCGTCCATCCATGGCACGACCTCTGAGCGCCTGGCGCGCCGCGAGCCGCCCGGCGCGGCGCACCGCACGCCTCCCCCGATCCCCGGGCGAGGCCCATGGCCCGCGACGGCGCCGCGGCGGGGCTCGAGCGGCACCGGCAGCCCGCCCGGCGGAAGAAGGCTACCGGCGGAGGATGGCCTCGCGCAGGGCGGAGTAGTCCTCGTCGGCGTGGCCCTGGGCGATGGCGCGCTCGAGCACGGCGCGCACGCCGGCCAACGCCTCGGCGCCGAGCCCGAGGTGCTCGGCCTCGCCCAGGAAGAGCGCCACGTCCTTGAGCAGGTGGCGGGTGGGGAAGTTGGGGTCGGTGTAGCGGTGGGCCAGCATGCGCTCGAGCTTCTTGTCGAAGGTGGGGGCATGGAGGGCCGAGGCGCGCAGCACCTCCATGAAGGTCTCCACGGGCACGCCCTCGCGCTCCACCAGCGCGAGGCTGAGGGCGAAGGCCGCGGTCTCGGCGGCGATGAGCTGATTCATGGCGAGCTTGAGGGCCGCGCCCTGGCCCACCGGGCCCACGAGCCGCGCCTCCCCGAAGACGGCGAGCAGCCCGCGCCAGCGCCGCCAGGCGGCCTCTTCCGCGCCGGCCATGACGATGAGGGTGCCGGCCTCGGCCTCCGGGATGCTCCCGAGCACGGGCGCCTCCAGGTACTCGCCCCCGAGGTCGTCGACGTCCTGGGCGAGCGAGCGGCTCTCGGTGGGGGCGATGGTGCCCATCTGGATCACGGTCCGCCCGGCGAGCAGGGCGCGCACCGCATCGGCGAGCAGCACGGTGCGGATGGCGGGCGCGTCCGCCAGCATCAGCACCACCACCTGCGCCCGGGTGACGGCATCGGCGGCGGTGGCGGCCACGCGCACGCCGAGCTCGCGCAGGGGCTCGGCCTTGCCGGCGGTGCGGTTCCAGGCGATGACGGGGAAGCCTGCCTGCACCAGGCGCCGGATCATGGGCCGGCCCATGAGGCCCGTGCCCAGGAAGGCGACGGGCGGGACGCTCATGCGGGGCACCCCCCAGCGTCCATGCCAGCGTCCAGGCCGGGCAGCTCGGGCGTGCCGCCGTCGTAGACCAGCCGGCCGCGCTCGAGCCGCGCACCTGGATGCAGCCGGTGCGGGCACGCGGTCCCCGGGCCGAGCAGGTGGACCACCTCGATGCCCAGCACGGCCACGAAGTGGTCCGCAAGGAGGCTGCGGTGGCAGCGGGCGGGGTCGGACTCGGCGCACAGCACAGCGGTCGGCGCGGCCTCGGCGAGCGCGAGGAGGCGCAGCGCCGCCTGGCGGAAGGCCTCGGTGCCCATGTGCTGGGCGTAGGCGCGCAGGCCCGGCTCGGCGAGCGCCGTATGAGGCGACCAGCCGGAGAGGCTACGGCGCCCGCCGAGGTCGCGGCCCTCCCAGACGTAGGCGATGCCCTCGGTGCCGAGGCGCGCGATCAGGGCCTCGCGCGCGAACCAGGGGTGGCGCCGCGAGGCAGGGCGGGCACGCACATCCACCAGTGTGCGGATGCCGGCCCCGCGCAGGAAGGCCACCAGCTCGTCAGAGCTGCGGCTGCCGTGCCCGACGGTCCACAGACGCGGCCTGTCCATGGCCCGGCATTA
The DNA here is from genome assembly GCA_026989495.1 of Gammaproteobacteria bacterium. Classification (GTDB taxonomy): domain Bacteria; phylum Pseudomonadota; class Gammaproteobacteria; order S144-34; family S144-34; genus S144-34. Next base: position 6,784 of record JALSJE010000111.1, on the reverse strand, counting down.
TAGGGCCCTTCCGCCGCCCTCGCGGGAAGCCTCCTTCGGCGAGGCGCATCGCGGCCGGCATGCGCGGCCCACCCCGTGGGGCCGGCATCCTGCCGGCCCGGCGCGGCCTCAACCCCCCCGTGGGGCCGGCTTCCAGCCGGCCCCACGGCGCGGCTGGAAGCCGCGCCTACGGAGAAAGGGTGCATGCGGCCGGAAGCCGCGCTCCCGGTGGCGGAGAGGCAAACACGCAGCCGGCGGCGCGTCCGCATGCTACCCTGCCCGCCATGGCGGCGCGCGCGGCGGCAGGCTGGCCCAGGGGCTTCGTCGAGCGGCTCGCGCGCGCCCTCGGCCCGGACGAGGCCGCGCGCGCGCTGGCGGCCCAGGCCGCGCCCGCCCATGCGGCATTCCGTGTCAACCGCCTGCGCGCCACGCCGGAGGCGGCGCTCGCCGCCGTGCGCGCCGACGGGCTCGACCCCGAGCCGCTGCCAGGGCTCGAGGGCGTGTGGGCCGTGCCGGCGCATGCGCGCGGGCGTCTCACCCACGGCCGCGCCGCCGCCGGGGGACTGATCTACGTCCAGAACCCCTCGAGCATCGCCGCCGTCCTGGCGCTGGATCCCCGGCCAGGCGAGGCGGTGCTGGATCTCTGCGCCGCCCCGGGCGGCAAGACCCTGCTCATCGCCGAGCGCGTGGGGGAGGCGGGCATCGTCTCGGCGGTGGAGGCCGTGCGCGCACGCTTCCACCGGCTCCGCGCCAATCTGGCGCGCCACGGGGCGGACGGGCGTGTGCGCTGCTTCCTCGCCGACGGCGCGCGCGTATGGCGCAAGGTCGAGGGCCGCTTCGACCGCGTGCTGGTGGACGCACCCTGCTCGGCCGAGGCGCGCATCCGCCCCGGCGCGCCGGAGACCGCGCGCCACTGGTCCGAGCGCAAGATCGCCGAGATGGCGCGCAAGCAGCGCCGGCTGCTCGCCTCCGCACTGCGCTGCCTGCGCCCGGGCGGCGTGCTGGTCTACTGCACCTGCACCTACGCCCCGGAGGAGAACGAGGCCGTGGCGGCCTGGCTGCTCGCGCGCCACCCCGAGGCGCGGGTCGAGCCGCTGGCGATCCCCGCCCCGCGCACGATGCCGGGCCTCTGCGACTGGGCGGACGAGGCCTTCCCGGAGGCCGTCACCCGGGCGCTGCGCATCCTGCCCGATGGCCCCTGGGAGGGCTTCTTCCTCTGCCGCCTGCGGCGGACGGCCTAGCCCGCCGGGGGCCTCCTCAGCCCAGGTCGGGCTCGCCGGCGTGGGCGAGGATGGCGGCGCGCACGCGGTCGCGCAGGCGCGCGGCGGCCTCGAAGCCTTCGCCTTCCGGGGCGATGGGCGGGAGCACCGTGACCGTGACCGGGTGGCGGCTCGGGCGCCAGGTCCCGGAGCGCAGGAGCCGGCGCGTGCCGCGCAGCGCCACGGGCACCACCGGGATGCCTGCCGCCGCGGCGGCGAGGAAGGCCCCCATGCGGAAGGGGAGCAGCCCCGGCTGGGGGTAGAAGGTGCCCTCGGGATAGAACAGGAGCGGGGCGCCGCCGGGCTCGGCGGCGCGGCGCTGCAGGCGCGCGGCATCCCGCACCGCGCGCGGGCCCCGGAAGCGCTCCACGTACTCGGTGCCGATGCGGTCCAGGAACAGGCGCGCGAAGGGGTTGGCCTTGAGCTCGGCCTTGGCCACGAAGCGCAGCGGCAGCGGGAGCGCCGTCACCAGCACGAAGCTGTCGACGTAGCTCTGGTGATTGGCGGCGATGATGCAGCGCCCGTCGCGCGGCAGATGCTCGAGCCCGCGCACCCGCAGCGGGATGCCGGCGAGCGCGCAATAGGCGCGGCCCGCCGCCCGCATCAGCGCCCAGCGCCAGCGGCGGCCCCGTCCCGGCGCGAGCGCCACCGCCGGCCACACCACGGCGGCGAAGAGCCCGAACAGGACCCAGGCCCAGGCGGCCCAGAGCCACCCGCGCGCCGCGGCGGCGCGGCGCGCGGCCAGCCGCACGGCCGCGCGCGCGCGCAGCAGGGCGAGCCGCCGGCGCGACGGCGCGCCCGAGCGCGGGATGCGCCCGGCCAGGTACATGGCGCGCGCGGCGCTGCGGCGGACCTTGCCGCTGGAGGTCCTGGGCACCGCATGGGGCGGCACCAGCACCACCTCGTCCGGCGGCAGCTCGCCCAGCGCCGCCACCGCCGCGGCGATGCGCGCCTCCAACTCGGCCCGCGCCTGCGGATCGGCGCGGCCGGTCTCGGCCATCACCACCAGCCGCTCGCCCCCGCCGGCGGGATCGGGCGCGGCGAAGGCCGCCACCCCGCCCGTGCGCACGCCCTCGACCGCCGCCACCGCCGCCTCGATCTCCTGGGGGTAGAGGTTGCGGCCGGCGCGGATGACGAGGTCCTTGATGCGGCCGGTCACGAACAGCTCGCCGTCGGCCAGATACCCCAGGTCGCCCGTCTCCAGCCACGCGCCGTCGAAGAGGGCCTTCGTGGCCTGCGGGTTGCGCCAGTAGCCGGAGGTGGCCGACGGCCCCCGGAACTGGATGCGGCCCTCCTGGCGCTCGGGCAGCTCGCGCCCGTCCTCGCCCACGATGCGCACCCGATGGCCGGGCAGCGGGAAGCCGCAGCCCACGAAGCGCAGGGCATCGGCCTCGCCCTCGGCGGCGGGCTCGGCCACACGCTCGCGCGCCATCCGCCCGCGGCGCACCCGGTCGATGCGCACGCCGCGCCCCGGCGGCGGGAAGCACAGCCCCACGCTGCACTCGGCGAGCCCGTAGACCGGCATCATGGCCTCGGGGCGGAAGCCGCAGCGCCGCATGCGCGCGACGAAGCGCGCCACGGTGTCGGGGCTGACGGGCTCGGCCCCGTTGAAGGCACAGCGCCAGGAGGAGAGGTCCAGCCCCTCCAGGTCGCGGTCGCGCAGCCTGGTGGCGCAGACCTCGTAGCCGAAGTTGGGCGATGCCGAGAGCGTGCCCCGGTGGCGGGCGACGGCCTCCAGCCAGCGGCGGGGACGGGCCATGAAGCGCAGCGGCGGCATGAGCACCAGCGGGGCGCCGTGGTAGAGGCTGCCGAGCCAGGCCCCGATCAGGCCCATGTCGTGGTAGAGCGGCAGCCAGCTCACGAAGCAGTCGTCGGGCGAGGCGCCGATGGCCTCCCCCATGGCGCGGATGTTGGCCAGCAGGTTGGCGTGGGTGAGCACCACGCCCTTGGGGTCGCCGGTGCTGCCCGAGGTGTACTGCAGGAAGGCGATGCGCCCGGCCTCGGGGGCGGGACGCCGCACCGCGGTCGGATCGCCCGCCACCGCCCCGGGATCCACGATGCGCCGCAGCGCGGGCGCGGCCGCCTGCAGCACGGGCGCCAGCCGCCGCGCCTCGGGCGGCGCCACCAGCACGCGCGCGCCGCTCGAGGCGAGGATGCGGCCGTGGCGGCGCAGATGCGCCTCGAGCTGCGAGGGGCGGGCGGGCGGATAGAGCGGGACCGGGATCGCCCCCAGGACCAGCGCGCCCAGGAAGCACTCGAGGTAGGCGCGGGAGGTGGGCAGCATCAGGGCCACGGTCTCGCCCGCGCCCACGCCGAGGGCCTGCAGCCCCGCCGCGCGCCGCAGCGCCCCTTCGAGCAGGGCGGCGTAGGTGACGGGCTCGGGCGTGTCGGTCTCGTAGAGCTGGACGTGGACGCGCTCGGGCGTGCGCTCGGCGTGGTGCTCCAGGGCCTCGACCAGGGTGCGCGCCCGCGCGGGGGCCGCGGCGGCGGCGCCCGCGGGCGCCGCCGCGGGGGCAACCGCCGCGGCCGGCGCCGGGCCGGGGCCGGCCTCGGGCAGCCAGCGCAGCAGGTCGCGCACGGTCTCGGCCTGGAGGGCCTGGTCCGGCGGCGCCGCACCCAGGGCGTCCTCCAGCCGCAGCATGAGCTCCACGCGGCTCAGGCTGTCGAAGCCCAGGTCGCGGTCCAGGCGGCTGTCGGGCGTCACCCTGAGGCTTGCGGCGCGGCGCGGGTGGAGCTCGCGGACGAGCGCCGCCACCACCTCGAGCACCGCCTGCTCGCGTGAGGCGCTCATGGAACCCGCGCGAGGGCGAGGGCGCGCGCCACGGCCTGCGCCAGGTCGTCGGCCACCAGCGCCCCCGGCGGCAGCCGCGCCTCGTCGCCGGGGCGGTACTTGCCCGTGCGCACCAGCAGGCCCTGCAGCCCCGCGGAGACGGCGCCGGCCACGTCCGCCTCCACGTCGTCGCCGATCATGAGGCAGCGCGCAGGCGGCACGCCGAGGTCCGCGCAGGCGGCGTGGAAGAAGGCGGGGGCGGGCTTGCCCACGATCTCGGCCTCGACGCCGGCGGCGTACTCCAGGGCCGCCACGAAGGGACCGGCGTCGAGCGAGAGCCCGTCCGGCTCGCGGAAGTAGCGGTTGCGTCCCACGGCGAGCAGCGGGGCGCCCTCCATCAGCAGCCGGAAGGCGCGGTTGAGGGCGGCGTAGGTGAAGGCCTCGCCTGCATCGCCCAGGAACACCGCATCCGCAGGCTCCGTGGCGACACCCTCGAACTCCGGCACGAGGCCGGGATGGACGAGCAGCATGGGGCGCAGCCCGCGCGCGCGGATGCGCGCGAGCGCGGCGCGCGGGGCGGTGAAGATCTCCGCCTCCGGGACCTCAAGGCCCATGCGCGCCAGCCGCGCCGCCACGGCCGCGCGCGTGCTGCGGGAGGTGTTGGTGAGGAAGCGCAGGGGCAGGCCCCCCGCCCGCAGGCGCTCGAGCGCCTCGCGCGCCCCCGGCAGGGGGCGCTCGCCCACGTAGAGCACCCCGCTCAGGTCGAGCAGCACCGCCTCCACGGGCCCCATGCCTCCAGCCTACACCCGATGCGTCCCGGAGGGGATGGGGCGCGGCGCCCGCCCGTGCCCCGCCGGCTGGCGGGGGAACCCGCGAAGGGCTAGGATGCGGGCGTTGGAGCGGGATCCGGAGACCGGCACCATGTACGTGATCCAGGCGGTCGTCCGCAAGGGCGAACAGCAAGGTTGCGTGGGCGAGTGCCTCGAGCTGGCGGTGGTCACGCAGGGCGCGACGCTGGACGAGGTGACGCGCAACCTGCGCGAGGCGATGGCGCTCCACCTCGAGGGCGAGGATCCGGCGCGGTTCGGCCTGGCCGGCGACCCGCCCCTGCCCCCTTCCTTCCGCGCCTGATCGCGATCCCCGTCCGCCGTGCACCCTGCAACGTCCGGCGCCGACGATGAGGACCCACCAGGAGACGCTCACCGTGCGCACGCACGGGCGCGGCACCTGGGACGTCACCGGCGAGGTGGCGCGCGTGGTGGCGGCGTCCGGCGTGGCCACGGGCCTGTGCCATGTCTTCTGCCGCCACACCAGCGCCTCGCTGATGCTGTGCGAGAACGCCGACCCGGACGTGCGGCGCGACCTCGAGGCCTTCATGGCGCGGCTGGTGCCGGACGGCGACCCGCTCTTCCGGCACACCCTCGAGGGCCCGGACGACATGCCCGCGCACGTGCGCACCGTGCTCACCTCGAGCGGGCTCGCCATCCCGGTCACGGACGGACGGCCGGCGCTCGGCACCTGGCAGGGCATCTACCTCTGGGAGCACCGCACCGCACCGCACGCGCGCACCCTCGTCGTCACCGTCCAGGGCGAGCCCGCCTGAGCCCGGCCGGCGCGGGCCGGGCCGGCCCCCTGCGCCGGCATCAGGCGGCGGCCCGCCCGCGGGCCCAGGCGTCGACCAACCGCGCCGCCTCGGCCATGGCCGCATCCGGCCACAGGTAGAGGTCGTCGGGGGCGACCCGCGGGTGCGGGTGCGCCGCGAAGCAGGCGGCCAGCCGCGCCCGCGCCTCGGCGCGGGCGGCGGGGTCGCGGGCGGCGGCCTCCACCAGGGCGCGCAGCGCATGCCGCCGCTGCGGCGCCAGCGCCGGCTTCGCGAGCGCCAGCAGCCGGCCGAGCAGCCGCGCCTCGCGCGCGGCGTCCGGCCGCCGCACCAGCACGCCCCGCATGAAGGCCGCCTCGAGCTGGCGCAGCACGGCGCCGACGGGCCTGCCGGCCGCCACCCGCTCCGCGAGCGCCGCCACCTCGCGGGCGCGCGCCGGGCTGCGCGCGGCGAGCCACCACCGGTGGCGCGCGGCGAAGGCGGCCAGCGCCGCGGACGAGGGCGCGGCCAGCAGCGCGTCCAGCCGCGCGCGGGCGAGCACGGCCTCGACGAAGGCGGCGAGCGTGGCCGCATCGTCGAGGGCCGTCTCCTCCACCATCGGCATCCACGGGTGGCGCCTGCGGAGCGCGGCGGCGTAGATGCCGGTGCCGGCCGGCCGCAGGCCCGCGCGCGGGCTGCGCCGGATGGGCACGCGCGCCGGCCCGCAGCTCGGTGAGCGTGCCTTGAGGACGTGGCCCGCCACGTCGAGGCGCGCCGCCGTCGCCTCCGACCAGGCGCGCAGGGGCTCCGTCACGTCGAGCGCGCGGTCGGCCACGCCCAGCGCGCGCGGGGCGTGCGGCCGCCCCACCAGCTCCACCGGCGGGCGCGGCACGCCGAGCCCCGCACCCGCCTCCGGGCAGACCGGCACCAGCTCGAACAGCCGCCCGAGCGGCCCGCGCACCGCCGGATGGGCCCGGTCCGTGCCGTCGTAGCGCACCGGCTCGCCGGCGAGGCAGGCGCTCACGGCCACGCGCGCCCGTCCGGTGCCTTTCGCGAGCTCGCACGTCATGTCGCAGATCTTTGCATATCGGGCGTGCGCTCGGCGCGCACCGCCTCCAACCCTATGACTGCCCAAGCCTTTTGGCGCAGGAACGCCTTTTGCCTCTTTCTCCCTGCCAGTCGTGTAGGAAACTTACA
>JALSJE010000110.1 GCA_026989495.1 Gammaproteobacteria bacterium | reverse complement strand
TCATCAGGGTCGGGTGTTCTCAGGTCGCACCGGCCAGCCCCTTGCAGATCAGTCTGTTGCGATGGCATCCGGCAGGCTGCGACCGTGCCGTGGACCTAGCGGCCCGTGGGGCCCTTCCAGCCTCTCCTGCCTGACCAGGCATACTGCCATCCCTCACGTCTCACTGGGCAATGGCCCGCCCAGCAGCTCAAGGGATTCCGGCAACGGACGGCGCCCGATCGCTTGCCACCAGGGTGTCGCCGGGATCCTGTAGATCCTTATATCGTCTGCATCCTCGGCGATCAAGGCGCGCAGGTCGTCCAGCAGATCACCCATGCCTGCCGGTCCCAGCTTCGCCACGAAAACCGAGTACTGCAGGTGCACGGCCCTCCTCTTCAGATAGCCGTGCACGGCCCGCAGGCGGTCCGGATCGGCTATGTCGTAGGCGATGAGCCAGCGTTCCATGGCGCCCTCCCTACGGCCTCAGTTTCCAGAGATAGGCGACGAGCCTGCGGGCCGCGCCGCGGACGGTGCCTGCCGCCGCGGTCTCGTAGAGTGAGATCATCTGCTCTTCCGTCTCCATGGGTGGCGTGCGCTCCCTGTGCGCCGTGGCAACCAGCTTTCCGCGCAGCGGCCAGCCGAGCAGGGTTCCGATGTCGTCCACCAGGCTCACGCCGATCCATCCGCCAGCGAGATCCGCCGGAACCTCGCGCTCTGCAAGCGCATCGGCGGCCTCCAGTCTCGCAAGCGAGTCGAGCCTGGTCAGCAGATGCTCGACCCTTTCCGCGCCCCAGGCGTTCGCCAGTGTCCGCTCGAGCCGGGTCCAGACGGCTCGAGCGCCCGAATCCTCCCATCCCAGGGCCTGGCAGGTGTGCCGCCGCAGGCGCCGGTCCTGGGAATCGAACCAGGCGCGGTATCGCTCCTCCCAGCGGGGCGACTCGCGCGCGGCGATGAGGGCCTGGGCCAGATCGACCGAGACGCCGGTGCCCGGCACGAGGGTCCAGCTCGCCCGCCCGTCCTCCGTCAGCGCCAGCACAGGGACGCCCGCCGCGGCACAGCTCGTCAGGACGCCCTCGCGCCAGCGCACCTCGCCGAGGGCGACGATGCGCGCGATCCGGTCGAGGGGGAAATAGCGGGCCCGACCGTGACGGTTCCGCACCTCGAGGGCGCCGCGGCGCCAAGCAATCTCTCCCGGGCCCTCGACATACAGCGATCTGCCCCGCTCCGGCCCGCCTCTCATTCGATCTCCTCCCAGCCCTCTTCGAGCGTCACCCCCTCGCGCATCGCCCGCGCCAGCAGCCGGCAGGTGCGCCTGAGCCCGCGCCGGTGTCGTCCGGCGTGCAGCTCCCATTCCCGCCAGAAGATCCTGCGTCCGGCCTTGCCCAGGAGGCATGCTTCGCCCTGGCGGCGGAAGTGCTCGGCGCGCAGCTTCTTTTCCGCGAACATGCGCCAGACCCAGTGATGCAGCGCCGGGCGCCACGGCTCGACGAGGTCGCAGGCGAGCGATTCGCGTCCGCGCGCCGGTGCGTGGTAGAAGCCGATCCACGGGTCGAGGCCATGGGCCATGGCCGCACGCACGGCATCCGCATGGAGCAGGGTGGCGCCCAGCGAGATGGCCGCGTTGACCGGATCGCGCGGCGGCCGGCGGTTACGGCCGCGGAATCCGAGCGATGCGGGCAGAAGGCCCGTCAGGACCTCGAAGGCGATGCGGGCGGCGGTCCCTTCCACG
>JALSJE010000109.1 GCA_026989495.1 Gammaproteobacteria bacterium | reverse complement strand
GGCATGCCGCGGGCCGAAGACGAGCTCCACGGGCCGGTCGAAGCCTCCGGCCCAGGGCGCCAGCGCCACGCGCGGCGCCTGCGCCCCTGCGGCCGAGGCCAGTGCCGCGAGCGCCGCGACCGTCATCTGTCGTAGCCCGGCCATGCCCGAAGTATAGAGGCCGCCCCCGAGATCCCGTGCGGGCACGGCAGGTACGGCGCCCGGGCATGCCATCTAATCCCCCGATCCCCGTGGGGCCGGCTTCCAGCCGGCCCCACGGATTCGACGGCATGGACGCAGGCACAGCCTCCAGCCGCGCCGCACCTCTTCCCGGACCCCGTCCCGTAGGCGCGGCTTCCAGCCGCGCCGGCCGAAGGCCCCCGGAGAGCCCCACCGGGCGAAGGCTTGTGCCGGAAAGGGCCAGCGGCCAGAATTCGGCCCCAGTGCCAGCGAGGGAGCGAGCGCATGCTGCAGGCCATCCGCGACCGCGCCACCGGCATCATCGCCTGGGTCATCGTCATCCTCATCAGCATCCCCTTCGCCCTGTGGGGCGTGCACGAGTACTTCGGCGGCGGCGGCGAGCCGGTCGTGGCGGAGGTCGATGGCGCCGAGATCACCCTGCGGACCTACCAGCAGGCGCTCGCCGCCGAGCGCGGCCGCCTGCGCGAGCTCCTCGGCGGTGCCGGGCTGTCGGAGGCGCAGGAGGCGCTGCTGCGCAGGCAGGTGCTCGAGTCGCTCATCGAGGAGGAGGTGCTTGCGGGGCGCGCCCGCGCGCTCGGGCTGCACGTGGGCGATGCGCTGCTCGCGCAGGCCATCCAGGCCCGGCCCGAGTTCCAGCGCGAGGGCCGTTTCGACCGCAGCCTCTACGAGGCGCGGCTCCGTGCGGCGGGCCTGACGCCGCCTGCCTACGAGGCGCTCGTGCGCCGCGGCATGGTGATGGCACAGCTCCGCGGCGCCATCGAGCGCGGCGCCGTGGTGACGCCCGCCGACGTGGACGGCTTCCTGCGCATCCAGGGCCAGAGACGGCGTGTCACGCTCATCACCGTCCCCGCCGCGCCCTTCCTCGAACGGGTCACGGTCGGCGAGGAGGAGATCGCCCGCTACTATGAGGCCCACAAGTCCGAGTTCGTCGAGCCTGAGCGGGTGCGCATCGCCTACGTGGACCTCAGCCTCGATGCGCTCGCGAAGGAGATCCCGGTGGACGGGGCGGCGCTGCGCAGCCTCTACGAGGAGGAGAAGGCCCGCTTCGTCCAGCCCGAGGAGCGGCGTGCGGCGCACATCCTGATCCCCGTGCCGGCCAAGGCGGACCCGGACGCCGAGGCCAGGGCCCGTGCCCAGGCCGAGGCGCTGCTCGCGCGCATCCGCCGGGGCGAGGACTTCGCGAAGCTCGCGCGCGAGCATTCGGGCGATCCCGGCTCGGCGCGGCAGGGGGGTGATCTCGGCTTCGTCGGGCGCGGCGTGCTGGAGAAGCCCTTCGAGGACGCGCTCTTCGCCATCGCCGAGCCCGGCGAGGTGGTGGGTCCGGTGCGGACGCGCTTCGGCTGGCACCTCGTCAAGCTGCTCGAGGTGCGCGGCGGCCGGATCAAACCTTTCGAATCCGTGCGCGGCGAGCTCGCCGCCGAGCTGCGCCGGCGCCAGGCCGAGGCGCGCTTCTACGAGCTGGCCGACACGCTCGCGAACGTCGCCTATGAGCAGCCGGACAGCCTCGAGCCGGCAGCCAGGGCCGTGGGCCTGCCCGTGCGTGAGACGGGCTGGTTCACGCGCTCGGCGGGCGAGGGCGTCGCCGCCGATCCGCGGGTGCGCGAGGCGGCCTTCGGCGAGACCGTGCGCGAGGGGCACAACTCCGACCCCATCGAGCTCGGCCCCGACCGGGTGGTGGTTCTGCGCGAGATCGAGCGCCGGCCCCCGCGCCAGCGCCCGCTGGACGAGGTGCGCGCCGAGATCCGCGAGCGCCTGCGCCGGCGCAAGGCGGCCGAGCAGGCGGGCGCGGCCGCGGCGCGGCTGGTGGCGGCCATCGCCGCCGGCAAGGATGCGGCGCGGGCCGCGCAGGCGGTCGGGGCCAGGGTGGATGGTCCGCGCGAGGTGCGGCGTGGCGAGGCCGCCTGGCCCGAGCCCGTCCTGCGGCGCGCCTTCCAGCTCCCCCGTCCCGAGGGCGGCCGTCCCGTGGCCGACCGCGTGGCGCTGGCCGGAGGCGACTACGCGGTGGTGGTGCTGCACGGGGTGACCGACGGCGATCCCGCCGAGGCCAGGCCCGAGGAGCGCAAGGGCATCGCCCGCGCCATCGCGCGCGCGCGCGGGCAGGCCGCTGCCGAGGCCGCCATCGCCTTCTGGCGTGGCCGGGCCGAGATCGAGCGCTTCGAGTCGGTGGCCGCCGAGGTGGAGCGGCCCTGAGGGCCTGCCCGGTGCGGCTGCACTGGCAGATCCTGATCGCGCTGGCGCTCGCGGTCGCCGCGGGGCTGGCCACCTCGCCCGAGACCGCCGTGCTCGGCGTGCCGCTGGTCTCGGCCTACGCCTTCGTCGGAACGCTCTTCCTCAACGCCCTCAAGATGATCGTCGTGCCCCTGGTCTTCGCCTCGCTGGTGACGGGGGTGGCGGGGCTGGGCGACGGCAAGGGGCTCGGCCGGCTCGGCGCGAAGACGGTGGGCTACTACATGCTGACCAGCCTCGTCGCCATCCTCATCGGGCTCGCCGTGGTGAACGCCGTCCAGCCGGGCGTGGTCGACGGGCGGCCTGCCCGCGATGTGATGGGGCTCGAGGCCGATGCCTCGGCCGTGGCGGAGAAGGTGCAGGGGCGGGGCGCGGGCGACGTCGTCGAGATCTTCCTGCGGATGGTCCCGGTCAACGTGGTCGCGGCCGCGGCCGAGGGCCAGATGCTCGGGCTCATCACCTTCGCGCTGCTCTTCGGCTTCTTCACGGCCCGCATCGGCGGCCGTGCGGGCGAGGTGCTGGGCGCCTTCTGGCAGGGGGTCTTCGAGGTGATGATGCGCATCACGGAGCTCGTGATGCGCTTCGCGCCCGTGGGGGTCTTCGGCCTGGTGGCCAAGGTGGTGGCCACCTCGGGCCTGGAGGCCTTCCGCCCGCTGGCGTGGTTCGTGCTCGCGGTGCTGCTGGCCCTCGGGCTGCACTTCTTCGGCGTGCTGCCCCTGCTGCTGCGGCTGCTCGCGCGCGTGAGCCCGCTGCGCCACTACCGCGCCATGGCCCCGGCCCTGCTCACGGCCTTCTCCACCGCCTCTTCCTCGGCCACCCTGCCGCTCACGCTCGAGTGCGTGGAGCGCAACGCCCGCGTCTCCAACCGCGTCTCCAGCTTCGTGCTGCCCCTCGGGGCCACGGTCAACATGGACGGCACCGCGCTCTACGAGTGCGTCGCAGCCATGTTCATCGCCCAGGCCTACGGCATTCAGCTCGGCTTCGCCGAGCAGCTCGCCATCGTGCTCATCGCGCTGCTGACTTCCATCGGGGTGGCGGGGATCCCCGCCGCGAGCCTCGTGGCCATCACCGTGATCCTGGCGGCGGTGGGCCTGCCGGCCGAGGGCATCGGCCTGATCCTGGCGGTGGACCGGGTGCTGGACATGTGCCGCACCGCGGTCAACGTCTTCAGCGACTCGTGCGGCGCGGTGGTGATCGCACGCTCGGAGGGCGAGCGCGGGCTGCTGCCGGACGGCGGCGGGGAGCGCGGCTAGGCGTGGCTTCCAGCCGTGAATCCCCCATCGTCGTGGGCGCGGCTTCCAGCCGCGCCTTGGCGGCCCGGGGCCGGCAGGATGCCGGCCCCACCAGATCGAGCGCACGTGGGCGCGGCTTCCAGCCGCGCCTGCGGCGGGATCAGCCGGACGGCTGGGCGGCCTCGGCCTCCGAGACCACCAGCCCCAGGATGTGGTAGCCGGCGTCCACGTACAGCACCTCGCCGGTGATGCCCGCCGCGAGATCCGAGCACAGGAAGGCGGCCGCGTTGCCCACCTCCTCGATGGTCACGTTGCGCCGCAGGGGCGCGGTGCGCTCGGCGTGCTCCAGCAGCTTGCGGAAGTTGCCGATGCCGGCGGCGGCCAGCGTGCGGATGGGGCCGGCGGAGACGGCGTTGACCCGTATGCCCTCGGGGCCCAGGGCCGCCGCCATGTAGCGCACGTTGGCCTCCAGGCTCGCCTTGGCCAGCCCCATCACGTTGTAGTTGGGCACCGCGCGCTCGGCGCCCAGGTAGCTCAGGGTGAGCAGCGCCCCGCCTCTCCCGCGCATGAGCGGGCGGGCGGCCTTGGCGAGCGCGGTGAAGCTGTAGCTCGAGATCTCGTGGGCTATGCGGAAGCCCTCGCGGTCGGTCGCCTCCACGAAGTCGCCGGCGAGCTGCTCCTTGGGGGCGAAGGCGATCGAGTGCACCACGATGTCGAGCCCGTCCCAGCGTGCGCCGAGCGCCTCGAACAGGGCCGCGATCTGCTCGTCGGAGGCCACGTCACAGGGCAGCACGATGTCCGAGCCGCACTCGGCGGCGAGCCTGGACACGCGTTCGCGGAGCTTGTCGTTCTGGTAAGTGAAGGCGAGCTCGGCGCCCTCGCGGCGCATGGCCTGGGCGATGCCCCAGGCGATGGAGCGGTTGCTGGCCACCCCCGTCACGAGCGCGCGCTTGCCGGCGAGAAATCCCATGGTGCGCTCTCCTCAGGTCGAAGCCCGGCTCAGGTCGAAGCCCGGCGCGCCGGGCGGCACAAGCCGCATAACATACCCGAAATGTACGGCGCCTCAAAGCATTGCGTGCGCGTATAATCCCGCCGGATGGAGGAGGCACGGGGCGAGCGCTGGGGCACGGGACGGGTGGTCGCGGCGACGCTGGCCGTGGCGGCCATGCTCGCCGCCGGCTGCGCCGAGCCCTGGAACAACCCCTATCCCGCGTCCGAGGCGCGTGCCAACGTCTACTACACGGACTTCTCGGAGCGGCCCAAGCACCTGGACCCGGCGCGCAGCTACTCCTCCAACGAGTACGCCATCATCGCCAACGTCTACGAGCCCCCGCTCCAGTACCACTACCTCAAGCGCCCCTACACGCTGGTGCCGCTGACGGCCGAGGCGGTGCCGAAGCCCCGGCTCTACGACGGCCGCGGGCGGCGCCTGCCCGACGACGCCCCGCCGGAGCGGGTGGCCGAGAGCGTCTACGAGATCCGCATCCGCCCCGGCATCCGCTACCAGCCCCATCCCGCGTTTGCCCGCGGCCCCGACGGCCGCCACCTGTACCTGGACCTCTCGGAGGCGGACCTGGCGCGGGTACGGACGCTCGCCGACTTCCCCCGCCGCGGCACGCGCGAGCTCACCGCCGCGGACTATGTCTACCAGATCAAGCGGCTGGCCCACCCGGCGGTGGCCTCGCCCATCTACGGCCTCATGAGCGGGCACATCGTCGGCCTGCGCAGGCTGGGGCGCGAGCTGGAGCGGGCCTGGCGCGCGGCGCGGGCGCGGGGCGAGCGCTGGCTGGATCTGCGGCGCTTCGCGCTCGAGGGGGTGGAGCTCGTGGACCGCTACACCTTCCGAGTGCACATCCGCGGCCACTATCCGCAGTTCGTCTACTGGCTCGCCATGCCCTTCTTCGCGCCCATGCCCTGGGAGGCCGAGCGCTTCTACGCCCAGCCGGGCATGGCCGAGCGCAACATCACGCTCGACTGGTACCCGGTGGGCACCGGCCCCTACATGCTCACGGTCAACAACCCCAACCGCCGCATGGTGCTCGAGCGCAACCCCAACTTCCACGGCGAGCGCTATCCCGCCGAGGGCGCCCCCGGCGACCGCGCCGCCGGGCTCCTCGCCGACGCCGGCCGCCCGCTGCCCTTCATCGACCGCGTGGTCTTCAGCCTCGAGCGCGAGGCCATCCCGCGGTGGAACAAGTTCCTGCAGGGCTACTACGATATCTCGGGCATCACCGAGGACGCCTTCGACCAGGCCATCCGGGTGGGGGCGGGCGGCGAGGTCACGCTCACCCCGACCCTGCGCGCCAAGGGGATCCGGCTGCAGACCGCGGTGCTGACCTCGGTCTACTACCTCGGCTTCAACATGCTCGACCCGGTGGTGGGCGGCTACACGGCGCGGGCGCGCAAGCTGCGCCGGGCCATCTCCATCGCCCTCGACTACGAGGAGTACATCTCCATCTTCATGAACGGGCGTGGCATTCCCGCCCAGGGCCCCATTCCGCCCGGCATCTTCGGCCATGAGGCCGGCGAGGCCGGCATCAACCCCTACGTCTACCAGTGGCGCGACGGGCGGCCGCGCCGGCGCCCGCTCGCCGAGGCGCGGCGCCTGCTGGCCGAGGCCGGCTACCCGGGCGGCGTGGACGCGCGCACGGGCAAGCCGCTGGTGCTGCACTTCGACGTCACCGGCGGCGGGCCCGACGACAAGGCGCGCCTCGACTGGTTCCGCAAGCAGTTCGCCAAGCTCGGCATCCAGCTCGTGGTGCGCGCCACCGACTACAACCGCTTCCAGGAGAAGATGCGCAACGGCACCGCCCAGATCTTCACCTGGGGCTGGAACGCCGACTACCCCGATCCCGAGAACTTCCTGTTCCTGCTGTACGGGCCCAACGGCAAGGTGCGCCACGGCGGCGAGAACGCCGCCAACTACGCCAACCCCGAGTTCGACCGGCTGTTCGAGCGCATGAAGGCCATGCCCGACGGGCCCGAGCGGCTCGCCCTCATCCGCCGCATGGTGGACATCGCCCGGCGCGACGCCCCCTGGGTGTGGGGCGTCAACCCCAAGGCCTACCGCCTGCTGCACGCCTGGGTGGCGAACGCCAAGCCCAACCTCATGGCCAACAACACGCTCAAGTACCTGCGCCTCGACCCGCACCTGCGCGCCGCCCGCCGCGCGGAATGGAACCGGCCCGTGCTGTGGCCGCTGGCGCTGCTCGCGCTGGCGCTGGCGCTCGCCGTGGCGCCGGCCGTCGCGCAGTGGCGCCGCCAGGAGCGGCGCCCGCCGCTGGAGAGGGCCGGGGCGTGATCGCCTACATCGTCCGCCGCCTGCTCTACGCCCTGCCGATCCTGATCGGGGTGAACCTCATCACCTTCGCCCTCTTCTTCGTGGTCAACACGCCTGACGACATGGCGCGCATGCACCTCGGGATCAAGCGCGTCACCCCCGAGGCCATCGAGCGCTGGAAGCGCGAGCGCGGCTATGACCTGCCGCTGTTCTGGAACGGCGCGGCGGAGGGCGCGGGCAGGCTCACCGAGACCATCTTCTACCGCAAGTCGGTGCGGCTGTTCGTCTTCGACTTCGGCCTCTCCGACCGCGGCCGCGACATCGGCGAGGACATACGCCAGCGCATGTGGCCGAGCCTGGCGCTGGCGCTTCCGGTGCTGCTGGTGGGCCTGCTCACGCACGTGACGGTGGCGCTCGTGCTGGTGATGCTGCGCGGGAGCTACCTGGACGCCTGGGGCACGGTGGCGCTCGTGGTGCTGATGTCGATCTCGCCGCTCTTCTACATCATCGCGGGCCAGTACCTGGTGGGCAAGCTCATGCATCTGGTGCCCATCTCGGGCTACGCCGAGGGGCTGGACGCGGCGCGCTTCCTGGTGCTGCCCGCGGCCATCGGCGTCCTCGGCGGCCTCGGGGCCAACGCGCGCTGGTACCGCACCCTCTTCCTCGAGGAGGCGGACAAGGACTATGTGCGCACCGCCCGCGCCAAGGGGCTGGGTGAGCTCGCAGTGCTGTTCCGCCACGTGCTGGGCAACGCCCTGATCCCCATCCTCACGGGTGTGGTCGCCATCCTGCCGCTGCTCTTCATGGGCTCGCTCGTCCTCGAGTCCTTCTTCGCCATCCCGGGCCTCGGCAGCTACACCATCGACG
Organism: Gammaproteobacteria bacterium; assembly: GCA_026989495.1. Taxonomy (GTDB): domain Bacteria; phylum Pseudomonadota; class Gammaproteobacteria; order S144-34; family S144-34; genus S144-34. The sequence continues at coordinate 4,221 of JALSJE010000109.1, read as the reverse complement.
CCATCCGCGCCCAGGACTTCGCCGAGGTGCGCGCCATGGTCTTCCTGGGCTCGGTGCTCTACATCGTGGGCCTGCTGCTCACGGACATCGCCTACACCCTGGTGGACCCGCGCGTGCGTCTGGAGTAGGGGCCGTGGTCAAGCCGGTGGTGCTGTGGACGGATGCGCTGCTCTTCCTGCTGCTCGCGGGGGTGGCGGCCTTCGCCTGGCACGTGCGGCGCACCCCGCACCTGCGCGAGCCCTGGTCGCGGGTCGCGCGCTCGCGCGCCGGCATGTGCGCCGCCGTGGTGCTCGTCTTCTATCTCCTCGTGGGGCTCGCCGACTCGCTGCACTTCCGGGTGCCCGTGGCCCAGGGGCCGGACGGGCGCGTGCACTGGTCGGTGGAGGTGCTGAGCGCCTTCGACCTGCTCGCCGCGCCCCTGCGCGAGGGCACGGAGAAGACCTACTCGGCGCCGCTCGCCGTGCGGCTGCACGTCAAGGAGACCGTGGAGCGCCCGGACGGCACGCGCGTGCGCGAGCGCCCGCGCCTGCGCCACGGCGGCGCGCACCTGGCCGATCCCGACCGCGAGCGCTGGCCCGACGTGGCCCGGCGCGCGGCGGCCGGCGCGCTCGCGGGGCTCGCCCTGTGGGCGCTCGCCGCGGCGGGGCTCGCCGCGGCGCTCGCGCGGCGCCGGCACCTGCCCTGGCGCGCGGCCGCCGCCCGGCTCGCCCGCGGCCGCACGGTGCTGCCCTGGCGGCCCATGCTGCTCACGGCGGCGGCGCTCGCCGTCGTCGCCGGCGCCGTAGCCGCGCTCGCCGGCGGCTACCACGTCCTCGGCACGGACAAGGTGGGCGAGGACGTGCTCTACCAGGCGCTCAAGAGCGTGCGCACCGGCCTCGTCATCGGCACCCTGACCACGCTCCTCATGCTCCCCTTCGCCCTGGCGCTGGGGCTCGCGGCGGGCTACTTCGGCGGCCGCGTGGACGACCTCGTCCAGTACCTCTACACCACGCTCAACTCCATCCCCGGCGTGCTGCTGATCGCCGCCGGCATCCTCATGCTGCAGGTCTACATGGCGAACCACCCGGAGCTGTTCGAGACCACGGCGGCGCGCGCCGACCTCAGGCTGCTGTTCCTGTGCGCGGTGCTGGGCGTGACGAGCTGGACGGGGCTCTGCCGCATGCTGCGCGGCGAGACCCTCAAGCTGCGCGAGGTCGAGTACGTGCAGGCCGCCGTGGCGCTGGGCACCGGCCACGGCACCATCCTCGTGCGCCATGTCCTGCCCAACGTGCTCCACATCGTGCTCATCAGCGTGGTGCTGGACTTCTCCGCCCTGGTGCTGGCCGAGGCGGTGCTCTCCTATGTGGGCGTGGGCGTGGACCCGACCATGACGAGCTGGGGCAACATGATCAACGGCGCCCGCCTGGAGCTCGCGCGCGAGCCCGTGGTGTGGTGGACGCTGGCGGCGGCCTTCGTCTTCATGTTCGGCCTGGTGCTGGCGGCGAACCTCTTCGCCGACGCCGTGCGCGAGGCCTTCGACCCGAGGAGGCGCGTGCGGTGAGCGGCGGGACCCTGCTCGAGGTCGAGGGGCTGCGCACCCTGATCGGGCAAGGGCCCGGTGCGGTGCGCGCGGTGGACGGGGTGAGCTTCCGCATACGCCGCGGCGAGGCCTTCGCGCTGGTGGGCGAGTCCGGCTGCGGCAAGTCCATGACCGCGCTCTCCATCCTGGGTCTGGTGCCGCGGCCGGCCGCGCGCATCGTGGCGGGCTCGGTGCGGCTCGACGGCACCGACCTGCTGCGCCTGCCCGAGCGGGCGCTCCGCGAGGTGCGCGGGCGGCGCATCGGCATGGTCTTCCAGGAGCCGCAGACCGCCCTCAACCCCGTGCTCAGCGTCGAGACCCAGATCGGCGAGGCCCTCACCCGGCATCTCGGCCTGCGCGGGCACGCCCGGCGCGAGAAAGTGCTCGCCCTGCTGCGCGAGGTGGGCATCCCCGACCCCGAGCGGCGCCTGCGCGAATATCCCCACCAGCTCTCCGGCGGCATGAAGCAGCGCGTGGTCATCGCCATGGCCATCGCCTGCGACCCCGAGCTCGTCATCGCCGACGAGCCCACCACCGCCCTCGACGTCACCCTCCAGGCACAGGTGCTGGAGCTGCTGCGGCGCGAGCGTGCCCGCCGCGGCATGGCGCTGCTCCTCATCACGCACGACCTCGGGGTGGTGGCCGAGAACGCCGACCGCGTGGCCGTCATGTACGCGGGCGAGCTCGTCGAGGAGGCCCCCTGCGGGCGCTTCTTCCGGGAGCCGCGCCACCCGTACACCCGGCGCCTGTTCGAGGCGCTGCCCGACCGGCGCAAGCGCGCGCGGCCCCTCGCCGTCATCCCCGGCACGGTCCCCTCGCTAGCGGCGCCGCCCCCCGGCTGCCGCTTCGCCCCGCGCTGCGCGCTGGCCGATGCGCGCTGCCGCGAGGCGGTCCCCGGCTGGACCGACCTCGGCGAGGGCCATCGCGTGCGCTGCCACGCCGTCGCCGAGGGCCGTGCCGCTGCTGCCCCGGATGCCGCGCCGCCGCCTCGCGCCCGGCGCGCGGTCGCAGCCGCGCCCCTGCTCGAGGTGCAGGGGCTCGCCGTGCACTTCCCCGTGCGCAAGGGCGTGCTGCGGCGCACGGTGGGGCACGTGCGCGCCGTCGACGGCCTCTCTTTCCGCATCGGCGCCGGGCGCACGCTCGCCCTCGTGGGCGAGTCCGGCTGCGGCAAGACCACCGCCGGCAAGGCCGTGCTGCAGCTCGTCCGTCCCACCGCGGGGAGCGTCCGCTTCGACGGCACCGAGCTCACGCGGCTTCGTGGCCGCGCCCTGCGGCGGCGCCGGCGCGACCTGCAGATCGTCTTCCAGGACCCCTACGCCTCCATGAACCCGCGCATGCTGGTGGGTGACATCGTCGCCGAAGGCCTCGTCGCCCAGCGCATCGCGCCGGGGCGTGCCGAGCGCGAGCGCCGCGTCGCGGCGCTCCTCGAGCGGGTGGGGCTGCCCGCCGACGCCGCCCGGCGCTACCCCCACGAGTTCTCGGGCGGGCAGCGCCAGCGCATCTGCATCGCGCGTGCGCTCGCCGTGGAGCCGCGGCTGGTCGTCTGCGACGAGCCCACCAGCGCCCTCGACGTCTCCGTGCAGGCGCAGATCCTCAACCTCCTGCGCGAGCTCCAGGACCGCCTCGGGCTCGCCTACCTCTTCATCAGCCACGACCTCGCCGTGGTCGGTTACCTGGCGCACGAGATCGCGGTCATGTACCTGGGCCGCATCGTCGAGCACGGCCCGGTGGACGCCGTCCTCGACCGCCCGCTCCATCCCTACACCGAGGCCCTGCTCGCCGCCGCCCCCACCGTGGACACGGCCACCGGCCGGCGCACCGTGCAGCTTCCCGGCGAGCCGCCCTCGCCCGTGAGCCCCCCGCCCGGCTGCCATTTCCATGCCCGCTGCCCGCACGCCATGCCTGCCTGCCGCGAGGCCTATCCCCCGGAAACCGAGCCCGACCCCGGCCACCGCGTCCGCTGCTTCCTCCACGCCTGATGGCTCCGCCGGCAGCGGTGGACGGCGTTCGGGGAGCTGAGGGAGAAGGCGACGCCGGCGGGGGTGGTGCGGTATGAGTACGACGAGCTCGGGAATCTCCGCAAGGTGACCCTTGCGGACGGGCGCGTGATCGAGTACGTGGTGGATGGTCTTGGGCGCCGGATCGGGAGGAAGGTCGACGGGCCCCTGGTGGGGGCCGACCTCCGTCTGGGCCGCAGCCGGATTCTGTAGACCCTGGTGGTGCCGTCTTCCAGCCGGCGCCCCGGCGCGGCTGGAAGCCGCGCCTACGAGTTGGGGAGGCAGGTCTTCGGGCACGTGGGGTAGCCGCGCCCGCGGTGAAGCGCGGGCTCGGCGGTTTTCCCCCGTGTCGCTTCTTCGAAGGAACGGGGAAGCGAGGCGGCCGGCGGCCGCTTCGGCCGCCCCGTGCGGGTACCTTCAGCCCCGGCCCGTGCCGGCAGGCGCACGTGGCCCGGTGGGGGCCCGGGGGCCGGCCTGGGGCGAAGCGTCCCGGTTCTCACCCGTCCTGTCGCGCGGGGTGGAGTCCTGGCCGGTCGCCGCGGGGCCGGTGCCGCCGTGCGCCTTGCCGCAGCCGGCCGATGCGGGTGTGGCTGCGGCGAGGGCGAGCGCCGTGAGGAGGATGGTGGCAGATGGTTTCCTTCGCATGGTGCCCCTCCCGTGGCGGAA
>JALSJE010000108.1 GCA_026989495.1 Gammaproteobacteria bacterium | reverse complement strand
TCGCACAGCGCCTCGATCCGCTGATGCTGGAGCGCACTCACAGCGCGCCCTCCTGCAGCAGCTGCTCGTAGACGGCCACGGGGCGCTGGAGCCGCTCGGTCGGCCAGCGCGCCGGGGCCGGGGCGGCGGCCTCCGGGGACGGCTCGACGGACAGCCGCGCCGGCAACGGCTGCAGGGCCTGGCGCTCCTCAGCCAGGCGGTCTACCGGCCGCGCCCGGGTCTCGCCGTGGTGGCGGACGTTGGCCACCTCGTCGAGCCAGCGGCGCACCTCGGCATTGGCGGTGGCGGCATCGACCGCCAGTCCCGCGCTCCCCAGCCGGCTCGCCAGCGGCACGTAGAAGCTGGCCCGCAAATAGCGGTTGAACCGCTCGACCTTGCCCTTGGTCCGGGCCCGATAGGGGCGGCACAGCCGTGGCACGAAGCCGAAGTGACGGGCCAGGTCCCACAGCCGCGGGTGGAAACGGTGCCGGCCCGGCCCGTAGGCGTCGCGCCCGATCACGACGGTGCGCATGTTGTCGTAGAGCACCTCGCGCGGCACCCCGCCGAAGTACGCGAAGGCGTGCTCGTGACAGGCGCGCAGCGCCTCGAAACGCTCCGAGCTCGTGAACTCGACGAAGGCCGCGCGCGAGTAGCCGAGCACCGCCACAAAGGCCGACAGCGGCTCGCGCCCGCGCCGGAACACGCACCAGTCCACCTGCATCTGCTCACCCGGGGCGGTCTCGAACCGGTTCTCGGGCTCGGCGGCCGGCGCCGGATAGAGCCCGCGCAGATGACGGCGGACCAGCCGCTCGCTGCCCTCGAAGCCGAGGGCGCGGATCTCCCGGTAGAGCACCGTGGCCGGGATGCGCGCGGGATGAGCCGCGGCCACCCGCCTCGCCAGGTAGGCCTTGTAGGGATCGAGCTTGCTCGCCCGCGCCGGGCGCTGGCGATAGCGCGGCGCCCGATCCGGGTCCCGCAGGTACTTGCGCACCGTGTTTCGCGACGGCCCCGTCAGGCGGGCGATCTCCCGGATGCTCTTGCCCTGACGGGCCAGGATTCTGATCTCCATGCACCTCTCCTCTGTGATCATGCTGGCCTCCACTCGCACCGCTTCGGCCAGCAACCCTACGGAAAGGTGGGTCATTTTTCAGTTTCCGGGGGTGGGTCAGTTTTACATTGCCGCTAACACCGTCCACGATCCGGGGGATGCTGCGCAACCGGCTCTACACTGGCCGGGTGGAGTTCGAGGGCGAGCTCATCCGGGCCCGGCACGCGGCCATCGTCTCAGACGTGCTCTTCGAGAGGTGCTGCCGATGATGGGTTTCAGGTTCATGAGGCGTGCCTCCTCTGCGCATGCCCGTGGCTGCCTATGTCATTCCGTGACGATGAGGGGCTTCAATCTCGCCCAGGCGACCATCACGTCACGGAGCGCCTCCAGGTAGGCGAGTCGGACAGCGATATGCTCCCGCCGGATGGGCAGGACCTCCGCAAGGCTGATGTCGCCGTCTGCGTAGCGGGCCTCGGCGGCCCGCAGGACTGCATCCGCCCTGGGCAGCACCTCCTCTTTCAAGATGCGCGCGTTCCGGATGGCCTGCGTGAGACTTGCGTGAGTATCTCGCAAACGGTGAACCACCTCGTTCCTTACGGAAAGCGCCCGTGCCTGCGCCGCGTAAAACTCCGCCCAGGCCGCGCGAACCCGCCCCTGGTTCCGGTCAAAGAGCGGGAGGGCGATCGTGATTCCCACGTCGAAAGCGTCCTTCTCGGAGT
>JALSJE010000107.1 GCA_026989495.1 Gammaproteobacteria bacterium | reverse complement strand
TCGCCCGCTGGTACGACCCCGACACCGCCCGCTACCTCAGCCCCGATCCCCTGGGCCTGGCCGCCGGGCCCAACCCCTACGCCTACGCCGCCGCCGACCCCGTCAACCGCATCGACCCGCTCGGCCTGCTAGAAGTTGATGCATGGGTTGTGCGGGTGCGTGGTCGCGGGAACGAATGGGCCTATGTTTTGAAGTTTGCGGATACAGACGAATTGTTCAACGAAGGCGCTAAAGATGTTTTGAAGAAGATTTTTTCGAAAGGAAAAGTAACCCCGTTTGATTTGTTAAAAATTTTCAAATACAAAAAGATGTTGTCTGAATATGAGCGCGATAGAAAATTACTCGTCAAGATGTTTGCGCTGAAGCACGGTGTTTGCCCTACCGATGAGAAAAAGGCGGTCTCTGGCATTCTGGAATGGATTCGATCCTACGGTGAATATGTATACGAGGATAGTCCTGTAATAGATCTTCTACTCAAAGCTGCAAATGCAATTGGGCAATACAGCGCGGTGGCTGGGATGTTTAGAGATTCGCAGCGTGATGTTCTGGAGGCATATAGAAAAGGTTTTCCGTGGACGCTGATTATGAATCCAACTACGGCAGCAAATCTCGACGCATATGGTCCACCGGAAAATACACGATTTAAATAAGTGGGGTTGCAATGCTGACCAAATTCTTTCGGTTAATGCTCATCGTTATGGTAGCGTTGCTATTGGTCTACTCGATTTATTGGAGTTATATAGTCTTGTCGGGCCCCCTCCCAAGCGTTGATTTGCGAGGGCATTTGTATTTCTTGGTTTCTATTGCGCCGGTGGTCATATGGCCGCTTATATTATTCGCCAAGTCATTGGGGACTGCGATTATAGTCTTGTTCGTTTCGTTAATTGCCTCTCAATTTGGTACATACTTAGGAGTACGATTTTCAGAGCCTCTTGAAATATCCATAGCGATTTATGGAGGGTTCTTTTTGATTTTTTGTTGGGCGCTAATTCATATGTTGAAAAATCTGGTGTGTTCTCGCGATAGTTTGATGGGGGCGTTTTGCAGCATTACGGCGTCGATTTTTTTTATTTCATTTATATGGTTCGTCCTAAAAATGGGATGTCAGCCGAAGAGTATCTCTAATGTGTTCTATGGGACTAGTGCCCAAAGTGGTGAATTGCTTTTGATGGCGGTGTACGCATTGTTGGTGGTATCTGGTGTTATGTGTCTTTCTATTCCTGCGGCAAAAGCCGCGTGGCTCATGCAAATAGTGCTTTTTGTCGTGGTTGTCCATTCGTTTTCTTCAGAAGGCTTTCAAGCACAGTGGTTCGGTGAAGTGTTGGTGGTCGTGATGATTGTAGTAGCAACATCGGTGCCCATTTACGCCATGACCAAACTGAAACGAGGCTAGGTGTACTCCAGAGCACCGCGCAGCGGAGAAATGCGCCCCATGGCTCAATGACGCCGCGAGCCGAAGGCTCACCGACGGCCGCTTCCGGTACGTCTGGAACCCCGACGGCACGCTCGCCGCGGTCCACGCCCTTCGCACCGGCAGATTGCTCGCCCGGTACCGCTACGACCTCTTGCGCCGTCGCATCGCCTCCGAATGGCACCACCCCGACGGGACCGTGGTGCGGAGGTGCTACCTCTGGGAAGGCCCGCGGCTGCTGGCCGTCCTCGACGGCGAGGGGAACGTGCTGCGGCAGCTCCTCTGCTCGGCTGACATGGCCGGGCTCTCGGCTGGCGGCCGATCCCGGCCTGGCATGGGCGCGGCGGCGGGTTTTCCTGCTAGGATGCCGCCCCGGAATCCGGTCGGCGGCGAGAGGAGGAGGCATGGGGCGGCCCACGATGGAGGCGGTGGCGGCGCTGGTGGCCGAGGCGGCGCGGCAGGAGCTCACGCCGCGCTTCCGCCAGGTGGCGCGCGCGCACAAGGCCGACGGCAGCGTGGTCACGGAGGCCGACACGGCCATGGAGCGGCGCGTGCGCGAGGCGCTGGCGGAACGCTGGCCCGACATTCCCTTCCTGGGCGAGGAGATGGCGCCCGAGGCACAGCGGGCGCTGCTCGCGGGCGCCAGCGGGCGGTTCTGGTGCCTGGACCCGCTCGACGGGACCAGCAACTTCGCCTCGGGCATCCCCTTCTTCGCCGTCTCGCTGGCGCTGGTCGAGGAGGGCGTGCCGGTGCTCGGTGTGGTCCACGATCCGGCACGGGAGGAGACCTTCGCCGCCGTGCGCGGCGGCGGTGCCACGCTGGACGGGGCGCCGCTGGCCGCCCCGCCCGCGCCGCCGCTCGAGCGCTGCATCGCGCTCGTGGACCTCAAGCGGCTCGAGCCCGCGCTGGCGGCGCGGCTCGCGGCCGAGCGGCCCTACGCCTCGCAGCGCAGCTTCGGTTCGGTGGCCCTCGACTGGTGCTGGATCGCGGCCGGCCGCGGCCACGTCTATGTCCATGGCCGCCAGCGCATCTGGGACTTCGCCGCGGGCAGCCTGATCCTGGCCGAGGCCGGCGGCCGCTCCTGCACGCTGGCGGGCGAGCCCGTCTTCCGGGCGACGCTCGAAGGGCGCTCGGCAGTGGCGGCCCTCGACCGGGGGCTGTACGAGGCCTGGACGCGCTGGCTGGGCGTGCCTGCGAAGGGGGACGGCAGTGGCTGAGGCGCCGCCCGTCCCGCGCCTGCTGGCCACGCTCCTCGGCCAGCCCACCGCGCCTTTCCGGGAGATGCACGTGCGCGCCGCCGTGGAGGCCTGGTGCGCGCGCCGGGGGCTCGGCTGTCACCGCGACGCCTTCGGCAACCTGGCGGTGGGCGCCGCCACCCCGGCGGCATGGGCGCGGCTCCTGCGGTCGGGGACAGCCGCCGAGCCCGTGCGGCTCTTCGTGGCGCATATGGACCACCCGGGCTTCCACGGCCTGCGCTGGCTGTCGGGCGGGCGGCTTGCGGTGCGCTGGCTCGGGGGCGGCCCCGTGCGGCACCTGCGCGGGGCGGCCGTGTGGCTCACCGACGCCGAAGGCGGGACCGGTCGCGGCCGCATCGTGCGCGCGCGTCTCCATCAGTCCCGGCGCTGGCCGGAGCGGCTGGAGATCGCCGTTGAGGCGCTGCCGCCGGGCCGGCGGCCGGCGGCGCGGGCCCTTTTCGGCGGGCTCGACTTCCGCGCGCCCTGGTGGCGGCGCGGCCGGCGCCTCCACGCTCGGGTGGCCGACGACCTCGTGGGCGTGTGGGCGGCGCTGGAGGCCGTGGCCTGGGGGCTCGCGCGCGGGCGACCCGTGGCGGCGCTGCTGACGCGGGGCGAGGAGGTGGGCTTCACGGGGCTGGTGGCCCACCTGGAGGCCCAGCCGCGCCTGCCAGCCGGGCGGCGGGTCGTGGTGGTGAGCCTGGAGACCTCGCGCCAGCTCCCGGGTGCGCGTATCGGGGCCGGGCCCGTGGTGCGCCTGGGTGACCGCCGCACCGTCTTCGACACGGCCGCCACCGAGGTGCTGGCGCTCGCGGCGCGACGGGCCCTGCCCGACGCCCACCAGCGCCGGCTCATGGACGGCGGCGCCTGCGAGGCCACCGCCGCCACCGCCTGGGGCCTGCCGGCGGTGGGGATCTCGGTACCGCTCGGCAACTACCACAACCAGGGCTTCGAGGGCGGGCCGGACTGCCGCGGCCGCGAGGGTCCCGCGCCCGAGCACGTGGACCTCGGCGACGTGGCGGCCACGCTGCGGCTGTGCCGGGCGCTCGCGCGGCCCGGGCTGCCGTGGGAGGACCCCTGGGCCACGACGCGCCGGCGGCTCGTGCGCAACCTCGCCCGTCACCGGCGGCGCGTGGACGGGGCGGCATGAGCGGGCGGCGCGGACACGGGCGCGCGGAGCGCGTGGTAGGGGGGCGTTTCGCAGCGCCCGCAGGTGGAGCGGTTCGTTCCCGGCACCGGCTCCGGACCCGACCTGCGTGCGGGCAGCCCCGGCAATGCGGGCGCGCCCTCGTCGGCCACCTCCTGCGGCTGGCAGGCTGGACCACCGCCGCGGCGCTTGCCGTCGTCGCCGTGCAGGCCTGGCAGCTGCGCGGGGCGGCCGAGGGGCCCGCGCCCCCGCTCTCCGGGCCCGTCGCCGCGGGCGATCCCGCCGGTGTGGTGCGCCGGGCCGTGGCCGAGGGCCGTCCGGTGCTGGTCTACTTCTGGGCGAGCTGGTGCCGCATCTGCCGCCTGTCCGAGGGTGCGGTGGCCGCCGTCGGCCGGGACTGGCCGCTGGTCACCGTGGCCATGCAATCGGGCGACCGGGAGGCCGTGGCGGCCTGGCTGCGCGAGCGTGGCCACGCGGGCTGGGCCACCTTCGCCGATCCCCGGGGCGAGCTCGCCGCCCGCTGGGGCGTGCGCGGCGTGCCGGCCTACTTCGTGGTCGGCCCCGACGGGCGCATCCGCCATCGGGCCGTGGGCTATACGACGGGGACGGGTCTGCGGCTGCGCCTGTGGCTCGCCAGCCGCGGCGCAAGTGACTGAAAGGTCTTAAATTCTATTTTTTCCCGCGGCCAGGGACGGCCCATGCACAGGGAAGTGCATGACGACACGAAGAAAAGTCGAAATGACCGCGAAGCGCCATCACGCTGATCAATCCGCGCAGCGGATTGATCGAGTATCTGACTGATTTCGCAGAGCCGATCCGGAGGCTAAAGATACCGCGCCCTCTGCCGCTAGGGTGTTCGAGGCAGGACGGATCGTGTCCGTCCCTGCCCGTGAGCCTCAGCCTGCAGGAGGTGCCATGAGCGTGCCCGAGTCCGTCGCCGCCCAGACCCACCGTTCCCCGGAGAATCTGGTGGAGAACGTGGTCCGCCTGGTCTCGCTGCCCGAGGTGTGCGTACGGGTCAACGAGCTCATCGAGGATCCCTCGGTGAGCGTGACCGAGATCGGGCGGGTCATCGCCCAGGACGCGGCGCTCACCGCCCGCCTCCTGAAGGTCGTCAACAGCCCCTTCTACGGCTACGCGGGACGGATCGACACCATCGAACGCGCCGTGACCGTGATCGGCATGCACGACCTGCGTGTGCTGATCCTGGCCACCGCGGCCGTGCACGCCTTCAGCCGCATCCCCCAGGACCTCGTCAACATGGCGAGCTTCTGGCGCCACAGCGCCTACGCCGCCGTCATGGCGCGGCTGCTCGCGGCCCACTGCGACGTGCTGCACCCGGAACGGCTGTTCGTGGCCGGGCTGCTCCACGACGTGGGCCAGCTCGTCCACTGCCTGGAGATCCCGGACGTGGTGCGCGAGGTCCTCGTGACGGCGGGCGAGGACGAGGTGGTGCAGGCCCAGCTCGAGCGCGACCTGCTCGGCTTCTCCCACGCCGACACCGGAGCTGCGCTCATGCGCGCCTGGCGCCTGCCCGAGTGGCTGGCGCGCGTGTGCGAGCATCATCACGCGCCCGAGGAGGCGGGCCGCTATGCGCTCGATGCCGGCATCGTCCACGCGGCCGACCTGCTCGTCTGGCAGGTGGACCGCGGCGTGGCGCCGGTGGACGCTCTGGATTCGGTCGCGCCCGCCGCGCGCGAGCTGTGCCGCCTCCATCCGGACATGGTCGACGACCTCGCCATGGAGGCGGCGCTGGGGCTGGCCGACGCGCTCGAGATCGTTCTCCCGAGCGTCTCGGCACGCTGAGCGCGCCGTCTCGCCATACCCTCATCCCCCTCCCGCGCAGGCCGGTTCAGGATCGGTTCAGGGCCCTTCCGCTAGCCTGCGGGCCAAGCCTGGGGAGCGCCCGGGCGCCTGACAGGCGAAAGCGAGAAGGAGGGAGGACCGATGAGCACGAGCCGCAGCATGAAGATCCGCAGCCGCAGCGCCCATGCGACGCTCGCCGCGCTGGCCGCGGTGCTGGGCCTGGCCTCGGCGCCCGCCGGCGCCGGGCCCTCTCCCGCCGGGCGGGTGTACTACGACTACGCCAGGGTGATCGACGTGCAGCCGCTCTACCGCACGGTGCGCATCCCGCGCGAGGAGCGCGAGTGCTGGGACGAGCGGGTGGCCGTGCGCGAGCGCCACGGCGGCGATTCCTACACGCCGATGGTCGTCGGCGGTATCATCGGCGGCGTGGTGGGCAGCCACATCGGCAAGGGCCGCGGGCGCGACGCGGCGACGGTGGCCGGCACCCTGCTCGGCGCCTCCATCGGCCGCGACATCGCCCGCGCCGACGCCCACGAGGACGTCCACTACACCACCGAGACGCGCTGCCGGGTGCGCAAGGTCTACGACGAGGAGGAGCGGGTGGACGGCTACAGGGTCACCTACCGCTACCGCGGCCACACCTTCGTCACGCGCATGCCCTACGAGCCGGGCCGGCGCATCCGGGTGCGGGTGCGGGTGACCCCCGTCTGGGACGACTGATCCGGAGGGATTGAGGTCCACGCATGCGCGCCACCGTCCGCACGGGGGTGGGCGCCCTGGTCCTGGCCGGGGCGCTCGCTCTTTCAGGGAACCCGGTCCAGGCGGAGCCGCTCCATCACCGGGCGGACGCCTGGGCTGGCCCGATGCCCCTGCTCGCGGCACGCCGCGGCTCTCATGGGGCAGACCGGCCTCGCGAGGGCCTGGGGCCGGGTGAGGCGGCCGCGATCGCCCGCGAGCACGCAGGAGGCCGAGTGCTGCGGGTGCGGCCCCGCCGGCCCGGCGCCGAGGCCTACCAGGTGAAGATCCTGCTGCCGGGCGGACGGGTGCGCACCGTGGTGGTGGACGGGCGCACGGGCGAGGTGCTCGAGTGAGCCGGTAGGCCATGCGGGTGCTGGTCGTCGAGGACGAGGCGGCGCTGCGGGCGCAGATCGCCGCGCGTCTGCGCGAGGAGGGCTTCGCCGTGGAGGAGGCCCCCGACGGCGACGAGGCCCTCTATCAGGGCCTCGAGCTGCCCGTCGACGCGGCGGTGGTGGACCTGGGCCTGCCGGGCATGGACGGCATCGAGGTGATCCGGCGCTGGCGCGATGCCGGACGCGGCTTCCCGGTGCTGATCCTCACCGCGCGCGGGCGGTGGCAGGAGAAGGTGGAGGGGCTCGAGGCCGGGGCCGACGACTATCTCGTCAAGCCTTTCCACATGGAGGAGCTGCTCGCGCGGCTGCGCGCGCTGCTCAGGCGCTCGGCCGGCTGGGCGAGCCCCGTCATCCGCTGTGGTCCCGTCACCCTCGACCCGGCACGCCACGAGGTGCGCGTCGACGGCCGTACCGTGGAGCTCACCGCCTACGAGTTCCGCCTGCTGCGCTACCTCATGCTGCGTGCAGGCGAGGTGGTCTCCAAGACCGATCTCAGCGAGCACCTCTACGAGGAGGATGCCGACCGCGACAGCAACGTGATCGAGGTGCTCATCGCACGTCTGCGCCGCAAGCTCGATCCCGACCGGCGCCTCGAGCCCATCGAGACGCTGCGCGGGCGCGGCTACCGCTTCCGGCTGGAGCGTGCCCCCGCGTGAGGGCCCCGCGCTCGCTCGCCGCCCGTCTGCTCGCGGCCGCGACCGCCGTGCTGGCGGCCTTCCTGGTGCTCACGGGCCTCGCCCTGGACCGCGCCTTCCGCGACGGGGTGCGCGAGGCCCAGCGCGCGCGCCTGGAGGCCCAGGTCTACGCGCTGCTCGCGGCCCTGGAGGTGGAGCGGGGGCGTGTGGTCATGCCGCCGGCCCTGCCCGAGGCCCGCTACGCCACGGCCGGCTCCGGCCTCTACGCCGAGATCGCCGCCCCGGACGGACGTGTGCTGTGGCGCTCGGCCTCGGCCGTGGGGCTGGACATCCCGTGGCCGCCGGGGCCGGACCCCGGCGAGGCCGCCTTCGCCACCGTGCGTGCCTCGGACGGCCAGGCGCTGTTCGCCTACGCCTTCGGCGTCGAGTGGGAGGCGGGGAAGCGGGTGGTGCCCCTGGTGGTACGCGTGGCCGAGGAGACGGCGGCCTACGAGGCCCAGGTGGCGGGCTTCCGCCGCAGCCTCGTCCTGTGGCTGGGCGCGGCCACGTTCGTGCTGCTCGTGGTGGAGGCGCTCCTGCTGCGCTGGGGGCTCGCGCCGCTGCGGCGGCTGGCGCGCGAGGTGGCCGCCGTGGAGGCGGGCGAGCGCGGGGCCATCGCCGGGAGCTACCCGGCCGAGGTGCAGCCGCTGGTGGACGCGCTCAATGCCCTCATCCGCAGCGGGCGTGCGCTCATCGAGCGCTACCGCAACGCCCTGGGTGACCTCGCCCACAGCCTGAAGACCCCGCTCGCCGTCCTGCGTGGCGCCGCCGAAGGGCGCGAGGGGCCCGAGGCCCTGCGCGCCACCGTGGCCGATCAGGCCGGCCGCATGCAGCGGCTCGTGGACTACCACCTCCAGCGGGCCGCGGCCGCCGGCCGCAGCCCTGCCGCCCGCGCGGTGGCGGTGGCGCCCGTGGTCGGCCGCGTGCTCGCGACGCTGGCGAAGGTCCATGCCGCGCGTGGCGTGCGGCTCGAGAACGCGGTGGACGAGGGCGTGCGCTTCCTCGGCGACGAGGGCGACCTCATGGAGGTGGTGGGGAATCTCGCCGACAACGCCTGCAAGCACGGGGGTGGCCGGGTGCGCGTCTCGGCGGAGACCGACGCGCAGGGGCGGCTGCTGGCGCTCACGGTGGAGGACGACGGCCCAGGCATCCCCGAGGCGGCGCGGGCGGCGCTGCTCGAGCGGGGCGTGCGCGGGGACACGCGCACCGAGGGGCAGGGGATCGGGCTCGCCGTGGTGCGCGAGATCGCCGCCGCCTACGGCGGCGGCGTGGCCATCGGCCGCAGCGCGGCCCTCGGCGGAGCCCGCGTCACGGTCCGCTTCGGCCCCGCCTGAGCGCGCTCAGGCGCGCGGGCGCTCGAACTCGGTGCCGCGGCAGCGCGGGCAGGGCGGGATGCGCCCGGCGCGGCGGAAGCGCAGGCGCTCGCCGCAGCCGCGGCATACGAGCGTGCCCGGGCCGGCCACCTCGCCCGTGCGGTACGGGGGCGGCGCGCCCGCGGCCTCCTCGAGCGCCATCAGCTCCAGCCGCGTGCGGTCGGCCGCCGCCGAGAAGAGCTCCCACAGCCGCGCCTCGATCAGCTCCAGGTCGAAGCGCAGCCACCGGGCCAGGTCCTCACCGGTCCCGGCGGCGTGGCGCGCGGCCTCGTGGAGGTCACGGCGGACCCATCCGGCCACACGCTCGGCCTCCTCGCGGGTGAGCTCGCCGAGCTCGACGGCCTTCTCGCGCGCCGCCTCGAGGGCGTGCTCGAGACGCGCCTCCGTATCCTCGAGGCCATGGCGGACACGTTCGAGCATGCGCTCGTAGGCACGGGCCAGGGGGTGCTCGTGCTCCGGGGCGTCGGGGTGCTGCTGCTCGCTGCTCACGGTGCGTCCCTCCGGATCGCGGCGGCCTGCCTCGCCGTAATGGGAGATGGTGGCGGCAGGCGCGCCAGGCAAGGCGGGCGGCGCCGACACGGGCGCTCGGAGCGCGCGGTGGCAGGGAGCGCGCGGCGCCCGCAGGAGGCGGGGCTGGCTTCTGCGAAGGGGATCGGGCAGTCGTGGCCTGGACGCGGGTGGCAGGCAGGGCGGGCGCAAGTTGTGGGCGCGAAGGGCGCTCCTGTATGCTGGTCCGCCTTCCGGGACCGTGGCATGCCAAGCGCACCGATGGACGAACGCTACGACCCCCAACGCGTCGAGGCCGAGGCGCAGGCCTGGTGGGAGCGGCAGGGCACCTTCCGCGCCCTGGAGGACCCCGCCCGCCCCAAGCACTACTGCCTGAGCATGTTCCCCTATCCCAGCGGGCGGCTGCACATGGGGCACGTGCGCAACTACACCATCGGCGACGTCATCGCCCGCTATCAGCGCATGCGCGGCCGCAACGTGCTCCAGCCCATGGGCTGGGACGCCTTCGGGCTGCCCGCCGAGAACGCCGCCATGCAGCGCGGCGTCCACCCGGCGCGCTGGACGCGCGAGAACATCGACTACATGCGCGGCCAGCTCAAGCGCCTCGGCTTCGGCTACGACTGGTCGCGCGAGCTCGCCACCTGCGACCCCGACTACTACCGCTGGGAGCAGTGGCTCTTCACCCGCCTCCTGCGCAAGGGGCTCGCCTACCGCGGCACCGCAGCCGTCAACTGGTGCCCGAAGGACGAGACCGTGCTCGCCAACGAGCAGGTGGTGGACGGGCGCTGCTGGCGCTGCGACACGCCCGTGGAGCGGCGCGAGATCCCGCAGTGGTTCCTGCGCATCACCGCCTACGCCGACGAGCTCCTCGAGGGGCTGGAGCGGCTGCCGGGCTGGCCCGAGGCGGTCAAGACCATGCAGCGCAACTGGATCGGCCGCTCCGAGGGCGTGGAGCTGGAGTTCCCCATCGCCGGCCGCCAGCAGCGCCTGACGGTCTTCACCACGCGTCCGGACACGCTCATGGGCGTCACCTACCTCGCCGTCGCGGCCGAGCACCCCCTGGCGCGCGAGGCCGCCCGCGGCGACGGGCGGCTGGCCGCCTTCCTCGAGGAATGCCGGCGGGTGCAGGCGGCCGAGGCCGCCATCGAGACCATGGAGAAGAAGGGCATGCCCACGGGGCTGGAGGCCGTGCACCCGGTCACCGGCGAGCGCGTGCCCGTATGGGTGGCGAACTTCGTGCTGTGGGGCTACGGCACGGGCGCGGTGATGGCCGTGCCGGCGCACGACCAGCGCGACTGGGAGTTCGCGCGCCGCCACGGGCTCCCCACCCGGGCGGTGGTCTACCCCGCCGACGGCAGCGAGCCGGACCTGACGCAGGGCGCCTACACCGAGAAGGGCGTGCTGCGCGACTCGGGCGAGTTCAGCGGCCTCACCTCGGAGGAGGCCTTCGATGCCATCGCCGCCTGGCTGGAAGCGCGCGGGCTCGGCCGGCGCAAGGTCAACTACCGCCTGCGCGACTGGGGCGTCTCGCGCCAGCGATACTGGGGCTGCCCCATCCCCGTCGTCCACTGCGAGCGCTGCGGCGCGGTGCCGGTGCCGGATGACCAGCTTCCGGTGGTGCTGCCCGAGGACGTGGACTTCACGGGCGGGGGCTCGCCGCTCGCGCGCCTGCCGAGCTTCTACGAGACCGCCTGCCCCGAATGCGGGGCGCCGGCGCGGCGCGAGACCGACACCTTCGACACTTTCGTGGAGTCGTCCTGGTACTACGCGCGCTACTGCTGCGCCGACAACCGCGAGGCCATGCTCGACGGGCGGGTGGACCACTGGCTGCCGGTGGACCAGTACATCGGCGGCATCGAGCACGCCATCCTCCACCTGCTCTATGCGCGCTTCTTCCACAAGGTCATGCGCGACGAGGGGCTGGTGCACTGCGACGAGCCCTTCACCAACCTGCTCACCCAGGGCATGGTGCTCAAGGACGGCGCCAAGATGTCCAAGTCCAAGGGCAACACGGTCGACCCCCAGGAGATGATCGACCGCTACGGGGCCGATACCGTGCGGCTGTACATGATGTTCGCCGCCCCGCCCGAGCAGTCCCTGGAGTGGTCGGACGCCGGCATAGCGGGCGCGTTCCGTTTCCTGAATTCCGTCTGGAGAGAAGCTTATGAGGACGTGGCGCTCGTGAAGGCGACGCTCGGGGAAAGGACGCGGCCCTTTCCTTGGGAAAGGGCTCACCCAGTGTTTCGGGATCAGAGGAGAACCGCTCACGAGCTATTGAAGCAAGCGCTTTTCGACTACCAGCGATACCAGTTCAATACCGTCGTATCCGCTTGCATGAAGCTTCTGAAGGTCCTCCAGGGGATGAAGACCCCGAACGAGGACGATAACTACGAGCCGGTTGGGAATACGCGTCGGGAGCTGCGGACGGAGATATGGGAGATTCTGCTCAGGCTGCTATATCCGATCGCCCCTCACATCGCGCATTCGTTGTGGAGGGAGCTGGGGTTCGCGGAGTTTTGGAAAAAAACCAAGGGATGCGAGGACCTGTCCGTGGTTCCGATGCCGCAAGTTGACGATGCGGCGCTGGAGGCCGACGAGGCCGAGCTCGTGGTGCAGGTCAACGGCAGGCTGCGCGCGCGCATCCGCGTGCCGGCGGACGCCGACCGCGCCGCCATCGAGCAGGCGGCGCTGGCCGAGCCCAACGTGCGGCGTCACGTGGGCGACCGGCCCGTGCGCAAGATCGTCGTGGTGCCGGGCCGCCTCGTCAACGTGGTGGTGTGAGGTGGGCGCCGCGGACACGGGGCCGCGGAGCGGCCAGTCGCGGGGAGCGGCGCAGCGCCCGCAGGGGGGGCGTCGGTGCCGGCCCCCGGTCCCGAGCCCCCGGTCCCGGTGCGGGGCCCCGGCAGGGCGGGCG
>JALSJE010000106.1 GCA_026989495.1 Gammaproteobacteria bacterium | reverse complement strand
CTACGCGCCGAGCACGACGAACATGAACGCCCGGTCCGAGGGCGAGCCGCTCGCGTTGATGTCGACCTCGAAGCTCACGCCGTTCGGCGAAAAGACGTGCACCGAGAAGTCCGCGGTGATCGCGCCCGAGTTCACGGTGGCGACCACCGCGTTCACCGACCCCGGGTTGACGTCGAGCGTGACGAGGTAGCGCCCCGTCCCCGGCTTGCTCACCGACGCGACGTTCCAGTGCGGGCTGTTCAGCGTGCCCGCCGACGACACGCTGCCCCAGGCCTTGACGATGTTGCGCTGGGTGACGCCGTCGATCTCGGTGGCGTCGGGCACATCGCCCTTGTGCTGAGGCAGGAAGATCCAGCCCTTGATGAGGTCCCAGGTCTTGATGAAGGAGCCGAGGAAGAACGTGTCGTGGCTTGCCTCGATGGCCTCGCCCTCGACGAGGAAGCCGACTCCGCTGCCGCGGATCGCTGGCGTCGTGGCATCGAAGGAGAAGCCGCGCACCGCTGGAGTGCCAGCACCGCTCGCGATGGAGGTGACGTCACGCAGGAAGGCGTCCCACCGCGCGGCCGAGGAGCCGAGGTTGAGCCCGGTGGCGCTCGGCAGGATGTCCCCGCTGAAGGTGTCCCCGGCCTTGAGCGCGCGAAGATTGATCGCGGCGAGCAGCGCCTCGAGCTGCGCCTTCACGGTGCCGGCCGCGAGGCTCGTCGGCGAGCCCGCGGCGGCCTCGTTACCCACCTGCGAGGCGCCGAGGCCAGCTGCCTGCGATTGGAGGTCGTCCACGATCTCCTGGAGCTGGGCCTGGACGCTGGGGCCTGAGATGTAGTTGTGGGCGACGGCGGCGATGGCGCTTGCGTTGTGGGCGCCCGCGGCGGCCGACAGGTGCGCGTTGAGCCAGGCCAGGAGCTGGGAGAGCTGGCCGTCGACGTTGCTCGCTGGCAGCGCGTGCGGCGCACCCGCCGCGGCGTCCGCGCCGACGCGCTTCGCGCCCGGGTTGCCGGCCGCGGCCGTGGAGAGGTCGTCGATGAGCTCGTCGATGGCGGCCTGGACGTTGGCGGCGGCGACGAAGCCGTGGGGCGTGTAGTCGATGTCCCCGGCGGGGTGGCGCCGGGCCGCGCCGGTGAAGTGGTCGGTCAGCTCCGCGTCCACCTCGTCGAGCGTGGACTGGACCGTGTCCGTCGCCGGCTGGAGGATGTTCCAGAGCCCGCTGACGATCTCGACCGCGTCACCCTGGGCGAAGATGAAGGCTTGGCGGCGCGAGGTGTCGATGTCCGGGGCGAGGATCTGGGCCTGGCCGCTTTGGCGGCGCACGTCGCAGACCAGGAGCTCGTCGGCCTCGAGCGGCACCTTGGCGGCCGCGCCGATGGCCGCCGCAGCCCCCTGGCGGACCACGATCTCGAAGGACTCGTCGCGCCGGAAGAACACCTGCTGCGAGTTGCCGTCCGTGCGTGGATCGGAGAGCAGCCGGTCGAAGCGCAGGAACACGCCGAGCCACCGCTCCTGCCCGGCCACGGGGACCTCGGTGGGGATGCCCGCGTGGTCCACCGAGCAGTCCACGGTCTGCCCGGTCCCGAAGAAGATGCGCTGGCCGAGGTTGTCGTAGGCCCGGCCGGGGGCCGTCAGGTCGATGGTGAGGTCCGGGACCGGGGCGTGCGGGGTCGGCTCGGCGCCGCTGATGATGCCGTAGACGCCGATGTCGGCCGCCAGGTTGCGGTCGGCCTTCTCCAGCAGCTCGAAGCCGAGGTCGAGCTCGGCCTCCGTGACCTTCTGGC
>JALSJE010000105.1 GCA_026989495.1 Gammaproteobacteria bacterium | reverse complement strand
ACATGGTGGGGGTCGGTGGTTCGAGTCCACTCGCGCCTACCAGAGGACGCAAGGAAATCCCTGCAGGCGAGATGGCTTGCAGGGATTTTTTTCGTTCGAAAGGTCTGAAAAATCCGATTTTTCAGACCTTTCCCGCGGCCAGGGACGGCCGCGGGACGGTCCATGCACAGGGAAGTGATGACGACAACCTAAAAATCGAGATGGACCGCGAAGCGCCATCGCGCTGATCGATCCGCGCAGCGGATCGATCAGAGTTTCCTTTTCATGTCATATGCGAGCCGCTCATGCGGTGGTCCTCGTGGCCTTCGGCAGCGCCTCGCTCGAGCCGCCATGGCCGTGCCGCGCGGGAACGCCGCGGCGGGGCGCACCCCGTCTCCCGGCTCCCGATCCCCATTGCCCTCCGGCTGGACGCCCCCGCGTTTCGTGTGGTTGGATACGGCTCGAGCCACGAGGACGCCGACGCCCGGGGAGGGGCGCCGGCAGGCAAGCCCCGGCCGGTGCCGCGGCCGGGGCCGGGGAGGAGGGGGAGCCCCGCCGCATGGACCGCTTCGAGCGGATCGTCCGGCTGCACCGGCTGCTCGCGGCGAACCGACGCTACGGCGTCACGCTCGCCCAGATCATGGAGCGGCTGGAGTGCTCACGCGCCACGGCCCGGCGGGTGATCGCCCACATGCGGCTCTACCTCGGCGCGCCGCTGATCTGGGACCCGAAGCTGCGGCGCTACCGCTATGCCGAGCGCGAGGGAGAGGGCCCGTGGGAGCTGCCGGGGCTGTGGCTCGGGGCCGACGAGCTCCATGCGCTGCTCGCGGCCGAGCGGCTGCTGGAGCAGGTCGAGCCGGGGCTGCTGGAGCCGGAGCTCGGGCCGCTGCGGCGGCGCATCCGCGAGCTCCTG
Source organism: Gammaproteobacteria bacterium (assembly GCA_026989495.1). GTDB lineage: Bacteria > Pseudomonadota > Gammaproteobacteria > S144-34 > S144-34 > S144-34. The sequence goes on along the minus strand of JALSJE010000105.1, from coordinate 11,400 downwards.
CGCCGGGTGCCGGGCGGGGGCGAGGCGCTGGCAGGCCGCGTGCGGCTCGCCCCCATCGGCCGGCGCCAGCCGAGCCCCGAGGCCTTCCGCACGGTGGCGGACGCGCTGGCGCGCCGACGCAGGCTCCGGATCCTCTACCACGGCCGCGCCTCGGACGAGGAGACGGAGCGCACGGTCTCGCCCCAGCGGCTGGTGCACTACCGGGACAACTGGTACCTGGACGCCTGGTGCCACCTGCGGCGGGGGCTGCGCACCTTCGCCCTGGACCGCATCCGGCGGGTGCGGGTGCTGGAGGAGGCGGCGAAGGCGGTCCCGGAGGCGCGGCTGGAGCGCTACTACGCCCGCTCGTACGGGATCTTCGGCGGGGAGCCGCGGCACGAGGCGGTGCTGGTGTTCACGGCGGAGCGGGCGCGGTGGGTGGCCGAGGAGCGCTGGCACCCGGAGCAGCGGGGGCGGACCCTCGACGACGGCCGCTACGAGCTGCGCATCCCCTACGGCGATCCGCGCGAGCTGGTGATGGACATCCTGAAGTATGGTCCCGACGTGGAGGTCGTCGCCCCGGCGGCGCTGCGGCGGCAGGTGGCCGAGCGCCTCCGCTCCGCACTGGCGGCATACGCGGGCGCGGACGAACGAGGCCGGCGGCGATGATCGCCTTGGCGAAAGCGGTGGCGGAGGGGCCGGGACGTGGGCGCTAGCGGCGGCCACAGGTCTGGCCTGCCGCCGGCGCGTCCCTGGTCACGGCGCCATGAGAGGCGCCGCGCCGCGCTGGCGGCTGAATGGCCTCCGGAGCGCTTCGTGGCCGAGGCCGAGGGCGTGGTGGCAGGGCTCCCGGACTGGTTCCGCGGGCGGGTGGAGAATGTGGCCTTCTTCGTGGCGGAGCGGCCGCCGGAGCCGGTCCTGCGGGAGATGGGCATCGGCGATCCCCTCGGCCTGCTGGGCCTTTACCGGGGCGTGCCCCTGCCGGAACGGGCCGGGGGCGCGGGTTACGGCCACGGGGAGCTGCCGGACACCATCCACCTCTATCGCCAGCCGATCCTGGCCTGGTGCGCCCGTACGGGCGAGGACGTGGCCGCCTGCATCCGCAGCACCGTCCTCCACGAGCTGGGCCATTATCTGGGGCTGGACGACGAGGCGCTCGAGCGGCTGGAGACGGGCGAGCCCGGCCCATGACGTGAGCCTCCCTGGTCTTCTGCGGTCCACCGGGACCGGCGATTGCCCCTGCCGCGCCAAGGGGCTACAATTACGCCGTCCCGTGGGATGCGCTGCGCGAGGGAACGTGCGGCGAGGGCGACAACGACACCGCACGAAGGGGCCCCGCACGGGGCCTTTTTCGTGGACGTCGCGCCCGGAACGGGCGGCCCGCCAGCCGGGCGGGGCGCGGAGCGGGAGCGCGCTGAGCAGGAGGTGGGCCGCAGGCCCACTTTTCGTTTGCGGCAGGCGATGGCGATGGAGGCGCGAGCGCTGGAGGCCCTCCTCGAGCCGGCGGTGAGCCGGCTCGGCTACGAGCTGGTGGGCGTGGAGCTCCACGGCCGCGGCCGTGGGCTGGTGCTGCGGCTCTACATCGACCGCGAGGGCGGCGTGAGCCTGGACGACTGCCAGCGCGTCAGCCGCCAGGTGAGCGGGCTGCTGGACGTGGAGGACCCGATCCCCGGGCCCTACACGCTGGAGGTGTCCTCCCCGGGGCTGGACCGGCCCCTCTTCAAGGAGGCGCACTTCCGGCGCTTCGCGGGGCGTAAGGTGCGCATCCGCACCGACGTCCCGCTGGAGGGACGGCGCAACTTCCGCGGCGTGCTGCGCGGCGTGCGCGGGGGCGAGGTGATCGTCGAGGTGGACGGGACCGAGTATGCCCTCCCCATGGAGCGGATCGAGCAGGCGCGGCTGGTGCCGGCGCTGTAGGGCCGGCGGCGCCCCGGAGGCAAGAAGGCGATGAGCAAAGAGATCCTGAACGTGGTGGACGTCGTCTCCGCGGAGCGGGGCGTGGACAAGGAGGTGATCTTCGAGGCGCTGGAGGCGGCGCTCGCCTCGGCGGCGAAAAAGAGGCACGGCGGCGACATCGACGTGCGCGTGGAGATCGACCGCAGGAGCGGCGACTACCGCACCTTCCGCCGCTGGGAGGTGCTGCCCGACGATGCGGAGCTCGAGGCCCCCGAGCGCCAGCTCCACCTGAGCGAGGCGCGCACGCGCGACCCTCAGGTCGAGGTGGGCGGCCACGTCGAGGAGCCCATGGAGAACGTGGCCTTCGGCCGCATCGCCGCGCAGGCCGCCAAGCAGGTCATCGTGCAGAAGGTGCGCGAGGCCGAGCGCGCCCTCGTGGTTGAGCAGTACAAGGACCGCGTGGGCGAGATGCTCACCGGGATCGTCAAGCGCGTCGAGCGCGGCAACGCCTACGTCGACCTCGGCGGCAACGCCGAGGCCATCATCCCGCGCGACGAGATGATCCCGCGCGAGGCCCTGCGCCCCGGCGACCGCGTGCGCTGCTACCTGTACGAGGTGCGCTCGGAGCCGCGTGGCCCGCAGCTCTTCTGCAGCCGCACGCGCCCCGAGCTGCTCGTCGAGCTGTTCAAGCTGGAGGTTCCGGAAGCGGGCCAGGGCCTGATCGACATCGTCGGCGCGGCGCGTGACCCGGGCTCGCGTGCCAAGATCGCGGTCAAGTCCAATGACCCGCGCATCGATCCCGTGGGCGCCTGCGTGGGCATGCGCGGCTCGCGCGTGCAGTCGGTCTCGAACGAGCTCGCCGGCGAGCGCATCGACATCATCCTCTGGGACGAGAACCCGGCGCAGTTCATCATCAACGCCATGTCCCCGGCGGAAGTGGTCTCCATGGTGCTGGACGAGGAGACCCGCACGGCGGACGTGGCGGTGCCCGAGCACCAGCTCTCCCAGGCCATCGGCCGCGGCGGCCAGAACGTACGGCTGGCGAGCGAGCTCACGGGCTGGAAGATCAACGTCATGACCGAGGCCGAGTACGCCGAGAAGGCCGAGCGGGAGACGCAGGACCTGGTGCGCATGTTCATGGAGCAGCTCGACGTGGACGAAGAGGTGGCCCAGATCCTCGTGCAGGAAGGTTTCTCCAGCATCGAGGAGGTGGCCTATGTGCCTGCCAACGAGATGCTCGAGATCGAGGAGTTCGACGAGGCCATCGTCGAGGAGCTGCGCAACCGCGCCCGCGACGTGCTGCTGACCCGGGCGCTGGCCGAGGCCGAGCAGAAGAGCGGGGCGCGCCCGGCCGACGACCTGCTCGCCCTGGAGGGCATGGACGAGGCGCTGGCCTACAAGCTGGCCGAGCAGGGGATCGTGACCCAGGAGGACCTTGCCGAGCTCGCCGTGGACGAGCTGGTGGAGATGAGCGGCATCGACGAGCAGCGCGCGGGCGAGCTCATCATGGCCGCGCGCGCCCCCTGGTTCGAGGAATCCGCTGCCGGGAGCGAGGCGGAGGCCTCCGGCGAGGCCTCGGAGCCCACGGCCCCGGCCGCGGAGGGCGAGCCGGCGGCGGAGGCCGCGGCCGAAACGGCGCCCGCGCCCGCCGAGGGCGGGGCCGGAGCGCCGCGCGAGGGCGCCTGAGGAGGCGGAGCAGTCAGAGCGGAGCAGGTGAGACGATGCCCGAGGTGACGGTCAAGGAGCTCGCGGCCGAGGTGCGCGTGCCGGTGGAGAAGCTGCTCGAGCAGCTCAAGGAGGCGGGGCTGCCCGCCGCAGGCCCGGACGCGACCCTCAGCGACGAGCACAAGCTCAAGCTGCTGGCCTATCTCCAGCGCAGCAAGGGCGCCGAGGCGGTCGAGCCCAGGAAGATCACGCTCAAGCGCAAGACGGTGCGCGAGCTGCGGGTCTCCGGTGCCCAGGGGCGCACCACCAAGACGGTGAACGTCGAGGTGCGCCGCCGCAAGACCTACGTCAAGCGCAGCGTGGTGGCCGAGGAGGAGGCGCGCCGCAGGGCCGAGGAGGAGGCCAGGCGCCGTGCCGCCGAGGAGGCCCGCCGCCAGGCCGAGGAGGCCGCCCGGCGCGCGGCGGAGGAGGAGGCCGCCAAGCGCAAGGCCGACGAGGCCGCCCGCAGGGCCGCCGAAGAAGAGGCGGCGCGCCAGGCTGCGGAGGAGGCTGCGCGCCAGGCGGCCGAGGAGGCGGCCCGGCAGGCCGAGGAGGCCGCCAGGCGCGCAGCCGAGGAGAAGGCCCGCGCCGAGAAGGAGGCGGCCGAGGTGCGGAAGGCCGCGCCCGAGCCCGAGCGCAAGACCAAGTACGGCCGCGAGGAGCTGCACGTCGCAGCCGCCAAGAGCGGCAAGCGGCGCAAGCGCCAGCGTGTGCGCACCAGCGTGGCCGTCTCCGCCCAGCCCAGGCACGGCTTCGAGCGCCCTACGGCGCCCGTGGTGCGCGAGGTCGAGATCCCGGAGACCATCACCGTGGGCGAGCTCGCCAAGCGCATGGCCGTCAAGCCCGCCGAGGTCATCAAGACCCTCATGGGGCTCGGTGTCATGGCCACCATCAACCAGCCGCTGGACCAGGACACCGCCACCCTCGTGGTGGAGGAGATGGGGCACAAGGCCAGGCCCCTGCAGGAGGCGGACCTGGAGCAGGCCCTGCTGGCCGAGGCCGAGGTGGAGGGCGAGCCCGTGCCGCGTCCGCCGGTGGTCACCGTGATGGGCCACGTGGACCACGGCAAGACCTCGCTGCTCGACTACATCCGCAGCACCCGCGTGGCGGCCGGTGAGGCCGGCGGCATCACCCAGCACATCGGCGCCTACCACGTCGAGGCCGGCAGGGGCACCATCACCTTCCTCGACACCCCGGGCCATGCGGCCTTCACCGCCATGCGCGCCCGCGGGGCCAAGGTCACCGACATCGTGGTGCTGGTGGTGGCGGCCGACGACGGCGTCATGCCGCAGACCCTCGAGGCCATCCAGCATGCCAAGGCCGCGGGGGTGCCCATCGTCGTGGCGGTCAACAAGATCGACAAGCCCGAGGCCGACCCGGAGCGGGTGAAGAACGAGCTGGCCCAGCACGAGGTCATCCCGGAGGACTGGGGCGGCGACACCATCTTCGTCAACGTCTCGGCCAAGACCGGCCAGGGCATCGACGATCTGCTGGAGGCGATCCTCCTGCAGGCCGAGATCCTGGAGCTCAAGGCGGTGCGCGAGGGGCCGGCGCGCGGCGTGGTGCTGGAGGCCAAGCTCGACCGTGGGCGCGGCCCGGTGGCCACCATCCTGGTCCAGCGCGGCACGCTCCGCAAGGGCGACGTCGTGCTGTGTGGGCGCACCTGGGGGCGCGTGCGTGCGCTCTTCGACGAGAACGGCCGTCAGGTGCAGGAGGCCGGCCCCTCGATCCCGGTCGAGATCACGGGCCTCGACGCCGTGCCCGAGGCGGGCGACGAGCTCGTGGTGGTGGGCGACGAGCGCAAGGCGCGCGAGGTGGCCGAGATGCGCGCACGCAAGCAGCGCGAGGCGCAGCAGGCCGCGCAGCAGGCCGCCAGCCTGGAGCAGCTCTTCTCCCAGATGCAGGAGGGCGAGGTCCAGAGCGTCAACCTCATCATCAAGGCCGATGTGCACGGCTCGGTGGAGGCCCTGCGCGAGGCCCTCACCAAGCTCTCCACGGACGAGGTGCAGGTGCGCATCGTGGCCGCCGGCATCGGCGGCATCACCGAGTCGGACGTGCACCTGGCCCAGGCCTCGCGCGCCATCGTCATCGGCTTCAACGTGCGCGCGGACGCGGCCGCGCGTGCCGCGATCGAGTCCTCGGGCGTGGAGGTGCGCTACTACAGCGTCATCTACGACGTCATCGACGACGTCAGGAAGGCCATCGAAGGCCTGCTCGAGCCCGAGATCAAGGAGCGCATCGTGGGCGTGGCCGAGGTGCGGCAGGTCTTCCGCCACCCCAAGTTCGGCGCCATCGCCGGCTGCATGGTGACCGAGGGCGTGGTGCGGCGGGGGCTCCCCATCCGGGTCCTGCGCGACAACGTGGTGATCTTCGAGGGCGAGCTCGAGTCCCTGCGCCGCTACAAGGAGGACGTCAACGAGGTCAAGGCCGGCATGGAGTGCGGCATCGGCGTGCGCAACTACAACGACGTGCGCGAGGGCGACCAGATCGAGGTCTTCGAGCGCGTCGAGGTGGCACGGACGGTGGACGCCTGACGGCGGCGACCGGGCAGCGGCCGTGCCGAGGGAGTATCCCAGGGCCTGGCGGGTCGGGGAGCAGATCCAGCGCGAGCTCTCCGAGCTCATCCGCTCCGAGGTCAGGGATCCCCGAGTGGGGATGGTGACCGTCATGGGCGTGGACCTGAGCGCCGACCTCGCCCACGCCAAGGTCTACGTCTCCAGCCTGGACCCGGCGCACGACCTGGACGAGGCGGTGGCGGCGCTCAACCGCGCCGCGGGTTTCCTGCGCGGCCGCCTCGGACGACGCCTGCGCATCCGCACGGTGCCGGAGCTGCGCTTCCTGCGCGACGACTCGGTGGAGCGCGGCGTGCGCCTGACCCACCTCATCGACGAGGTGGTGGCGAAGGAGCGGGGCGGGGGAGGCTCTTCCGATACCGAGGATGGCTGAGCTGCGGCCGCGGGCCATGAGCCGCCGACGATGGATCGTAGAGCGCAGGTCAGGCCACGCACAGTGCAAACGCAGACCGGCGGCCCGGACAGGGTGGCGCCGGCCGGGAACCGGGAGCATATGGCACGCAAGGGCAAGGGCGGATCGCGGCGGGACGTCCACGGCATCCTGCTGCTGGACAAGCCTGTGGGCATGAGCTCCAACCAGGCCCTGCAGGCGGTCAAGCGCCTGTACCGGGCACGCAAGGCCGGCCACACCGGCAGCCTCGACCCGTTGGCGAGCGGGCTGCTGCCCATCTGCCTGGGCGAGGCAACCAAGATCTCGGGCTTCCTGCTGGGCGCGGACAAGCACTACCACGTGACCGTCTGCCTGGGGGTGCGCACCGCCACCGCCGACACCGAGGGCGAGGTGCTGGAGACCCGCCCGGTGCCGCCGCTGGACGAGGCGCAGGTGGCGGCCGTGCTGGCGCGCTTCCGCGGCGAGATCGAGCAGATCCCGCCCATGTATTCGGCGGTCAAGCATCAGGGCGAGCGCCTTTACCGCCTGGCGCGCAAGGGCGTGGAGGTCGAGCGCGCGCCGCGGCGGGTCACCATCCACGAGCTCAGGCTGATCGAGCGTCATCCCGAGGCGCTAGCGCTCGAGGTGCGCTGCAGCAAGGGGACCTACATCCGCACCCTGGCCGAGGATATCGGAGAGGCCCTGGGTTGCGGCGGGCACGTCTGCGCCCTGCGGCGGCTGGGCGTGGAGCCCTTCGACGAGCCCGAGATGGTGAGCCTGGAGACCCTGCGCGCGCGTGCGGCCGAGGGCGGGCCCGAGGCCCTGGACGCCTTCCTGCTGCCGGTGGAGGCGGCCCTGGCGCGCTGGCCGGCGGTGCGCCTGGATCCGGATCTCGCCTACTACGTGCGCCAGGGCCAGCCGGTGCTGGTGCCGCGGGCCCCCACCCACGGCTGGGTGCGCCTCTACGAGGGCGAGGACCGCTTTCTGGGGGTGGGCGAGATCCTCGACGATGGCCGTGTGGGGCCCCGGCGGCTGCTGCGCCTTGGGTAGTTCGCCTTGTGGGCGCCTCGAAGGTGACGGTACAATATTCGTTTCCCGAAGCACGGCGGATCAACGATTTGCACACGACGAACCGGAGCGAGCGAACCATGCCTCTCAGCGCCGAAGAGAAGAGCCGCATCGTCCAGGAGTTCCAGCGCGCGCCCGGCGACACGGGCTCACCCGAAGTGCAGGTGGCGCTGCTGTCGGCCCGCATCGAGCAGCTCGGCAGGCACTTCGCCGAGCACAAGCACGACCATCACAGCCGCCAGGGGCTGCTCAAGATGGTCAACCAGCGCCGCAAGCTGCTGGACTATCTCAAGCGCAAGGACCTCAAGCGCTACCAGGATCTGATCTCGCGTCTGGGCCTGCGCCGCTGAGGTGGCCGCCGGCCTGCGTCATGGTCCATTCCCCGAGGAACGCAAGGTGAAACCCGCAAAGCAGACCTTCCAGTACGGCGAGCACACCGTCACCCTCGAGACCGGCGAGATCGCGCGCCAGGCCACGGGCGCGGTGCTGGTCAACATGTCCGACACGGTGGTGCTGGTGACGGTGGTGGCACGCAAGGAGGCGGTGGAGGGGCAGGACTTCTTCCCCCTCACCGTCCACTACCAGGAGCGCACCTACGCGGCAGGCCGCATCCCCGGCAGCTTCTTCCGCCGCGAGGGACGGCCGAGCGAGAAGGAGACCCTCACCTCCCGCCTCATCGACCGCCCCATCCGCCCGCTCTTCCCCAAGGGTTTCACCAACGAGGTCCAGATCATCGCCACGGTGCTCTCCTCCAACCCGGAGGTGGACCCGGACATCGCTTCCATGCTGGGGGCCTCGGCTGCGCTCGCCGTCTCGGGCGTGCCCTTCAACGGCCCCATCGGCGCCGCGCGCGTGGGCTACAAGGACGGCAAGCTCCTGCTCAACCCCACGCTCAGCGAGACCCGCGCCTCCGACCTGGACCTGGTGGTGGCGGGCACCGAGCGCGCCGTGCTCATGGTCGAGTCCGAGGCGCGCGAGCTGCCCGAGTCGGTGATGCTGGACGCGGTCATGTTCGGCCACGAGCAGATGCAGGTGGCCATCCAGGCCATCAGGGCGCTGGCGGAGGCGGCGGGGGCCGAGCCCTGGGACTGGCAGCCGCCGGCCAAGGACGAGCGCCTGGAGCAGGCGGTGGAGGAGGCCGCCCGCGCGGCCATCGAGGAGGCCTACCGCATCGCGCGCAAGCAGGAGCGGCTCGCGCGCCTCGACGAGATCCGCACCGAGGTGATCCTCGAGCTCTGCGGGGGCGAGAGTCCGCAGTGGACGCCGCAGCAGGTGCGCGAGGCCATCGGCGCGCTCGAGAAGCGCATCGTGCGCGGGCGCATCCTCGCGGGCGAGCCGCGCATCGACGGGCGCGACACGCGCACCGTGCGGCCCATCACCATCAAGGCCGGGCTGCTGCCGCGCACGCACGGCTCGGCGCTGTTCACCCGCGGCGAGACGCAGGCCCTGGTGGTCACCACCCTGGGCACGCAGAAGGACGCCCAGATCATCGACGCCATCGAGGGCAAGCGCGAAGAGCCCTTCATGCTCCACTACAACTTCCCGCCTTACTGTGTGGGCGAGACGGGCATGGTGGGCTCGCCCAAGCGGCGCGAGATCGGCCACGGGAGGCTGGCCAAGCGCGGCCTGCAGGCGGTGATGCCCACGCAGGAGGAGTTCCCGTACGTGATCCGGGTGGTCTCCGAGATCACCGAGTCCAACGGCTCGAGCTCCATGGCGACCGTATGCGGCACCAGCCTCTCGCTCATGGACGCCGGCGTGCCCATCAAGGCGCCGGTGGCGGGCATCGCCATGGGCCTCATCAAGGAGGGCGAGCGCTTCGCCGTGCTCACCGACATCCTCGGCGACGAGGACCATTTGGGCGACATGGACTTCAAGGTGGCCGGCACGCGCCAGGGCGTCACCGCCCTGCAGATGGACATCAAGATCGACGGCATCACACGCGAGATCATGGACACGGCGCTGGCGCAGGCGCGCGAGGCGCGCATGCACATCCTCGACAAGATGGCCGAGGTTCTGCCCGCGCCGCGCAAGGAGATGTCGGAGTACGCGCCGCGCATCATCACCTTCAAGATCGACCCGGAGAAGATCCGCGACGTCATCGGCCGCGGCGGCGTCACCATCCGTGCCATCACCGAGGAGACCGGCACCGTCATCGACATCGCCGACGACGGCACCGTGCGCGTGGCCTCCAGCGACAAGGCCGCAGGCGAGGAGGCGCGTCGGCGCATCGAGGAGCTCACCGCCGAGGTGGAGGTGGGCAAGGTCTATGAGGGGCGCGTGTCCAAGCTCATGGACTTCGGCGCCCTGGTGACCATCCTGCCCGGACGCGACGGCCTCGTGCACATCTCGCAGATCTCGGAGGAGCGCGTGCAGCGGGTGAGCGACAAGCTCTCCGAGGGTGACGTGGTGCGGGTCAAGGTGCTGGAGGTGGACAAGCAGGGCCGCATCCGCCTCAGCATGAAGGCGGTCGAGGGGGAGAGCCGCCGCGGCAAGCCCAAGGGCAAGGCTGGCGGCGGGCGCTGAACCCGCCGCGCGCCTCGTCCGGGGAGGGGAAGGGCGCCCGGGGCGCCTTTTTTCTTGCGTGGGCAGCCGCCGTGAACTGGCTCGGCATGGCATTCAATGCCATAGCGATATTGGCCAGCGGATGGGGGCTTCTGTCTCCCATCATGGGAGCGATCGCACACAACATCGGCTCCGTCGTCGTTGTCCTGTCCTCGGCGAGCATTGCCTTTACCAGCGATAAAAATGTTTAGCTCCTACGGAACTACCCTCCGAACTCGGCAATTATCGCCTCTCGGCCACGATCTGGCGGACGCGGCGGGGCGTGATGCCGGCCAGGCGCGCCACCTCGTTGGTGGAGATGCCTCGCTCCTTCAGGGCCAGGACGAGCCTGCGGCGCTCCTCGTAGAACCCGGAATCGCTCGGCACCCACAGGAGACCGGTGAAGTGTTCCCGCACGGCCTCGAGCAGGTCGGGCGGGAGGACGTCGCGGGCGTTGGCGTAGGGCCTGGTCAATGCGTGCCTGCGGTTTTGACGCTCGCCATCCCTGGCTCGCACCCTTCGGGCGCGCCTTCGGCGCGTCCAAATCGCCTTTCCTGTCGATTTGTCCTGTGCCATGGCTGCTCCACGTCCGGGTTGTAGAAGCGGAGGACGGACTCCCGCGGCGGCGGCCCGATGATCTCGATGGACTGACGGGTGACCTCGCCGATGCGCTCGTCTCCGTCCACGAAACAGACCAGCCCGTAATCTTCGCCGCAGGGGAAGCGGAAACGACCGCGGTTCTGGTAGAGGCGAGCCTCACGCCATCCATTGGCCATGGCTTCGTTGCGGATGGCGTCCACCTTGGCCACGGCCGAAGGCGGAACCGGATGGGTGAACGGCCAGTCGCCGTCCTTCGGGTAGATGTGCCGCTCACGCTGGGGCGCAGGTGGGGTTGCGGGGGGCTCCTGGAGATTCCGCGAACCGCTGGTTCCCGGAGGTTCCGTCGAGGGCGGCGAATAGGCCTTCGGGTCCAGGGCCTGGACGGCGGCCCGCCGCGTCCACGCCTCGGGCGCGCCCCGGAACGGGCGTACCTCGACCGCGCGGGGTTCACCCCCATGGGCCAAAGGCCCTCGGCGCGGATCGGACGGGGACAGCGAAGGGACGAAAACGGTTTACAGGGTCACGGTCTCGTATGTATAATGAATAATGGCCTGAATCCGTGCCTTCCGGTGCGTAAGTGTTCCAGATCGGGCTGTTGTCGTCCGGATGCGGCATGGAGACCAGCGGGTGATGGACGCGGTGGTGCTGCAGGCACCTGTGACGCCC
>JALSJE010000104.1 GCA_026989495.1 Gammaproteobacteria bacterium | reverse complement strand
GCCGGAAGCCGGCCCCGAAGGGTCATGCGAGAAGGCCATGGAGGAGCTGCTGTCCGTCCCCATTTCCGCTTTTCCGTTCGTGGGTGCGGCTTCCAGCCGCGGTCCCCCCGTAGGCGCGGCTTCCAGCCGCGCCGATGCAAGGGGCCGGCATGAAGGACCGCCGATGGCGCGGCCGCGGCAGGCGTCGGGCGTCGCCGGGGAAGGGGAGCCCGCCCGCTCCCGCGCAGGCCTTGGAAAAGCCCGGGCAGGCCCCCATCTCCGCCCCTAGCCCAGGCACTCACACCCGGAGAGCGAATACATGCGGATGGACCGACTGACGACCAAGTTCCAGGAGGCGCTGGCCGACGCCCAGAGCCTCGCCATCGGGCGCGACCACCAGCTCATCGAGCCGGTGCACGTGATGGTGGCCCTCCTCGACCAGGAGGGCTCCACCGTGCGCCACCTGCTCGCCCAGGCCGACGTCAACGTCGACTGGCTGCGGGCCGAGCTGGGCGCCGCCCTCGACCGCCTGCCCACCGTGCACGGGGCCGCGGGCGAGGTGCATCTGTCCAACGACCTGGTCAAGCTCCTCAACATCACCGACAGGCTCGCCCAGCAGCGCAAGGACCACTACATCTCCAGCGAGCTGTTCGTGCTCGCCGCCCTCGAGGACAAGGGCACCCTGGGCGAGCTCCTGCGCAAGGCCGGGGCCAGCAAGGGCGCCCTCGAGCAGGCGATCGAGAAGATCCGCGGCGGCCAGCCGGTGGACGACCCATCGGCCGAGGATCAGCGCCAGGCGCTCGAGAAGTACACCGTGGACCTCACCGAGCGGGCCGAGCAGGGCAAGCTCGACCCGGTCATCGGGCGCGACGACGAGATCCGCCGCACCATCCAGGTGCTGCAGCGGCGCACCAAGAACAACCCCGTCCTCATCGGCGAGCCGGGCGTGGGCAAGACCGCCATCGTCGAGGGGCTGGCCCAACGGATCGTCAACCGCGAGGTCCCGGAGGGTCTGCGCGACAAGCGCATCCTCATGCTCGACATGGGCGCGCTCATCGCCGGGGCCAAGTTCCGCGGCGAGTTCGAGGAGCGCCTCAAGGCCGTGCTGCGCGAGATCGCCCAGGCCCAGGGGCGCATCATCCTCTTCATCGACGAGATCCACACCATCGTCGGCGCGGGCAAGGCCGAGGGCGCCATGGACGCCGGCAACATGCTCAAGCCGGCGCTGGCGCGCGGCGAGCTGCACTGCATCGGCGCCACCACCCTCGACGAGTACCGCAAGTACATCGAGAAGGACGCCGCCCTCGAGCGCCGCTTCCAGAAGGTGCTGGTGGACGAGCCCAGCGTGGAGGACACCATCGCCATCCTGCGCGGGCTCAAGGAGCGCTACGAGGTGCACCACGGCGTGGAGATCACGGACTCGGCCATCATCGCCGCGGCCACGCTCTCGCACCGCTACATCACCGACCGGAAGCTCCCGGACAAGGCCATCGACCTCATCGACGAGGCGGCCTCGCGCATCCGTATGGAGATCGACTCCAAGCCGGAGGAGCTCGACCGCCTCGAGCGGCGCCTGATCCAGCTCAAGATCGAGCGCGAGGCGCTCAAGAAGGAGACGGACGAGGCCTCGAGGAAACGCCTCGAGAAGCTCGAGGAGGAGATCGCGCGGCTCGAGCGCGAGTACTCCGACCTCGAGGAGGTGTGGAAGGCCGAGAAGGCCGCCCTCCAGGGCGCCACCCACATCAAGGAGGAGCTCGAGCGCGCCCGCATCGAGCTCGAGACCGCGCGCCGCGCGGGCGACCTGCAGCGCGTGGCCGAGCTCCAGTACGGGCGCATCCCGGAGCTGCAGCGCCAGCTCGAGCGCGCCGCCGAGGCCGAGCGCCAGGAGTTCAGGCTTCTGCGCAACAAGGTCACCGAGGAGGAGATCGCCGAGGTGGTCTCGCGCTGGACCGGCATCCCGGTCGCGAAGATGCTCGAGTCCGAGCGCGAGAAGCTGCTGCGCATGGAGGAGGAGCTGCGCAAGCGCGTCGTGGGCCAGGACGAGGCCGTCACCGCCGTGTGCGACGCCATCCGGCGCGCGCGCGCGGGGCTCTCCGACCCCAACCGTCCCAACGGCTCCTTCCTCTTCCTCGGCCCCACGGGTGTGGGCAAGACCGAGCTGTGCAAGGCGCTCGCCGAATTCCTCTTCGACACCGAGGAGGCTCTGGTGCGCATCGACATGTCGGAGTTCATGGAGAAGCACTCCGTGGCGCGGCTCATCGGCGCCCCCCCGGGCTACGTGGGCTACGAGGAGGGGGGATATCTCACCGAGGCCGTGCGGCGGCGGCCCTATTCGGTGGTGCTGCTCGACGAGGTCGAGAAGGCCCACCCGGACGTGTTCAACGTGCTGCTGCAGGTGCTCGACGACGGGCGCCTCACCGACGGGCAGGGCCGCACCGTGGATTTCCGCAACACGGTCATCGTCATGACCTCCAACCTCGGCTCGCACCTGATCCAGGAGATGGCGGCCCAGGGCGAGGCGAGCTACGGGGCCATGAAGGAGGCGGTGATGGAGATCGTGGGCAAGCACTTCCGCCCCGAGTTCATCAACCGCATCGATGAGGTGGTGGTCTTCCACCCGCTCGGCCGGGAGCAGATCCGCAGGATCACCGAGATCCAGATCCGTTACCTGCGCCGGCGGCTTCAGGAGCGGCACATGGACCTCCAGCTCACGGAGGCCGCGCTGGACAAGCTCGGCGAGGCGGGCTACGACCCGGTCTACGGGGCGCGTCCCCTCAAGCGGGCCATCCAGCATCTGCTGGAGAACCCGCTCGCCAGGGAGATCCTGGCCGGGCGCTTCAAGCCGGGCGATACGATCGTCGCCGACGTGGAGGACGATCGCATCGTCTTCCGTCCCGGCGAGCAGAAGGCCGCCGCCTGAGGACGGCGGCAGGAAGGCAGCCGCCCGGCGGGTCCCCGCGGCGGGCAGGGCCCGCCGCGCCGAGGGCGGGCATGAGGGTGTGAGGGACGGATGCGGCGGGACCTGATCCGGCAGTTCCTCTACGACATGCTGCTCGCGCGCCTGTTCGAGCAGGCCGCGGCCGAGCAGTACCTGCAGGGGCGCATCGGCGGCTTCCTCCACCTCTACCCGGGCGAGGAGGCGGTGGCGGTGGGGACGCTGCGGGCCGCCGATCCTGGCGACTACGTGGTCAGCACCTACCGCGAGCACGTGCATGCCCTCGTGCGCGGCACCCCGCCCGAGGCCGTCATGGCCGAGCTCTTCGGCAAGGCGACCGGCTGCTCGCGCGGCTACGGCGGCTCCATGCACCTCTTCGACGCCGAGCGCCGCTTCCTCGGCGGCTACGCCATCGTGGGCGAGACCTTCCCCGTCGCCATCGGCGTGGCCTACTGGCTGCGCCTGAACGAGGAGCCGGACGTGGTCCTGTGCTACTTCGGCGACGGGGCGGTCAACCAGGGCACCTTCCACGAGTCGCTCAACATGGCCGCCCTGTGGAAGCTCCCGGTGCTGTTCGTCTGCGAGAACAACCGCTACCAGATCGGCACCGAGATCCATCGCCACTCGGCGGTCCCGGAAGTGTGGCGCCGCGCCTGCGCCTACGGCATGGAGGGCCGGCGGGTGGACGGCATGGACGTGCTCGCCGTCCATGAGGCAACGCGCGAGGCCCTGCGCCACGTGCGCGAGGGCAAGGGGCCCTTCCTCCTCGAGTGCGAGACCTACCGCTTCCGGGGCCACTCCATGGCGGATTCCGGCGCCTACCGCTCGGCGCTGGAGGTGGCCGAGCTGCGCGCCCGCGACCCTCTCGAGGGCCTGCGCCGCAGGGCCCTGGCCGAGGGGTGGCTCGGCGAGGGCGAGGTGGCCGAGCTGGAGCGCCGCGCCCGGAAGGCGGTGCAGGCGGCGGTGCGTTTCGCCGAGCAGAGCCCGCCGCCCACCGAGCTTCACCGCGACGTCTATGCCCAGCCCCTCGACGTCTACGCGCCCGAGATTCCTGCCCGAAGGGCGGCGCCATGACGGGCGGACGGCGCAGGCGCGAGGGCGAGAACCTGGGGCTCGTGGCGCCGGCCGAGCCGCGCCCGGAGCTCATGGTGTGGGAGGCGCTCAACATCGCCCTCGACCGGGCGCTGGCCCGGGACGAGGCCGTCTTCATCGTGGGCGAGGACGTGGGCCTCTACGGCGGCAGCTACCGTGTCACCCAGGGCCTCTACGCCAGGTACGGCGAGTGGCGCGTGCGCGACACACCCATCTCCGAGAACAGCTTCACGGGGCTCGGCGTGGGCGCGGCGCTCGTGGGCGCTCGGCCCGTGGTCGAGATCATGACGGTCAACTTCGCCCTGCTCGCGCTGGACGCCATCGTCAACATGGCCGCCAAGCTGCGCTACATGTCGGGCGGGCAGCTCGCCGTGCCGCTGGTGGTGCGGGCCCCGGGCGGCGTGGCCCGCCAGCTCGCGGCCCAGCACTCGCAGCGGCTCGAGCACATGTTCCTGAACGTTCCGGGCCTGCGCATCGTCGTGCCCGGCACCCCCCAGGACGCCTACTGGCAGCTCACCCAGGCCATCGAGGCCGACGACCCGGTGGTGGTGCTGGAGCACGAGCTGCTCTACTTCGAGAAGGGGTCCTTCGACCCCGACGCCCCGCCCCCGCCCATGCACGCGGCGGCGGTGCGGCGGCCGGGGCGCGACGTCACGCTCATCGCCTGGCACCGCATGGTGAAGGTCTGCCTGGAGGCGGCCGGGGCCCTCGCCGCCGAGGGGATCGAGGCCGAGGTGATCGACCTGCGCAGCCTCAGGCCCCTGGACCTGCCCCGGCTGGTGGACTCGGTGCGGCGCACCCACCGCGCCGTGGTGGTGGAGGAGGACTGCCGCTTCGCCGGTGCCGGCGCCGAGGTCGCCGCCGCCCTCACCGAGGCCGCCTTCTTCGAGCTCGACGGACCCGTCGCGCGCGTGGCGGGCGAGGATGTCCCCACGCCCTACAATGCGGCCCTGGAGGCCGCATCCATTCCGGATGCCGGACGCGTCGCCTCGGCCGTGCGCCGCCTGCTCGGGCGCGCGGCAGGCGGTCCCGCGGC
This sequence comes from Gammaproteobacteria bacterium, assembly GCA_026989495.1. Classification (GTDB taxonomy): domain Bacteria; phylum Pseudomonadota; class Gammaproteobacteria; order S144-34; family S144-34; genus S144-34. Next base: position 7,468 of record JALSJE010000104.1, on the reverse strand, counting down.
CACGCAATCCCCATCCGAGCAGACAGGAGCCCAGCCATGAGCCGCTACCGCCACGTCCTCGCCGCGCTCGACTTTTCCGCCGCCGCCGAGCAGGTGGCCCGGCGCGCGCTGGAGATCGCCCGGCGCAACGAGGCCGAGCTCACCTTCCTGCACGTGGTCGAGTACGTCCCCCCGCTCGACCTCGGCTACGAGCCGATGGTGGCACCCGACTGGCTTCCCGAGGAGGAGGATCTGCTGAAGGTCGCCCGCGCGCGGCTGGAGGAGCTCGCAGGCCGCCTGGAGGCGCGCGAGGCCCACCTGCGGGTGGAATGGGGCCATCCCCGTAACGACGTGGTGCGTCTGGCCGGGGAGATCGGTGCCGATCTCGTCGTGATCGGCTCCCACGGGCGCCGCGGCATCACCCGGCTGCTCGGATCCACCGCCGACGCGGTGCTCCACCACGCCCCCTGCGACGTGCTCGCCGTCCGCATCCGCTGAGCCGCCGGTCGGGCCCGCCAAGACCGCGGGCACCGCGGCCCGGGGCCTGTCATGCTCCTGTAACCTTCTTCACGGATCCTGCGTCGGGCCTCACCGGGGCGCTGCGATCGTCCAGCGCTCTGGCCGGCGGTACACTTGCGCCCATGACAGGCGAGCGGATACTGGTTGTCGAGGACGATCCGGCCGTGCGGGAGATGCTGGCCTTCGCCCTGGAGCGGGCCGGGATGCTGCCCCTGTGCGCGGCCGATGCGCGTGAGGCCGAGGCGGTGCTCGCCGAGCATGGCCTGCCCGACCTGGTGCTCATGGACTGGATGCTCCCGGGCACGAGCGGCGTCGCGCTCACGCGCCGCTGGAAGGAGGCGCCGGCCACGCGCGAGCTGCCGGTGATCATGGTCACCGCCCGCGGCGAGGAGGCCGACAAGGTCCGTGCCCTGGAGACCGGCGCCGACGACTACGTCACCAAGCCCTTCTCCCCGCGCGAGCTTGCCGCCCGCATCCGGGCCGTGCTGCGGCGCGCGGGCCGCGGCGGCACGCCCGCCGGTCCCCTGCGGGTGGATCCGGCCCGCCGCCGGGCCGAGACGGCCGCCGGCGCGGCGATCATGCTGGGCCGGCGCGAGTTCGACCTGCTGGCCTTTCTGGTGAGCCGCCCCGAGCGGGTCTACACACGCGCCCAGCTCCTGGACGCGGTCTGGGGCGGGGCGCCGGTGGAGGAGCGCACCGTGGACGTGCACGTGCGCCGCCTGCGCCGGGCTCTCGAGCCGCATGGGCTCGCGGCGTGCATCCGCACCGTGCGTGGCGTGGGCTACGCCTACGATCCGCACGCAGCCGGAGCCGGCGGTGGCGGCTGAGCTCTGGCGCCTGGCAGGCGTGCTCGCCGCTGCCCTCGTCCTGGGGGCGGCCGCAGGAAACGTGCTGCTCGCGCTCTGGCTCGCCACGCTCGCCTACCTGGGCGCCCACCTGTGGAGCCTGGCGCGGGTGCGGCGCTGGCTCGCGGACGGGCGGGGGATCTACCCGCCGCCCGCCTGGGGCCTGTGGGACGAGCTGCTCGAGCTCATCTACCGGCTGCGGCAGCGCTCGCGCAGCCGCAAGCGACGGCTCGCAGGGCTCCTCGAGCGCTTCCGCGACGCCGCCGCAGCCATGCCGGACGCCGCCGTGGTGCTGCGCGATGCTGGCGAGATCGAATGGCTCAACGAGGCGGCCGAGCGCCTGCTGGGCCTGCGCGCCCCGCAGGACTTCGGCCGCCGCATCCACAACCTGGTGCGCCATCCCGCCTTCGTGCGCTACCTGGAGGGCGGCGAGTGGGCCGAGCCCGTGGAGATACCCTCGCCGGTGGATGACGCGGTGCAGCTCTCCGTCCAGCTCATCGTCTACGGCGACAACCAGCGCCTCCTCATCGCCCGTGACGTCACGCGCATCAAGAAGCTGGAGGCCATGCGGCGCGACTTCGTGGCCAACGTCTCCCACGAGCTGCGCACGCCCGTGACGGTGCTGGTGGGCTACCTCGAGGCGCTGGAGGAGGACGCCGAATGCGCGCGCCGCTGGTCGCGTCCCATCTCTCTCATGCGCGAGCAGGCCGCGCGCATGCGCCGCATCGTGGACGACCTCCTCATGCTCTCGCGCCTCGAGACCGAGGATGCCGCCCACCGGCCCCGGCTCCGCCAGGCGGTGGACGTCCCCGCCCTGCTCGCGCGCATCGTGGCCGAGGCGCGGGCGCTCAGCGGGCCGCGCCGCCACCGCATCAGCCTGGACGCCGAGCAGGGCCTGGGGCTGGTGGGCAACGAGGGGGAGCTCGCCAGCGCTTTCTCCAATCTCGTGGTGAACGCGGTGCAGTACACGCCCGAGGGGGGCGAGATCCGCGTGCGCTGGTGGGGCGACGCCGCCGGTGCGCACCTGACGGTGAGCGACACCGGCATCGGCATCGCCCCCGAGCACATACCGCGCCTGACCGAGCGCTTCTACCGGGTGGACGTGGCCCGCTCGCGTGCCACCGGCGGCACCGGGCTGGGGCTCGCCATCGTCAAGCACGTGCTGGCGCGCCACGAGGCCGCCCTGAGCATCGAGAGCGTCGAGGGGCAGGGCAGCACCTTCCGCTGCGACTTCCCCCCCGAGCGCGTCGCGCGCCCGGACGCCGCGGGGGACGGGCGCCAGGGGACGGGCGGCGGCTGAGCCGGGCCTGTCATCGTCGTGTCACATTGCGGCGCCATACTGCCCGGCGTCCGCAAGCGACCGACAGGAGACGAAGACCCATGCAAGCCTGCATCAAGCGCCTGATCGCAAGCGTCCTCATCGCCGGCACCGCGTTCGCGACGGCCGCCGCCGGCGCCGCGGACCAGCTCTCCGGGGCAGGCTCCACCTTCATCTACCCGGTGCTCGCCAAGTGGGCCAGCGCCTACCACAAGGAGACCGGGGTCAAGGTCAACTACCAGTCCATCGGCTCCGGCGGCGGCATCCGCCAGATCCAGAAGCGCACCGTGGATTTCGGTGCCTCCGACGCGCCCCTGAAGGCCGGGGCGCTCGCCAAGGCGGGCCTGGTGCAGTTCCCGGTGGTCATGGGCGGCGTGGTCCCCGTGGTGAACGTGCCGGGGGTCGGACCGGGCGAGCTGCGGCTGAGCGGCGAGCTGCTGGCCGACATCTTCCTGGGCAAGGTGCGGCGCTGGGACGACCCCCGCATCGCGGCCGAGAACCCGGGCCTGAAGCTCCCGGGCCGGCGCATCACCGTGGTCCATCGCGCCGACGGCTCCGGCACCACCTGGATCTTCAGCAACTACCTGAGCAAGGTCAGCCCCGACTGGAAAGCCAAGGTGGGCTTCGGCAAGTCGCTCGCCTGGCCCACGGGCGTGGGCGGCAAGGGCAACGAGGGCGTGGCCGCCTACGTGCGCCGCATCAAGGGGGCGATCGGCTACGTGGAGTTCGCCTACGCCCTCCAGAACCGCATGAGCCACGTGCGGCTGCGCAACCGCGCGGGCCGCTACGTGGAGCCCTCCATCGAGAGCTTCCAGGCCGCGGCGGCCAGCGCGGACTGGTCCCATGCCGAAGGCTTCTACCTGGTGCTGACGGACCAGCCCGGCGAGGCCACCTGGCCCATCAGCGGCGCCACCTTCGTGCTGGTGCCGGCCCGGCCGCGCCGCCCCGAGCGCACCCGCGCCGTGCTCGCCTTCTTCGACTGGGTCTACCGCAAGGGGGCCGACATGGCCGTGGCGCTGCACTACGTGCCCATCCCGGCCGAGGTGGCCGGGCTCGTGCGGCGCACCTGGGCAGAGCAGGTCAAAGGCCCCGACGGCCGCCCCCTGTGGCGGCCCTGAGCCCCCTGCGCTAGGCTATCCGCCCGGCTCGTGGGGGATCGCCTTGGGGGAAGCGAGCGCAACCGCCGTCGACCGTCCCGCCCGCCCGGCCGCCCGGCCCGGCGGGCGGGCGCTTCTGCAGGACGCCCTGTTCCGGCACGGCACCCGGCTGGCGGCCGTGGCCGTGGGCTCGGTGGTGCTGGGCATACTCGCCGCCCTCACCGTCGGGGCCTGGCCTGCCATCGAGCGCTTCGGGGCGGGCTTCCTGGGGAGCTCGGCGTGGAACCCGGTGACGGAGGAGTTCGGGGCGCTGGTGCCCATCTACGGCACCCTGGTGACCTCGGCCATCGCCCTCCTCATCGCCGTGCCCGTGAGCTTCGGGGTGGCGCTGTTCATCACGGAGCTCGCCCCGGGATGGCTCAAGCGCCCGGTGGGAACGGCCATCGAGCTGCTCGCCGCCATCCCCAGCATCATCTACGGCATGTGGGGGCTGTTCGTGTTCGCGCCGCTGTTCGGCGAGCACGTCCAGCCCTGGCTCACCGAACGGCTGGCCGGTGTGCCGGGCATCGGGATCCTGTTCGACGGGCCGCCCATGGGCATCGGCGTGCTCACGGCAGGCATCATCCTCGCCGTCATGGTCATCCCCTTCATCGCCTCGGTGATGCGCGACGTCTTCGAGGTGGTGCCGGCCCCGCTCAAGGAGTCCGCCTACGGCCTCGGGGCCACCACCTGGGAAGTGGTCTGGAAGGTGGTGCTGCCCTACACCAAGGTGGGCGTGATCGGCGGCATCATGCTGGGGCTGGGCCGGGCGCTCGGCGAGACCATGGCCGTGACCTTCGTCATCGGCAACGCCCACGAGCTCAGCGCCTCGCTCTTCATGCCCGGCAACACCATCTCCTCCATCCTCGCCAACGAGTTCACCGAGGCGGTGGGCGAGCTCTACGTGGCCTCGCTCATCTATCTGGGCCTGATCCTCTTCGGGATCACCTTCGTGGTGCTGGCGGCGGCCAAGCTGCTGCTGATCCGCCTCGGCGCCCGCGAGGGGCGGCGCGCCTGAGGGCGGGCCCATGCTGAGCCTGTACCGCCGCCGCCTGCTCGTGAACGCCTTCAACCTGGGCGTCTCGGTCGCCATGACGCTCTTCGGGCTGTTCTGGCTCGCCTGGCTGCTGTGGACCCTGCTGAGCCAGGGGCTGCAGTGGCTGGGGCCGCACGTGTTCACCGCCCCCACGCCGCCGCCCGGCGAGCAGGGCGGGCTCGCCAACGCCATCGTGGGCAGCCTCCTGCTCACGGGCTTCGGCGTGCTCATCGGCGCGCCGTTGGGTCTGCTCGCCGGCACCTTCCTCGCCGAGTTCGGCCGGGTCTCGCGGCTCGCCGCCGCCATCCGCTTCATCAACGACGTGCTGCTCTCGGCCCCCTCCATCCTCATCGGCGTCTTCGTGTACACGGTGCTGGTGGTGCCCTTCGGCCACTTCTCGGGCTGGGCGGGCGCGGCGGCGCTGGCGCTCATCGTCGTGCCCGTGGTGGTGCGCACCACCGAGGACATGCTCAAGCTGGTGCCCGACGCCCTGCGCGAGGCCGCCGCCGCCCTCGGCGCACCCTACTGGAAGGTGGTGGTGGCCATCGTCTACCGCGCCGCCCTCGGCGGCATCATGACGGGCGTGCTGCTGGCTGTGGCGCGCATAAGCGGCGAGACGGCGCCGCTGCTGTTCACCGCCCTCAGCAACCAGTTCTGGTCCACCGACATGAGCGGCCCCATGGCGAATCTGCCCGTGGTGATCTTCCAGTTCGCCATGAGCCCCTACGAGGACTGGCAGCACCTCGCCTGGGCCGGGGCGCTGCTCATCACGCTGGCGGTGCTGGCGCTCAACATCGTCGCGCGGGTGGCCTTCCGCCGGCGCAAGGCGCGACAATAGCGCTCGAGAAAGGCTGGAGACGATGGACGAGGCATCGGCGCACATCGAGGCGGGCGCGGCCGCGGGGCCGGCGCCGGCAGTGACGGAGGTGCCGAACCCCAAGATCGTGGTGCGGAACCTCTCCTTCCGCTACGGGCGCTTCCAGGCCCTGCACGACATCAGCCTCAGCATCCCCGAGCGGCAGGTGACGGCGTTCATCGGGCCCTCGGGCTGCGGCAAGTCCACCCTGCTGCGCTGCTTCAACCGCATCTACGAGCTCTACCCGGACCAGCGCGCCAGCGGCGAGATCCTGCTCGACGGCGAGAACATCCTCGACCGCCGCCAGGACCTCAACCTGCTACGTGCGCGCGTGGGCATGGTCTTCCAGAAGCCCACGCCCTTCCCCATGTCCATCTACGACAACATCGCCTTCGGGGTGCGGCTCTACGAGCGCCTGAGCCGCGCGCAGATGTCCGAGCGCGTGGAGTGGGCCCTGCGCAAGGCGGCGCTGTGGGACGAGGTCAAGGACAAGCTGCGCCAGAGCGGCCAGCAGCTCTCGGGCGGGCAGCAGCAGCGGCTGTGCATAGCGCGCGCGATCGCGGTCAAGCCCGAGGTGCTGCTGCTGGACGAGCCGGCCTCGGCGCTCGACCCCATCTCCACGCTGCGCATCGAGGAGCTCATACACGAGCTCAAGAGCGACTACACCATCGTCATCGTCACCCACAACATGCAGCAGGCGGCGCGGGTCTCGGACTACACGGCCTTCCTCTACATGGGCCGGCTGGTGGAGTACTCGGACACGAGCACCATCTTCACCAACCCACGCCGCAAGGAGACCGAGGACTACATCACGGGCCGCTACGGCTGAGCGGGCGACGGGAGACCGGCATGAGCGAGCAGCGCATCGGCATCGGGCACCACATCTCCCAGCAGTTCAACGCCGAGCTGGAGGAGGTGCGCAACCGCGTGCTGCGCATGGGCGGGCTGGTGGAGCAGCAGCTCGCCGACGCGGTGCGCGCCCTGGTGGAGGGCGACGCCTCGCTCGGCCAGCTCGTGGTCACCGGCGACTACAAGGTCAACGCCGAGGAGGTCGCCATCGACGAGGAGTGTATCCAGATCCTCGCCCGCCGCCAGCCGGCCGCGAGCGACCTGCGGCTGGTGATCACGGTCATCAAGACCATCACCGACCTCGAGCGCATCGGCGACGAGGCCGAGCGCATCGGGCGCATGGCCGTGCACCTGGCCAGCGGCGAGGGCACCACCAAGCCCTTCGCCCACATCGAGTACCTGGGCGAGCACGTGCGGCGCATGGTGCACGGCGCGCTCGACGCCTTCGCGCGCATGGATGCCGAGGCGGCGGTGGAGGTGTGGCGCGAGGACCGCAAGGTCGACAAGGAGTACGAAGCCATCATCCGCCAGCTCATCACTTTCATGATGGAGGACCCACGCTCCATCCCGCGGGCGCTGGACGTAATGTGGTCCGCGCGCGCGCTGGAGCGCATCGGCGACCGCGCGCGCAACATCTGCGAGTACGTGATCTACCTGGTGCGCGGCAAGGACGTGCGCCACACCAGCCTCGAGCAGATGGAGAAGGAGGTCCGCGGCGGGTAGCCGCCGTTACCGCGCGCGCCGGCTTTCCCGGGAGATCCATGGCGGCGGCGTGAAGGTCCGTCACCGCCCTGTAGGCTGCTGCACATCCGTCTGTGAACCGTGCTTCCAGATCTGTTCCCTCTCCTCCGTAGGCGCGGCTTCCAGCCGCGCCGGGCCGGCTGGAAGCCGGCCCCACAGGGGACCGGGCGCCGGGCCGGCCGGAAGCCG